>CANCXY010000126.1 GCA_947381875.1 uncultured Clostridia bacterium | reverse complement strand
AATCTCCGCCTGTATGCGCATCACCGCCGCCGCGCGCTCCTCGCGTTCCTCCAAAGGCATTTGTTCCAACCCGGCGGCGGGGGTGCCCTCCTCCTCGCTGTAGGCAAAGCATCCCAGGCGGTCGAACCGCTGACGGCGCACGAATGCGCACAGCTCCTCAAACTGCTGCTCCGTCTCGCCGGGGTAGCCCGCAATCAGCGTCGTGCGCAGGGTGATATCCGGCATAGCCGCACGCAGGCGCGCCAGTGCGCGTTCGATCGTCTCCGGCGTGCCCGCGCGGTGCATGGAGCGCAGGATATCCGCGTTACAATGCTGGATGGGTACGTCTAAGTAATGCAGCACTTTTTCATTGCGCGCCATCGCCGCGACAAATTCTTCCGTGATCCGCTCCGGGTAAGCATAGAGCAGGCGTATCCACTCAATGCCGTCTATCCGATTCAGCTCATTTAGCAGCGGCGCAATCTCCGGTGCGCCCCGGTCAAGGCCAAAGGCCGTGATGTCCTGCGCCACGACGATCAGTTCCTTCACGCCCTCGCCCGCCAGAAACCGCGCCTCGGCCACCACATCGGGGATAGTGCGGCTGCGCAGCGGCCCGCGAATCAGGGGGATGGCACAATAGCTGCATCGGTTGGAACAGCCCTCGGCAATCTTGAGGTAGGCAAAGTGCGCCGGGGTACTGATCACCCGTTTCCCGCCCAGCGGAAGCGATTCCTTCGCACCGTAAAACTCCATCGTAGTTTCCCCGGTCAGCCGCTCCAAAATGGCGGGCAGGGCAGCATGAGAGCCAAGCCCCACCACGGCGTCCACTTCGGGAATTTCGACCGCGATTTCATGCCGGTACCGCTCGGCGAGGCATCCGGTGACGACAATCTTCAAACGCGGCCGTGTATTTTTCAGCGCCGCCATCTCTAAAATCGCGCCAATGGCCTCCTGCTTCGCGCTCTCGATAAAGCCGCAGGTGTTCACGATCACGACATCGGCGGCGGCGGGGTCGTCGGTTGTCGTATGCCCTTTTTCCAGCAGGGCGTGGCACATCACGTCCGCGTCCACCTGGTTTTTCGGGCACCCCAAAGAAATCAAAGCAATCCGCATAAGCGTATCCTCCTGTTGTTTGTATATCTCCCCGCCTTGCGGACGGGGAAATACACAAAAGCCCCCTGGCGGCGAACCGCTCGCGTCCAACGATGCAGGTGATGGGTTTCCAAAGGGGGCTTGCCCCCTTTGGCGGAGTCCAGAGGCGGAGCCCCTGGGCAGGTCCGGGCGGCAGCCCGGCATTCACCCGCCTTCGGCGGGGGAATCGATAGAATGGATCGCCTCCCGCGCCACGCCATAGGAAAACCCGCGCCGCATCAGCGCGGCAATCACCAGGTCCTCCCGCCCAGCCTCCAACTTGCGCAGGTATTGTTTTTCGACCAGCGCGCGGCAGGCTTCTGTTTCGTCGTAGTCCTCCAGCGCGTCGATGGCGTCGGTGATATCCTCGTCCGAAACGCCCTTGCCGCGTAAAATCTGTCGTATCTCGCGCGGGGATTTGTGCTTTACCTCTCCTAAATAGCGCGCCCGCGAAGCGGCATACCGCGCGTCGTCCAAATACCCCTGTCCGCGCATTTCCGCCACCGCCGCCGCTGCCGCGCGGTCGCTGAAACGTTCGCGCAGCTTTTCGTACAGCTCGCCGGAGGCGTAGTCGCGGCCCGTGAGGCAGGTGAGCGCCCTGTCAATGGCGGCGCGCTGTTCTTCGGCAGGGGACAGGGGAGTGTCCTCTGTGGGGCGCGGGCGCTTTTGGGGCGTCACGGCTCCTCCATCTGGATGTTGATGGGCTGGCGCGCTTTGGGCGCGGGTTCCTCAGAGGCGGGCGCTTCGCTCTCGTCAATGTCCGGCGCTTCGTCGTCCCCGTCCTCGTCGTCTGCGTCGTCGTCCTCTACGACCTCATCTTCCGGGTCCATATCCATATCGTCCAGGCCCTTTTTCTTCTTGGAAGATTTCTTTTTGCTGCCAAAGGAGAGCTTGTCGGCGTTTTCGCGCACTTTCTTTTCTACTTCGGCGGCAATGTCAGGGTGTTCCAGCAGGAATTTTTTTGCGTTGTCACGCCCCTGCCCAATGCGCGTTTCCCCATAGCTGAACCACGCGCCGCTTTTCTGGATGATGTCCAGTTCAACCGCGAAATCGAGGATCTCGCCCACTTTGGAAATGCCCTCGCCGAACATGATGTCAAAGATGCCCTCCCGGAACGGCGGGGCCACTTTGTTTTTCACCACGCGCGCCTTTGTGCGGCAGCCAATCTGCACGCCGTCGGAATCCTTGAGCGCCTCGCTGCGGCGCACGTCGATACGCACGGAGGAATAGTATTTCAGCGCGTTGCCGCCTGCCGTCACCTCCGGGTTGCCGTAGCTGATGCCCACTTTCATACGGAGCTGGTTGATGAAAATGACAACGGTATTCGTCTTGCCAATCAGCGCGGTCAGCTTGCGCATGGCCTGGCTCATCAAACGCGCCTGCAAACCGACATGGGCGTCGCCCATATCGCCCTCAATTTCGGCGCGGGGCACCATCGCCGCCACAGAGTCCACCGCGATGCAGTCGATCGCCCCGGACCGCACCAGCGCCTCACAGATTTCCAGCGCCTGTTCCCCCGTGTCCGGCTGGCTGACAAGCAAACGGTCGATATCCACGCCCAGCGCCCGCGCATACACCGGGTCCAGCGCGTGTTCCACGTCGATGAACGCCACCTCGCCGCCGTTCTTCTGCGCCTCGGCGATGCAGTGCAGCGCCAGCGTCGTTTTGCCCGAAGCCTCCGGCCCGAACACCTCCACGATGCGCCCGCGCGGCAGCCCCCCGATTCCCAGAGCAAGGTCGAGCGACAAACTGCCCGTGGAAATGGAATCCACCTGCATTGTCACATTCTGCCCCAGTTTCATGATGGCCCCTTTGCCAAACTGCTTTTCAATGTGCGCCAGCGCCGTCGCCAACGCCGTCTTTTTGTCCGCCGGCTGCACCTGCACCTTTTTTGCCGAAGCCTTTTTCTTTTCTGCCATACTGTCCCCTTTCTGCCGGGCTGCCGCCCGGACCTGCCCAAAGGGCGCTGCCCTTTGGAATCCTGCCAGAGGCTCTGCCTCTGGACTCCGCCAAAGGGGGCAAGCCCCCTTTGGAAACCCATCATGCGCGGCAATTTCATTGCCGCGCGCCTATCCTTTGGATGCACCCGCGGCGGGGTGTTCTTTCCGGGGAGTGTCCCATGCGGGGGGTGTTTTCGTGTGTTTCCCCGCCCTACGGGCGGGGAAACACACGGCAATAAATCCGTGATGTGGACACTCCCTTTTTCCCGCTTTCTGCGGGGGAGAAGGGTAAGATCAATCTGCTTTTTTGCGGGCACTGACACAGCGCGGGTTTTCCGATAAGTCGCGGCGGATGGTTATGTCTGTGTAGCCCGCGTCGCGGCAGATTTCCTCTACCGCCTTTGCCTGTTTCCAGCCGATTTCCAGGATCAGCGCGCCGCCGGGTTTCAGCGCCGGGAGATAGGCGGGCGCGATGTGTTCATAGAACGCGAGGCCGTGGTTTTCCGCGAAAAGCGCCTCCGGCGGCTCATAGCTCAGCTCCGGCGGCAGCGTTTCCTTTTCCTCCGGCGCGATATAGGGCGGGTTGCACACAATCAGGTCGATCTTTCCATCTATCAGGCGGTTCTGGAATGTGAACACATCCGCTTCCATCACCGTTACGTTCCCCCCGTAGGCCGCGTTGTTCTCGCGCAGGTATTTCAGCGCTTCCGGGGAACGCTCTACCGCCATGACGGCTGTTTGCGGCGCGTGCCGTGCAAGCGCAATCGCGATTGCCCCGGTGCCGCTGCACAGGTCTATGGCCCGCGCGTTTTGCCCCGCCGACCGCGCGAAGCGGATCGCCTCATCGGCCACGATTTCGGTGTCCGCGCGCGGGATGAACACCCCCGGCCCCATCGAAAGGCGTAAATCCATGAAATCCCAGTTTTTGAGGATATACTGGATCGGCTCCCGGCGGCACCGGCGCTCGCTGGCGTCCTTCATAAAAAGCTGCTGGCCGCGCACATAGTACGGGTGTTCCTTCACACGGATATACGGGTCCTCACCCGTGGCATGGCGGTAAATCTCCGCCGCTTCAAACTGCGCGTCGTCCTTCGGAATACCGTGCTTCTCGAACGCCTGCGCCATTCTGTGCGCATAGAGCATCATCCCGCATCACCTGCCCGCCGCCGTTTCCTGCCCAGATATATCAGCACCACGCAGCCAACCGTGAGTACCGCCGCCGAAACGACGGTCGCCTCAATCCCGAACCCGATATTGTACGCGAAACTGTCCCGCGAGGCGGCGTGGTCGTTGACAAAGACCGAATACGGCGTAAGGATGCCGCTGTTGGGCAGGCCGAATACAATATTCTGTGTAAAATTCCACGCCGCATGCGCCGCCATCGCGCACCAGAGGCTGTCAAATTCATACACCATCAGCGAGAACAGCACGCCGACAATGCAGATATTGTAAAACGAAAGCACCGTCACGCCGTCATTCAGCAGATGCAGCATACCGAACAGCACCGAATTGCCCACAATCGCGACGACCGGGTTCTTATACCGACGCCGCAGCCGCTGGTACAAAAACCCCCGGCACAGCATTTCCTCCGCCGCTGACTGCATAAACACGCCGCCGAAGATCACCACCAGCCACAGCGGCTCGCACTGCGCGAAGGACAACACAATATCCCCGTGCATCCAGGCAATCAGGATACAAAACGCGTTCATGCCGAACCCAATCAACAGCCCCATCAGCAGGAAGGGGAGCGTATTGCCGGGCGCGGCGGGGGTCAGCTCTTTCAAAATGGGACGGTTCTTCTTCGTAAGCGCCATATACCCGACGCTCACCAGCCACATCCCGAACGTTTCATAGTACATCGTCGCGGCGGCCAGCGGCGGCGTACTCCACAAAAACGGCACAAACTCCAGCACCAGCCCCACCGTCTGCCCCAGCAGCACCAGAAAGACGGTGAGCAGATACGCGCACGCCGCCTGTTCCGACCACGGGCGCTTCACTTTCGTCCCCGCAGGGGCCGGGGCGGGCGCGCCGTTCTCCGCCCCGGCAGGCGCGCCAGCGCCCACCGCCGCGCCGCGCGGCGGCTCCTGTTTCTCCTCCCAGTTATCAGGCATATTATTTCTCCTTATCGTATAAAAAACACGCCGCAGGCGGAAAAATCCGTCCGCGGCGAATAGCCCGGCACAGTGGAATATTCAACATTTTCCACCATGCCCTATGTTGAAAAGTGGAAAACTTCCTTGAAAACGCACCCACCTGCCCCCTTTACTCGCAGCGACAACGCCACCCCCATCAAAAATGGGGTGCGCGGCAATGAAATTGCCGCGCGTGATGGGATTCCAAAGGGGGCTTGCCCCCTTTGGCGGAGTCCAGAGGCAGCGCCTCTGGGCGGGTCCGGGCGGCAGCCCGGCGGGCGTTACAGCTCGATTTTCCCGTAGAGGGGAAGGTCAGCGCCGTCGCGGATGGTTTCAGTGCGGCGGGGAACGGTGGGCGCGGCGTCGGGGTTGCGGGGCCTGTCGGCGAACTCACGGAGCGGGGTGCTGGAACGCGGGGGACGGGGGCCGCCGCCGGAACGGGGCGCACGGGCGCTGTCGCGATTGGACGGGCGCGGGGCGCGGGGGCCGGAGGAACGGGACGCGCCGGGTGCGCCGCGCGGGGCGCGGGGGAACCGGGCATTGGGGCTTGTGCAGGTGATGACGACGCGGCGGTTCGCGCCCTCGCCGACCGATTCACTGCGCACGCCCTCCATCGCGCTGATCGTCGAATGGATGATGCGGCGCTCGTAGGGGTTCATGGGTTCCAGGGTATGGCCACGCCCTGTGCGCGCCACTTTTGCGCCGATGCGGCGGGCGAGGGCTTCCAGGTTTGCTTCGCGTTTCGCGCGGTAGTGGTTCACGTCCAGGCTTATTTTGCGGTAATCGCCGCCGGAACGGTTGGCGACCAGGCTCGCCAGATAGTTCAGGGCCTCCATCACCTCGCCGCGGTGGCCGATGAGCATGCCCGCGCCGTCGCCCTCCATGCGGATGATGGTCGCTTCGCCCTGGCTCAGCGGCTCGAATGTGATGTTTTCCGCGCCCATCTTTGTGCATACCTCACGCAGGTAGTCGATGGCGGCGCGCGCCTTTTCGTCCTCGTTCAGGTCAATGGGCGCAAACGCCTCCTCACTGCGCGCGGCAGGGGCCGGGGCGGGGGCAGACTGCGCGGCGGGCGCGGGATAGGAAACCTCCGGCGCGGCCTGCCGAGGCGCGGGCGCGGCTGTTTCAGGCTGCGGCTTTTTGGCTTCCGGCTTCGCGGCGGGGGCTTTGGGCGCTTCTTTCGCAGGTGCGGGCGGCACGGGTTTTTCCGCCGCTTTCGGTGCGGCGGGCGCGGCAGGTTTCTCCGCCGCCTTGGGGGCCGCGGGCTTTTCCGCCGTCCTGCGGGGCGCGGTCTGCGCCGGTTTTTCCGCCGCTTTGCGGGGGGCGGGCTGGACCGGCGCGGGCGCTTCTTCTTCCTCAATGAACACGCGCACTTTCGCGGGGATAAAACTGAACCATTTGCGGTGCGGCATTTCTAAAATCTCGTAGCTTGCCTCGTCTTCCGAAATGCCTAACTCCGCAAACGCAAGCTGTTTGGCTTCTTCCACCGTCTTTGCTGTTTTGATCGATTCTCGCATGATGAACTTCCTCCTGACAACCGGGCTGCCCAGAGGGCGGCAGCCCTCTGGACTCCTGCCCAAAGGGCGCTGCCCTTTGGAATCCTGCGGCCTTTAGAAAAGGCCGGCGAAACTTTTGATCGCGGCAATACGTCCCGTATTGCCGCACGGGATTTTTTATGATAATTTATTTTTATTTCTTTTTCTTTTTTGCATCCGCCGCGTCTTCGGCGGGTTTGGGGTCATCCTCTTTGTAGCGCGCCTCGTCCAACTGGCGGGCGTAGGCCAGGCGCATGCGCGCCAGCTCCGCCTCGCTCACTTCCTTTACCTTCTTCTCGCCTGTCTCGCTCGTCACTTCTATCTGCTTTTTCTTCTTTTTCTCCGCGCGCTTCTGCTCAATTTCTTCCTGTATCTGCTTGGTGATTACCGCCGGGTCGTACATTTTTTTCAGCACGATCGACTGTACCATCATCAGGATATTCGACACTGTGTAGTACAGCGAAAAGCCCACCGGCACCGTGAACCCGTAGTAGACGAACAGCAGGCTTGTGATCCACGTCATCCACTTCATGCTGCCCTGCAATTCGGTGCCGCTCATCTTCGTCATGGCGACCTGGGAAAGGATCATCGTCACAACGCTCAGCAGGGGGATCACCAGCAGCCCCAGTGAGGCCGCGTCAAACGCGAAGCGGGGCATCTGGGAGAGGTCCAGCCCGCAGAACTGGAAATTGAAGCTCGTGATGGCGTTGATCTGCTCGGCGGAAAAAAGCTGTGAGAACACATCCGGCGAATCCTTCACGGCGTTGATCAGATGGTTCTGTACAATGAAGTTGGCGGCGCTCAGGTTCATTCCCAGGGAATTATTCGCCACCTCCACCGCCTGCGTGATCATATCGTGCGGGATGCGCAGGATATATTGCAGGGGCCGGTACACCACCTCGATAATGCCGAAGATCACCAGGAAGTTCAGCAGCACCGGCAGGCACCCCGCCGTCATCGACATGCCTGTCTCCTCCTGGAACTTGAGCAGCTCCTCTTGCTGGCGCTGCTTGTCGTTCGCCCACTTTTTCTGGATCTCCTGAATCATCGGGTTATACGCCGCCATTTTCGCCGTGCTTTTCTGCTGCTTCACGCTCAGCGGGAACATCAGCAGCTTGGTAAGCACCGTGAAAATAATCAGCGTCCAGCCATAACTGGGCACCAGCTTATAGATCCACTCCATCACAACGCCGAAGATGGGCGCTAAAAAGCCTAATATATTCATGTACGAACGTCCTTACTGCCCGGCGGGCCGGGCGTTGATTCATAGGTGCGGCCCCAGGGCAGGGATTCCCCGTCTATCCCCGCCCGCAAGGCGGGGGTATCCAAAAACCCTCTGCCCTGGCGGCGGTTCCTGGTGTATCAAAAGCTGTTCCCAACTGGAACAGGATGGGTTTCCAAAGGGGCTGTGCCCCTTTGGCGGAGTCCAGAGGCAGCGCCTCTGGCAGGTCCGGGCAGCGCCCGGCAGGATTCCAAAGGGCGGCGCCCTTTGGGCAGGTGCGGGCGGCAGCCCGCCATCAGCGCGCGGTGTTTTTCCATTTCCCTTTGGGGGGCACGGGATCATAGCCGGGCTTGCCGAAGGGGTTGCAGCGCAGGATACGCCATACCGCGAGCGCCGACCCTTTGGCCGCGCCGTGTACGCGGATGGCCTCGATCGCGTAGGCTGAACAGGTGGGCACGAACCGGCAATTTGCCCCCAAAAGCGGGGAGATGTATTTCTGGTAGCACCGGATCAGGAAGATCAGCGCCCGCCCGATCATGGCTGCGCCTTTGGCACAAGGCCCGCCGCGCTCAGCAGCTTTGCCGTCGCGCGCGCGGCCTGGGTGCTTTTGATGCGGGCTGTCAGCGCGCGCGCCACAAACACGAGGTCATAGCCGCCCACGTCCTGGGGCAGCGTCTGGTAGAGCGCCTCCCGCAGCACGCGCCGCGCACGGTTGCGCGCGACGGCGTTCCCCACCTTTTTGCTGGCGGTAATGCCTACGCGCGTATGCCCCAGCCGGTTTTTGTTCACATACAGCACAGTATAGGCATGTACATAGGGCTTTCCCCGTTTATACGCGCGCGTGAAATCGCTGTTATACTGTAAGGGGACATAGCGCATGGGGCGGCATCCTTCCTTTTCCCGGAAACGGGTAAACGCAAACAGGCCACTTTCCGGTGGCCTGACGGTCAGCACGCTGCACGGCGGGGCGGGCGCGAATACGCGCGAATCCTCACACGGCCAGCTTTGCGCGGCCTTTCGCGCGGCGGGCCTTCAGGACCTTACGGCCATTTGAGGATTTGGAACGCGCCAAAAACCCGTGTACCACCGCCCGGTGGCGTTTCTTGGGACGAAATGTGGGACCCATCAAAATTCCTCCTTCATTTTTTCATCCGCTTCCGCACCCTTTGTCAGGAGAGCGGCGGGAGCTGCGCGGACCGCGGAGCGGTTTTCCACCTGTTTCCCGCCCGCGGGGCAGGAAATCCATCCAAAAAACCCTTTGTTCCGGCGCTTCCCGGCGCGGCTTGTATCATTTCTGGCAGGGACAGCCCTGCACGGTATCAAGTATACCCGAACAGGCGCGGCCATGTCAAGAGCCTTTGCCCGCGAATCGAAAAACTTTTGCCATTCTTTCGCCCAAAAAGCAGCCTGATAAGGGTAAGTTTTCAACATTTCCACAATTTCATGCTTAGAAATTGTTGTTTCAGACGGAAATTTGTGGTATACTACTTACTGTATCGAATGACAGGGAGCGGCCAGAGCGGGATCCCCGTACTTTCCGCCGCCACGCAGGCGGGGAAATCCCTGACGCCAAGCCCCTCCCTGTCCAGCCATGCGGGAAGCCGCATGCAATATAAATACAAACTATATGTACCGCACACAGGAAAAAATCTGGAACAGGTCGGGTTTCCAAAGGGGCTGCGCCCCTTTGGCGGAGTCCAGAGGCAGCGCCTCTGGC
>CANCXY010000125.1 GCA_947381875.1 uncultured Clostridia bacterium | reverse complement strand
TTTTGGGGTATCTCAATTTACAAAAAAGTATACTTTTTTGTAAATCCTGCCCAAAAGACGCCCAAACATTACGCACAAAGCCTGAAGGGAGCGTCCCGCGCAACAGACACCAAAACAGACGTTCCCCCGCATGCGAAAGGAGTTGCAGAAGATGCTTGTGCTTGGAAGGAACATCGGAGACACCATCGTCATCAATGACAACATCTACATCACCATTTTTGAAACCAGCACCACCGGCAATAAATTTAAGGTCGCCATTGACGCCCCGGCGGAGATGAAAATATCCCGCGGCGAGCATTACGCGGGCGACGCCGAACGCTGGGAGAAAATCAAGGCTATGAAAGCCGAGAGCATTCGCCGGAGCAAGAGAGCTATCCGCGAGGAGCGGGCGGATAGGGGGGCGAAAGAGCGGAAACAGGCGGCGCAAAGTACAGCCCCTAAACCCGCAATCGGATATTAAAGAGGCGCGGCACGAGGTATCCACGCTATTTCTTATTCTTGTGATTTCACGTTTCCCCACTCCACCGCCCGTATTCTGTGAGTGCGCAGCGCAGGGTATGGACGGCAGAGAGGGAAACTTGAAATAAATAATAATGAAAAAAGCGGTCTTTGGCCGATAAGCCTGACAAGACGTCCGGCTTGGCACTGAACCGCAACAGGAGGATTTACTCATGGGTATGGTAGTAAGAACAAATACGATGGCTCTGAACGCTTATCGTCAGCTTGGCATGAACAACAGCGCAGTCGCGAAGTCTCTTGAAAAACTGTCTTCCGGCTTCCGCATTAACCGCGCGGGCGATGACGCCGCAGGTTTGGCCATCAGCGAGAAGATGAAAGCCCAGATCAAAGGTCTGGAAACCGCTTCCGCGAACGCGCAGGACGGCATCAGCCTGATTCAGACGGCTGAAGGCAACCTGAACGAAGTGCATGATATGCTCAACCGTATGGTCGAGCTGGCCACGAAGTCTGCCAATGGCACATATACTCAGACAGAGCGCGACGCGCTGCAAAGCGAAGTAGATCAGCTGCTGGACGAAATTGACCGTATCAGCAAATCTGCCAACTTCAACGGCGCAAAGCTGCTCGACGGCACTCTTGCCGCGAACAACGCCATTAAAGCGAGCGGCATCACCACCGCAGACGCCGTAAGTGACGGCGTTCTGGATGGCACGTCTACCTCTCTGGCTGTGAGTGTGGTTATAAATACCCACGCAAACCCCGACAGCATCAAGGATCGTCAGAATCCGGAATTCTCTATCAACCTCGCCGACTTTAAGTATAAGGTTGAGGCCAACACTGCTGCGGATCAGACCATTACGGTTGCACTCGGCAGCATTGGCGGTACAGCTGTCAGCATTTACACCACCTCAGCAGGTGCAAACGCGCTTCAGGCAGCTATCACTGTTTCGTTCACACAGGCCTCCAGTGTCACCGAAGCCACAACCTATACGGCGGGCGATCTGGCAACTCTGTACCACGGCAAGGCGGCTGTGATCGGGAGTGATGTTTACACTATCTCGAAGGACAACGATAAGCTGAAATTCACCTATGTGGGCCAGAAGGCCGGAAGCGATCTCAAAGAAGCGACTGCAGATGGCGGCGCGCCCACGGCAGATTCGGTTGTGCCTACTGGAAACATAAGCTTTACATTCGGCATGGGCGCTTCGGCGGTAACGCCAACCCGTGTAGACTGCCACATCATCGAAATCAAGGATCCGGTGGCGGGGGGCGACGCTAAGCGTTCCGGCGCAAGTTTGGAGCTCACCCAGGCGATCATTGACCGCGGCAGCCTGACAATCGGCGACACGACCTTTATGTTTGACAATACCAAGACGGCGGACGATGCCTCGACCCCGCTTGGCGGCGGCGGCAAGACAACTGCTGTTACCATCGGTACCAAGGGCCTGACCGGCGACGAGCTGCTGCAGAGCATCACCGAGCAGATGTCCCACTGCACCGTGAAGGTGACAAAGGACGTCAACGGTACCCCTACCGAGTTCAATTTCAATGTAGGACGCGGCGGCAACGTTAAGACCATCGAGATTGAAGAAGAGGCAAAGACTGATCCGGCTGACTTGGGTAAGTTCACGGCGGATGAGCTGAAGAAGGCTTTCACCCAGACCATCAAAGCCGCCAATGCGAAGGCAGAAATCACTCTGTCCAAGGATGCCGCCGGTAATTTCGTGAATATTTCTGCTGGCAACAGCCTGACCGTGGCCGGCACGAAGTATACCTTCAGCGAGGATGGCTCCGGCACCAATGGCGTGAAGATTGGCGCTACTGCCGTTGACACGCTCAACAACCTGAAAGCCAAGCTGGACAGTTCCTATAATGTTACTGTAGACAGCGACAACGGCAAGATCACGATCGAAAACAAGGCCAAGACACCCAAAGAATTCGGCGAGGTGGCGTACACAGCTAAGACCATCGACGATGGCGGCCTGACCCTGCAGATCGGCGATACTGCGGACGATTTCAACAAGATGACGGTTGCTGTGGAGGACATGAGCGCGAAGGGCCTCGGCCTGGCAGGTCTGCAAATCACCAAGGAGAAGCTTGCCAGTGATGCTATCGACACCATCAAAAAAGCCATCAACAGTGTTTCCACCGCCCGCGCAGGCATGGGCGCACTTCAGAACCGTCTGGAGCACACCATCAACAACCTGGACGTAGCCGCCGAGAACCTCTCCGCCGCCAACAGCCGCATCCGCGACACCGATATGGCGAAAGAGATGATGAACTACACAAAGATGAACGTGCTGGTTCAGTCTGCACAGGCGATGCTTGCCCAGGCCAATCAGCAGCCGCAGAGCGTGCTCCAGCTGCTGCAATAAGATTTCCCTTTTGCGGATTGGTAATCTCTGCAAAAGCAACGCCAACTTTCGGCTGGAACTGCAAAATAGGGGCCGTTGCAAAACGGCCCCTATTTTTAATGGGAGGAAAAACGATATGACAACAGCCCCCTTGCTTTCTATTGGCATGATTTTCAAAAACGAGGAGCGCTGTCTTGAGCGGTGCCTGAAATCGCTGGAACCGCTTCGGCTGGCCGTTCCCTGTGAGCTGATTATGGCGGATACCGGTGCAGAGGATGAGAGCCGTGCCATCGCTGCACGGTATGCCGACGAAGTGTTTGATTTCCCATGGATTGGCGATTTTGCCGCCGCGCGCAACGCTGTGATGGAGCGGTGCAGCGGTAAATGGTACCTGACCATTGACTGCGATGAATGGCTGGACGCAGATATTTCCGAGCTGCTGGCGTTTTTGAAAAGCAGGAAAAGGGTCGACTTTGCCTTTGTGATTCAGCGCAACTATTCCTCAATCGAGTTAGAAAAAAGCGAATTATACAGCGATTTCCGCGCGCTGCGCTTAGCGCGTATGTCTGCTGGGCACCGGTATCACGGCGCAATCCATGAATCATGGATATACCAGGAGCCTGCAGAACGGCTGTGCCATACCGTCCTGCACCACGACGGCTATGTTCTGGAGGACCCAAAGGCCCGAAAGGACAAAGCCAAACGCAATATGGAACTGCTGCGCCAACGGCTGGCAGAATTGCCAAACGATTTGCGCACGCTGAACCAATGCATTGAGAGCGGCGGTGCGGATGCCGACCTGATTCAATATATCCGCACCGGTGTGGGGCTTGTGCAAAAAAAGAGCGGACAGTGGGCGCACTACGGCCCAATTATCCTTAGCCATGCGATGGAAGTAGCGCGCGTGCGTGAGATGCCCGAACTGGAAGAATGGATCGCGTTTGCGGCTGATACTTTTCCAGATTCCATCTTTATGCGGGTGGACCTGCACTATACCGCCTTTATGGCCGCTTATGACGATAAGAAATGGGAAGAGGCTATCCAGCATGCCGAAGCCTATCGGAAGGGCCTGCATGTGTACCGTGTCATGGGTCAGGATTCAAAAATCGAGCGGGAGCTGACTGTGGGCAGTCTGCGCGCGGGTGACGCTGTTACTGAACGTACAATACAGATTGGACTGGCAAACGCCTATCTGCAAAATGGGCAGGGCGAAAAGGCGTTAAAGGCCATTGGGGAGCTGGAAGGAGACAAGCTTGCTCCGGGCCAGGTGCGCAATACATTGGTCGTGCTGTGCCAGCTACATGCCGAAACCCGGGTGGATATTGCACCGGCTCTAACTGCTTTTTATGAGCAGATTGACCAAGACGAGACGGACAGGCAAAAACAGCGCCAGCGCCTTGCGGCGTTTCATTCCATCGCCACAGCTTCGTTCTCAAAATCCTACCGCGAGGAAGAACAGGAGCACAATGGTTACTGGCGCCCTGCATTCATGTCCTTTGCGGCTTTGGCGGATCAATGCGAGGAAGGGCGCGCCGCTAAAATCATGATGTCTGCCGATCCAGAGGAAATGCGCGCGATACTGGCAGATGTGGAAGACTGGCAGATGCTGCCCATTGAGGCCTTTGAACATGCTTTAGAAGCAGGTGTAGCATTCCCGCTTGCGGAAAAACCTATTGCTGTTGATATATTGGATGGCTTGGCCGCCAGACTGACACATGGCAAAAATATGGCGCGTCAGCTGGCATTGGCTCTGGGCGATGAGCAGGTATATCCCGATTTGCAAAGCCAGTATTGGGCGTTGGCGCTTGTGCTGGCAGCTCTGCATACATTTGATTGGTCACTGGGAGAAAACAACAAACCTGCCAGCGTGTTTGTTTGTCCTGCCAAAAAGGTGAAAGAGGATGAATATCCCAAGGATACCCCAGAGATTGGCCTTGCACTGGTGCGTCGGTTTGTGCAGGTAGAATCAGCGCTGCTACCGTTACTATATGCGCCGCAGATGCTATCGGAAGAAAACGCTGCTCTGTTGCCGCCTATGCACCGCTGGGGGCTGTACTGCGCATTTGCGTTAGAAGCGCTGGACAGCGGCAAACCGCAGGAATATCTTGCCCTACTGCGCAAAGGTTTGAACGCCTGCCCCGGCCAGAAAGATATGGTGCAGTTTTTGTTGGATCGTTTTATGGAGGACGCCCGCCCGCAAACATCCCCGGAGCTGTTGGCATTAGCCGAGAAGGTGCGCACAATCCTTTCCGCCTATGACCCGGACGACCCCGCTGTTGCGGCTATCCGCCAAAGCCCGGTCTATCAGCAGGTGGCGTGGATTATTGAGCCGGAGCCTGCGGGCCAGATGGTGCAATAAAAGCAGTCGAAAGCATAAAAAAGAACGCCGCGGGGGAAATCCCGGCGGCGTCCGTGTTTCAAAAAGTATCCAAGCAACAACTGCCCTTCGGCGTCTCTGTCTGCCCCATCCCAGAAAGTGGGGCGCGAAAATGCAATTTTCGCGCGTGATGGGTTTCCAAAGGGGGCTTGCCCCCTTTGGCGGAGTCCAGAGGCAGGGCCTCTGGCAGGATTCCAAAGGGCAGCGCCCTTTGGCGGGCGGCAGCCCGATATCAGTCGCTGATATACGGCAGCAGCGCGACGTGGCGTGCGCGCTTGATGGCGACGGTCAGCGCGCGCTGATGGTATGCGCAGGTGCCCGTGACGCGGCGGGGGATGATCTTCGCGCGCTCGGAAATATACTTGCGCAGGCGGGGGATATCTTTATAATCAATCGTGTCGATGCGGTCTACGCAGAAGCTGCAGACCTTCCTGCGGCGTCCGCGGGGACGGCCGCCCCGGCTGTCCTGACGATCTCTGTCAAAAGGCATTTCAGCGTCCTCCATTTCTTATAAATTTTGGGTGTGTCCAAACAGCGGAGAATTTTTCCGTACATTTTCCCGCCCGCAGGGCGGGGAAATACGCAAAACACCCTGCTCTATACACTCCCTGAGTTTGTTCCCTCAGAACGGGATATCGGTGGCGTCGGTGATCACGGCGAACTGGTCGGCGTCGCCCACCGCGTAGCTGACAGGCTCCGACTGGACGGGGCGCTGGGCAGCGGGGACGGGTTCCGGCGCGGCGGGCGCGTGGGACGCCTGCGCGGGAGGCGAGGGCACGGTATAGCTGCTCTGCCCGCCGTTGGCGCTGCGCTCGCCGGTGAAATTCACATTATTCGCAACCACTTCAAACGCGGTGCGCTTGTTGCCCTGCTTGTCCTCATAGTTGCGGGTCTGGATGGAACCGTCCACCGCGATCAGGTTTCCTTTTTTGAAATATTTGCAGACGAACTCCGCCGTCTGACGCCATGCGACGATATCAATAAAATCCGCTTTGCGTTCTTCACCGCTGCGCACATAGCTGCGGTCCACAGCAATGCGGAACGTGCATGTCGAAATGCCGTTCGGGGTATGCCGCAGTTCCGGATCCGCCACAAGGCGGCCCATCAATACCGCTACATTCAGCATTATTTCTCCTCCGTTCCAGCCGCGGCGGGAGTACCCTCCTCCTTGGCCACGATCAGCGAACGGATCACGCCGTCCGTGATCTTATACACACGGTCAAGCTCGACGGGGAATTCCGGCGCGCTCTCAAAGTTGATCAGCGTATAAACGCCCTCGTTCTGCTTGTTGATGGGGTAAGCCAGACGCCGCCTGCCCCACTCCTCGACAGAGTCGATGGTGCCGTTTGCCGCGATAAGCGTTTTGAACTTTTCGACGAGCGCAGCGGTAGCCTCCTCGTCCAGCGCGGCATTCGTGACCAGCATGGTCTCATATTTTGCCATTCCTGTACACCTCCTTTTGGACATAAGGCCCCCGAAGGGGCAAGGATATGTCCGCCGTGTTCTGGCAGACACCTTATTATACCGCACGCAAAACGCCCCGTCAAGCGTTTTTCACAAGAAACAGGAAAAAAACGGAGTATCCAAGATGTTTTCAATATATCCCCCGTCCTGCGGACAGGAAATACACAAATGGTTTCTCTTTATACACACCAAAAAAACTCTGTATTATGCCGTCCCTTTTTTGTGCATAACGCCCATTTTCTTCCTGCTTTTTTGCCGGCATTTATAGAAAAAAGGATTGCTATTTTCGACAACATACTGTAAAATAGTTATGTAGACTGTAGCCAATGGCTCTCATTTGCGGGGGTTTTGCGGTGCCGCGAGGGCGGTGTTAGGAGGAAAAACATGAAAAAAGCGATGGACCAATCAAAAATCACCATGATCTTAAACGGCGCTTCTATTGCCGCGCTGGTCATGATGGTGCTGTCACTGGCGGCCTATAGCGGGGTTAGCCTTCAACTGGAAAGGGCCAACAGCGACCGGTATGAATTGACTTACCAGGCAAATAATTTTGTAAACGCTTCGTCCTACCTCACCACGGAAGTGCGCGCTTTTGCAGCCACCGGCCTCCAGGAACACTATGACAACTACTGGGATGAAGTCAACGTCAAGCAGGACCGCGAGAAAGCGGTGGCCGCTATGCAGGCCATCGGCCTCACAGGCTCGGAACAGGGCACCATCACGGAAATGTCACAGATTTCCGCCGACCTGGTCCCTTTGGAAAGCGAAGCAATCCTCAACGTGCAGAACGGCAAGCGGGAGGAGGCCCTGAGTTATGTATACGGGAGTGAATACAACACCGCCGTCGCCCGAATCAACTCTTTGAAGAACAGCTTCCTGAACGACCTCAGCGCCCGTACCCTGAGCGAGGTGCAGTCGCTTACCCGCTCGGCGAATATCCTCCAGATCATAATGGTGGTGTCCATCATCCTGGTGGCCGTAATGCAGGTGCTGGTCATACGCCTTATGCACGGCCGGATCATGAAGCCGGTTCTGACCGTGCGCGACCAGATGATAGAAATTTCCCAGGGCCGCCTCTCCACGCCGTTCCCCCTGGAATCCGATACCTCGGAGATCGGTACGCTGGTAGAGTCTATCCATGAGACGCGCAAGGACTTGAAAAAATACATAAGCGACATTGACAAGAACCTCTCCCAGATGGCGGAAGGGAACATGGACTTGCGCATCACCGAGGAATACCTGGGCGAGTTCCTGCCGATCAAGAATGCAATGACCGAAATACTGGATTCCCTGAACCGCACGCTCGCCAACATTTTAGACGCTGCCGGGAAGGTCTCGGAGGAGTCCAAGCGCATGGCGGAAGTGGCGCAGAAGCTCTCGCACGGGGCGGAGGAACAGGCCGCCACGGTAGAGGAGCTGACAGCCGGCATCCAGGACATTTCCGACCAGGTGAACCGCGCCGCCGAGGATGCCCAGTCGGCCCGCCGTTCCTCCACGGACGCTTCGGAGCGGCTGAAAGTGTGCAATGAGAAGATGGCGGCCCTCACGCAGGCCATGACGGATATCTCCCAGTCATCCACGCAGATCGGCGGCATCACCAAGACGATCGAGGACATTTCTTTCCAGACGAACCTTCTGGCGCTGAATGCCGCCGTAGAAGCGGCGCGGGCCGGCAACGCGGGCAAGGGCTTCGCGGTGGTGGCCGACGAGGTGCGCAGTCTTGCCAATAAGAGTTCCGTTTCCGCCAAGGACATCACCGAACTGATCGAGAATTCCATCAAGCTGGTGCGCTATGGCACGTCACTGACGGAGGAGACGATGGAGGCGCTGTCGGCGGTGGTCGTGAGCGCGGACGAGTCGGTGGAGATCGTGGGGCGCATTTCCGATTCCTCCGCCGCGCAGGCGCGCTATCTCTTGCAACTCTCCGAGGGCATGGAGAATATCTCGCAGGTCGTCCTGAACAACGCCGCCACGGCGGAGGAATCGTCGTCCTCCGCGCAGGCGCTGTCCGCGCACGCAGAAGATTTGAAGTTTGCCGCGCATAAGTTCCATCTGCGGAACATGGCCGGTAAGTGACAAGCATAGTCCCCCTGTGTCAGGCACGCAGGGGAGGCGATGGACGGGCGATAGTATACCGGGCATTGTGTAAATCTTAAAACTCTATAAATGAAAAACCAAGCTGCCGTACAAGAGAAAGACCTTGCGCGGCAGTTTGGTTCTTTTTGTCTGCCGGGAATACGACTTGGCAGTATCGGGTGAAACAAAGTGAGGATGGAAAGCGATACAACGGAAGAAGCCATTACCCTATGGCGCGCTTTTTATGCCGGGAGGAAATCAGGACGTACAGCGCGAACCATACGGCACTGTGAACAGTCAGGACAGCCGTATCCTTTACCGCCGTCCCCCAATTCCCAGCAGACAGGGCCATGATCCCCTCAAAAGCCGGCTGGGAGGGGACGATATTGCAGATCACGGCAGGCAGCCCCTGCACCCCAATCAGGGCGCATACAAGCGGGACAGCGATGAACAGCAGCATGACAATCTTGATATACACCACGCCGATCATCAGCCCCTCGGAGAATCTGCCGATAAACAGCCCGATTAACGCGGCCACAAAGGACGATAAAACGATCAGCGCCAGCATGATCCCAAAATTCTGCCAGGACAGGCGGAAACAGATACACGCCGTCACAATAGAGGACAGGCTGCCAAAGAGGAAGCCCACCACGACTTTCTGGAAAATGTACTGGCTGGGCGTCATAGGTAGGATTTCATTGACAAGCGCCACGCCATCTTCTTTTTCGGAAATGATGTTCATAGCGTTGAACGTACAGCCCATGAACATGGCGACGATCAGAACAGCAGGAATAAAAATGCCTTGAAAATTCTCCAAAATATCGGGCCGATCCAACACCTGGACTTCTGCCTGTTCAGCGTTTTCCCGCTGTTCATAGAGGGCCGGGAGGGTTACTGCCGCCTGCCGAAAAATGTCCAGCTCGTCCC
>CANCXY010000124.1 GCA_947381875.1 uncultured Clostridia bacterium | reverse complement strand
CCCCACGTCTCGCAACACTCTTTCCCTACACGACGCTCTTCCGATCTAGGCCGTCGCTATCCCGCCCAGGGAACACCACAAAAATTCCAGCCGCGAGGGGTTCACCAATATCCATGTCACCATGGCCGACCCCGCGTTCCCGTTCCGCAGCGCGTTCTTAGTGGACGACGACGCCGAGGGCCACATGCGCATTGCTTTCACCGAGGCCAAATTCTATTACCTGTCCGATATCAAAAAGCACGAGCTTGTCCTCTCCGCGCTGGGGGAATTGATCGCGAGCTACATGGTGGTATACCGTGGCCAGCGCGAATTTTCGCAGCCGGTGGCCGACCTGCGCGACACTATCCGCCAGAACTACGCGGACCCGGATTTTGCGTTGGATGAGGCCATGCGCCGGATGCCGTTCCACTACGACTACCTGCGCAGACTGTTCCGGCAGGAGTCAGGCGTCACGCCGCTGGAATATATGACGCGCCTGCGCATGAAAAAAGCCGAGGTACTTTTGCGCGTGATGCAGGCGGGCGAGTATACAATGAGCGAAGTAGCCAGCCAGTGCGGCTACGCGAACGCGCTGTATTTTTCGCGTGTGTTCAAAAAGAACTATGGCGTTTCCCCTTCCGCCTTTGGCCGGGATAAAACCCTGCATGTACAGGATGGGACGGGAGAGGAAGAAAAGGATGTCTGAATTTTCCTGTCATGGCGTGGCGTTCTGCCGCGCCTTTTCCGCACAAAGGGCGCGGCGGACCGTTTGAACGGGCGCGGAAAAAAGTCCGTTTTGTGAATAAGCAAAATCGAAAAAGATATGGCTTTATTCTTTTTGGCGGGTTATAATACCCAATAGAGGCCAAAACTGGTGAAAATTACAAATTTTCCAGAGCGTTGTCTATTCCCCGCCCGCAGGGCGGGGAATAGATTGAAAATGTTTCTGCGGTTTGGACGCGCCCAATTTTCCCGCCCGGAAAGGGCAGAATTTACGAATCGAGGTTGGATGCAAATGAAATTTGATGTACGCTACGCCAATCACCCGGAGGACTCGAAGCATTATGACACCGAGCAGCTCCGCCGCCACTACCATATCGCGACGCTGTTTGAGCCGGATGAGATATGCCTGACATATTCCCATCAGGACCGCATCATCGCGGGCGGCGTGATGCCGGTGGAGGGCGAGCTGAAACTGGAGAGCTGCAAAGAGCTGGCCGCGCCGTATTTCCTCGCGCGCCGCGAACTGGGCGCGATCAATATTGGCGGCCCCGGCACGCTGACGGTGGACGGCACAGAGTACAAGGTGGGCACAAAGGATGGCATCTATGTAGGCATGGGCGCGAAGGAGCTGATCTTCCGCTCCGACGACAAGGCGAACCCCGCCAAATTCTATGTCAATTCCTCCCCCGCGCACCGCACCTGCCCCACGGTGCTGATCCCGATGGACAAGGCGCGCTATAACCACCTTGGCGCACAGGAGACGGTCAACGAGCGTATTTTGCGCCAGTACATCCATCCGGCGGTGTGCGAGAGCTGCCAGCTGAGCATGGGCATGACGGCGCTGTTGAAGGGCAACGTATGGAACACCATGCCCAGCCACACCCACGAGCGCCGCATGGAAGTATATATGTATTTCGAGGTAGAGCCGGACCAGGCCGTGTTCCATATGATGGGACAGGGCAAGGAGACACGCCATATCGTGATGCACAACGAGGAAGCGGTCATCTCGCCGAGCTGGTCCATCCACAGCGGCGTGGGCACCAGCAACTACACGTTTATCTGGGGCATGTGCGGCGAGAACCAGGACTTCGACGACATGGACGGCATTCCCACAAACGAACTGCTGTAAAGGTTATTGTTTCCCCGCCCCTTCGGGCGGGGAAACGGAAAAAAGAGATATTGTTTCCTCGCCCCTCCGGGCGGGAAAACGGAAAAAAGAGATACCATTTCCCCGCCCTTTGGGCGGGGAAATGGAAAAAGAGAGGAGACGGTACACATGAAAAACGCATTTGATCTCACAGGGAAGGTCGCGCTTGTCACGGGCGCTTCCTATGGCATCGGCTTTGCCATCGCGAACGCCTTCGCCGAGGCGGGCGCGACCATCGTATTCAACGACATCAAGCAGGAACTGGTCGACAAGGGCCTTGCCGCCTATGAGGAAAAGGGCATCAAGGCGCACGGCTATGTGTGCGATGTGACGGACGAGGCCGCTGTAAATGCGTTGGTCGCGAAAGTCGAGGCCGAAGTCGGCGTGATCGATATCCTTGTCAACAACGCGGGCATCATCAAGCGTATTCCCATGCTGGAAATGACGGCTGAACAGTTCCGCCAGGTGATCGACATCGACCTGAACGGGCCGTTTATTGTAGCAAAGGCCGTGATCCCCAGCATGATTAAAAAGGGCGGCGGCAAGATCATCAATATCTGCTCCATGATGAGCGAACTGGGCCGCGAGACGGTATCCGCCTACGCCGCGGCAAAGGGCGGCCTGAAGATGCTGACAAAGAATATCGCCAGCGAGTACGGCCAGTACAACATCCAGTGCAACGGCATTGGTCCGGGCTATATCGCCACGCCGCAGACGGCCCCGCTGCGCGAAATCCAGCCCGACGGCAGCCGCCATCCGTTCGACCAATTCATCCTGGCAAAGACGCCCGCGAACCGCTGGGGCGAAGCGTCTGACCTGGGTGGCCCGGCTGTGTTCCTCGCCTCGTCCGCGTCCGATTTCGTCAACGGCCATATCCTGTACGTTGACGGCGGCATCCTCGCCTATATCGGCAAACAGCCGTAAGGCATGGGGCGTGCGGGAGTGTCCGCATCGCGGAGTTATTGCCGTGTATTTCCCCGCAGGGCGGGGAAATACACGAAAACAATCCGCATGAGACATCTCCGGGCGTGTCCAGACCATAGAGATATTTTCCGTACAGTCTCCCGCCCCGCGTGCGGGGGACTGTGCGAAACTGGAAAGGAGCCAATATTATGAAAGACCAGAACTGCGCCTATTGCATGCGGGAAGAAAAACCGGAGCTGCTGGATGATTTCGGCATCTTCATCTGTCCGCTGCGCGTCAGCAGCCTGATCCTGTTCAAGGAGCAGAGCCATCCGGGCCGCTGCATCGTGGCCTATAACGACCATGTGAGCGAGCTTGTCAACATCAGCGACGAGCAACGCGACGCCTTTTTCGCCGACGTGGCCCAGGCGGCAAAAGCCATCCACGCCGCGTTTGGGCCGGATAAGGTGAACTATGGCGCGTATGGCGATACCGGGTGCCACCTGCATTTCCATCTGGTGCCGAAATATAAGGACGAAGCGGAATGGGGCGGCGTGTTCGCGATGAACCCGAAGCAGAAATTCCTGTCCGAGGATGAATACAAGGCCATGATCGAGAAGATCAAGGCGGCGCTGTAAATACGGCGCGGCAGCGGAAAAAATCAGCGTTCAATCAATATACAGTCATACAGGACCCGGAAAAGGTGTCTCGACCAGGTGGTTGAGACACCTTAATATATAGGGGAGAATTTTCTAAAATGAATAAAAAAAGAATTTGGGCAGTGATTGCAATAGTGCTTGTACTGGGGACAGGCTTCGTATTATACAAACAGATAATATCCAGCGACTATATACCCGCTGATGATGAAATTGCACTGTATATACAATTAGACACCAAAGAAGATATTGGCTTACTGGTGTTTGATTACAGCGCAAACGGCACCAACCAGAGCGGGGGCATGTCCAACGCGGATAAATCGTTGATAAAACATGATGAACGGCTGATCAATGTCTGGAATAAGGAAACGCTGCAATGTTCTTCGGATACAGTAGATTTGTCTATACGATTTCGGATCATAACAGAATATATAACCCCCAATTATGAAAACATATATCCAGAGGAACTTACAAAATATTTAGAGGAGATTTCCTTTGAAGCACATTTTGGAGAGACGTACTCTTTTACCATTACCGGAGATAATATAAGCGGCTATAAAGTGATACAGAATTGACAGCTTTCCATTTAGCGGAGCCTCCCCGCCCGAAGGGCGGGGAGGCTCCAAAAAGTCCTGCCTGTTTTCAAATGCTTTTACAATACAGATTTTTGATATTTTTTCTTGAAAAGCCATGCCAAAATAATACATCCAATGATTCCGGCTCCATACGGGATACACAGCAGGAAAGCGGTACTTGCCGGGGCGCCGTATCCCGCGTATTGGCCGCCCCACTGAAGGGCGCAGTAGTTATAGGCGACAGAGGCGCACATAACATGGGAAAGCAGGAACGCAAAAGCAGTAAAAAGATATGCCAAATATTTGTATTTCATTTTTGCAAATACCTCCTATCTGAACGTCACGAGGGCGAAAAACCCGCATAGGAACCCGTATAGAACGCCTCTTTCAAAGGCAGGGAACCCTCTATATTGTAGGTGCCGTTCATGGCGGTAAACACCCAGGGGCCGTCATGCTCGCGCCTGGTGAAAATATATTCGCTGTACCAGTCAGCGAAAGCGGGGTCATCGCCCGTGTATTCCTTGCGGATACACAGGAAGCTGTTGTGGTAGGTACAGGTGCTTTCCCCATGCTCCAGCGCACAGTACCGCTCCTCGGTGGCGGAAACGAACGAAACGTCTGTATGGTAAACCGTCGGGGCAATCATATCATGGCGCAGGGACAGCGTTTGCAGGCCGGGGTTTTCCCAGTCGGCGGCGTCGGCCATATGGCAAAGGAGCGTATTTGTGCCCTCGTTGGGTACTGCTTCATCTATGGCCGCAATCAGCCGCTGGGCGTCGGCGCGGGAGATGGTATCCTGCGTTTGCAGCCAGGCGCACAGCCATTCCACGCTGTCCACCATCTGTGCAGCTTCCTCTATGTTATAGGTATATAGCGTACTCTCCTCTGTCTGCCGTGTCAGGCTGTAGATGCTCCAGACAGGCAGTTTGATGTCCCCGTGCAGCCCGCCGCGCAGTTCCACAAGCCAGGGCGTGCCGTCCACAGACAGCAGGAAGTAGCTGTTATTAAGAGGCTGATACAAAATATCTTTGTATTGGCTGCGGATATGCGTTACATTGTCGGGAAAGAGGGGAGCGAAGCCCGTTTCCCACTCCTCATCGGTGAAGGGGAAGGACTGCCAGCCCCAGTGGGAAACAGGGATATGGATTTCCCCACGGTATGGGGAAGCGCCGGTAATCGGATTGATGACAAACGAATCCTTTTCAATGGTGTAGCTGCATCCAGAGCCGCCAATGGCAGAGAAAGAGCTTGCGGGGCTCATATACAGGCACCGGTCGGATACATACACCGTACCGGCGGATAGGGAATCGGAGGCGTTGTCGGTTTCGGCGGCGGAGGCGGGGTCGGTGAGGAAGCACACGGCGGCCAGCGCGCACGCGGCCACGGCGGCGGCCACAACCCAGACAGCGGGCTGATGGTATTGCAGCACTGCTTTTACGCGCGATTTCACATCCCCTTCGCTGAAAGTCAGCGGGCAGACCCGGAGCGTGAGCGGGCGGGCGTCCCGCCCCGTGTGCGCGCTGCACGCGAGTAATGCCTCGGAGTAATCCGCCCGGTGCGCACCGTCCATTTCGCGTATGACGGATTCATCGCATGCAAGCTCGATATCGCGGCACAGCAGCGCATACGCCAGCCACATGAGAGGGTTCATCCAGTGCAGCGACAGCACGGCAAAGCCTGTCAGTTTCCACCAGTGGTCTTTGCGCCAGATATGCGCCTGCTCGTGCGCCAGCGCGGCTTCCTGCGCGCGCTCCTCCATGCCGAACGGCAGGTAGACGCGCGGGCGCAGGATACCCAACAGGAACGGCGAGGGCGCGGCCTCGGTGCAGAAGATGTTGTCCCGCAGCAGCACGGCGGTGCGCACGCGTCGGCACAGGCGCGCATAGCTGAAAACGGCGTACAGCGCCATGCCCGCCGCGCCCGTCAGCCAGAGCGCCGCCAGGATGGGCAGCCAGATTTGCAGCGGGTTGGCGCTCGCGACAGGTGAGAGCGTGAATGAACCGGCAAGCACAGGGTTCACCACATTGTTGATCGCGGCGACGCCGCTCTCGATCTGCGGCGCGGGGCTCATCATGATTTCCAGTCCTACGGGCTGCGCACGAGGCAAAAGGCTCAACGCGCTTTGCAGCGAAAACGGACACAGCGCCCGCACCGCGACCAGCCCCCACAGCAGCACGGAAAACCGCTTCGGTGCTTTTTTTAAAAGGAGCCGGAGGCACAGCACTGCAAGGATCAGCCAGCTTGCGGCGACGCTTTGGTTGAACAGTTTCAAAAACAGCGCGGTCATGGTGTTCCCTCCTTGCGGAATCGGTCGATCATCCGCTGTATCTCCCCGGCCTCGTCGGCGGAGAGCTTCTGGTGCTTTGTGAATGCCGCGATAAACGCGGGCAGCGACCCTTCAAACGTATTTTCCACCAGCGCGTCAATCTCCGCCGCCTGCACGGCGTCCTTGCTGACAAGCGAGGATACGACGGACTGCTCATTTTTCAGAACCCCGCGTTCGGAGAGGCGTTTGATTACGGTGTAAGTAGTGGTGGGTTTCCAGCCAAGCTGTTGGGCGCACAGGCGGACCAGCTCGCTGCTGCGCACCGGCTCATGCTCCCACAGGATGAGGCAGAAGCGGTACTCGCTCTCGAAAATCTTCGGTGTTTCCATAGGCGTCTCCTTTCTCTAATGCGTTAGAGCTTGTGATTAGTCTAACACATTAGAGTACATCTGTCAAGAGGGAATTTGAGACAGAAGGGCAATTTTTTAGTCATATGAAGCGAAATTGATTTCTACGGAAGAAAGCGAGGAAGTCAAGCTGCTATATAGGATTCTCTCATACAGCGGCCCTTTCCAGTGTATATGCTCTGTCTCTTACGCCTTCGCCTGCTTCTCAAAAATTTCCCCATGTTTGGCCTCAAAGGCTTTTATATGGTTCCGAACCCAAATCACTACCTGGCTATTGACGGAACGCCCTTCGTAATTTGCCACGACATGCAGCTTGTCCAGCATGGTTTCATCCATTCGGAAAGAGACACTTTTTATTGCCATAAATATGCACTCCTTTTTTATGTGTTTTATTAACCATTCTATCATATATTGGCATGATATATATGGAAAAGCTACTGTTTGGTAGCTTTTCGGGATATACGCATCCTTTTTATACACAAAAAAGCCGTTCCAGCCTGAAAAGGCTGAAACGGCTTTTGCCACTTTGGGATACCATAGGATTTGGGTTATTGCGGCTGGAATATCTCTTTGTATTTAGGACGTGTCGCTTCGGGAACCTTCAGCAAAGTCATTGCCTGGTCAACGGATATATTCAAACTATCCATAATATTGCGGATAGATTCGACCGCAAATCCATCTCGTACTTTTTCCGGCTGCGATAACGTGCCCTCTCATTTTCGTTTGTGCTGATATTCATTAAAAGTTCTCCGGCCACTTGTAACACCTCCGTCGATTCAATGACCTTGTTTACCTTATCTGTCATATTAGAAAGGCAGGGAGACATGCCGTTATAATTTCCCCGCGTCCCCGTCCGCTTCCGCCTTGCCTAAGAGGTACAGGAACGCGATGGCCGGGACGCGGAGGATGGGCGGGGGCCTGCTTGATGGCCTGTTTGTAGCTTACGATTGCCATAAATTGCCTCCTCGCGCATTGTATCAATATTTATAGCTTTCCGTGTAGTGCTGAAAAACCGGTTATGTTTATAAAGTATACTATATAAACACTGCCGAAAAAAGTCAACTATGATGTGAAAAATCGGGATTGTCCAGCGCAAACATGGGAGAAGGTTCATCCTGCCGATTCATTTTTGCCTGGTATTCCCTTTTCCTGAATAAAAGCGGACAGCATTTGTATAGCGGTGTCAGAGGGATATGCGCCGTTGAGGATGATATCCGCGCGCCATTTGGTTGGTTCGACATACTGTTCATGCTGATAGCGTACCATATCCAGATAAAATTCTGCGATCTCCTCAAAATCCATCCCCATCTGCGTCATATTCCGGCGCAGGCGGCGGACGGCGCGTTCATCTGCCTGGCAATCGACAAAGAGCTTCAGGTCAAGCTGTGCGTAAAGCCAATCATACCAGAGAGCAAAAAGCCCTTCTATCAGGATCACATCATATTCGCCCGAACCGGCCGCCGCGGCCAGGTCGCCGCGCAGCCGCTCGTGATAGATCGTCTCAGGGCCGTTATCGTCAAAGTAGACTTTCCCGCTGACGGGGGAGACGGTTTTCGGGCGGACGCTCTCCGGTTTGAAATAGTCGTCCATATGGAACAGTTTCAGCCGTAAGCCTGAAAGGGAATCCGCCAAACGGCTGGCAAGGGTGGATTTTCCGCTGGCTGTCCCGCCGGAGATGCCGATCATATAGGGTTTGCGTGTGTGCGGCATTTAAGATCAACTCCTCAGTTTCAAAATATGGGCTCCCATTTTTGGATGCGAAAAAGGCACCGGGAATACGCACAAATCCCGATGCCTTCTGGAGCTACTGATCCGATTCGAACGGACGACCTGCTCATTACGAGTGAGCTGCTCTACCGACTGAGCCACAGTAGCACTTACACAAAGGCGGCGCAAAGCACACCTTACCGTGTCTACCCTCTATTATACCGTTTTTTTGCGATTCGTCAAGTCTTTTTGAAAAAGTTCTGGACGAAATTTTGCTTTTGCGGTACAATGGAAGAAAATCACCCCTTGCATGGAGAGAAGTCAAAATGGCAAATGGAACAAAATGCCCCGCGAACGCACCGCGCGACGCGCTGACGGGGCTGTATACGCGCGCCGCTTTCCTCACGGCGGCGCAGGCCCTGCCGCCGCAGGGCGGCGCGCTGGCGGTATTAGATGTAGATTCCCTGCGCCGTGTCAACCTGCGCTGCGGCCACGCGCAGGGGGACGCGCTTTTGAAGGAGGCGGCGCGGGCCTTGTGCGCCCTGAGCGCCCCTGAGGATATCCTGGGGCGCGTCTCCGGCGGCAGCTTCGCCGTGTTCGCGCCCGAAGGCACCTGCGGCGCGCTGCATGCCCGCGCGGCGCAGGTGGAAGGGTGCATAGGGCACGGCGGGCAGGCATATGGGAACGTCACGTTTTCCACGGGCATCACCGAGCGGCACGGGGCGGAGCCGTTCACAGAGCTGTGGGAGCGTGCCCTGCGCCTGCTGGACGAAAACAAGGGGTCGCGCGCCCCGCGCCGGGCCGATCATCCCCCATCTGAAGCGGGGAGCGTGGACACTGACCTGGCACGTCTGCACAGCGGCCTGCGTGAAAAAAACGCGCCGCGCGGCGCCATGTGCGTAAAGCCGGATGAATTCAGCCTCATCTGTCATTTTGTCGAGCGCCGTCTGCGGCGCGTACCCGAACCCGCGCACCTGCTTCTGCTGACCCTGACGGACGAAAACGGCGGCTTCATTCCGCTGGAAGGCCGCGCGGCGCTGATGGAGCAGCTTCGCGAGGACATCCGCCTGAGCCTGCGTGCCAGCGACGTATACACCCGCACCAGCGAATGCCAATATGTAGTACTCATCTTAGGCGCGCAGGCGGCCAGCATGGGCGTCATCGCGGCGCGCATCACCGCCCGTTTCACCGCCCGCCTGCCCGCCCGCGTCGTACTGCGCGCCGATATTGCGCCCGTGGGGGAGGAAACGATTTAGGGCTCCGCCCGGGCCAAAGGGCGCTGCCCTTTGGAATCCTGCCAGAGGCTCTGCCTCTGGACTCCG
>CANCXY010000123.1 GCA_947381875.1 uncultured Clostridia bacterium | reverse complement strand
GCCTCTCGGCCCTCGGCCCCGGCGGCCTCTCGCGTGACCGCGCCGGTTTCGAGGTGCGCGATGTCCACTATTCGCACTATGGCCGCATGTGCCCCATTGAGACGCCGGAAGGCCCGAATATCGGCCTGATTTCCTACCTCGCCACCTTCGCGAAGATTAACGAGTACGGCTTTATCGAAGCCCCTTACCGCCGCGTCGACAAGGCGACAGGCGTTGTGACGGACGAAGTCATCTATATGACGGCGGACGTGGAGGATGAATATACCGTGGCGCAGGCCAACGAAAAACTGGACAGCGAGGGCCGCTTTGTCCGCCAACGCGTCTCGTGCCGCCGCCGCGATGAGATTTTGGAAGTGGACCGCTCCGAGGTCGACTTTATGGACGTAAGCCCGAAGATGGTTGTCTCGGTGGCTACGGCCATGATCCCCTTCCTCGAAAACGACGACGCGAACCGCGCGCTGATGGGTTCCAACATGCAGCGCCAGGCCGTGCCGCTGTTAGTGACGGAACAGCCTATCGTTGCCACAGGCATGGAATACAAGGCCGCGTGCGACTCCGGCGTGTGCGTGCTGGCGAAGAACAGCGGCGTTGTGGAGCGCGTGACCGCCGACGAAATCATTGTTCGCACCAGCGAGTCTACTACGGATAAGTACGAGCTTGTCAAGTTCGTGCGCTCCAACCAGGGCACCTGCATCAACCAACGGCCTATTGTCAATAAGGGCGAAACGGTGTTGAAGGGTCAGGTATTGGCCGATGGCCCCGCCACGAAAAACGGAGAGATCAGCCTTGGCAAAAATGCCCTGATCGGCTTTATGACGTGGGAAGGCTACAACTACGAGGACGCTGTCCTCATCAATGAGAAGATCGTCCGCGAGGACGTATATACCTCTATTCACATTGAGGAATACGAGATCGAGAGCCGCGAGACAAAACTCGGCCCGGAGGAGATCACGCGCGACATCCCCAACGTCGGCGAGGATATGCTCAAAGATCTGGACGAGCGCGGCATTATCCGCATCGGCGCGGAGGTGGCCGCGGGCGATATCTTAGTGGGCAAGGTGACGCCGAAGGGCGAAACGGACCTGACCGCCGAGGAGCGCCTGCTGCGCGCCATCTTCGGCGAAAAGGCCCGCGAGGTGCGCGATACCAGTCTGCGCGTGCCGCACGGTGAAAGCGGCATCATTGTGGACGTGAAAGTGTTCACGCCCGAAAACTGCGACGAGCTGCAGCCTGGCGTGCGGGAAGTGGTGCGCTGCTATATCGCCCAGAAGCGCAAAATCAGCGTCGGCGATAAGATGGCGGGCCGCCACGGCAACAAGGGCGTTGTCTCTCGCATCCTGCCGCAGGAGGATATGCCATTCTTAGAGGACGGTACGCCGCTGGATATCGTGCTGAACCCGCTGGGCGTGCCTTCGCGTATGAACATCGGGCAGGTGCTGGAAGTCCACCTCGGCTATGCCGCCAAGGCGTTGGGCTGGAAAGTGATGACGCCCGTGTTCGACGGCGCGCATGAAGACGACATCCGCGCCATGTTCCGAGAGACCGGCAAGCGCGAGGACGGCAAGAGCATCGTCTACGACGGACGCACGGGCGAGCAGTTCGCAAGCCCTGTCACTGTCGGCTATATGTACTATCTGAAACTGCACCACCTGGTAGATGATAAGATCCACGCCCGCTCCACCGGCCCCTACAGCCTTGTTACACAGCAGCCGCTGGGCGGCAAGGCCCAGTTTGGCGGCCAGCGCTTCGGCGAAATGGAGGTATGGGCGCTGGAAGCCTACGGCGCGGCGTATACGTTACAGGAGATCCTCACTGTCAAATCGGACGATGTGGTGGGCCGCGTCAAGACGTATGAGGCCATCGTGAAAGGCGAGTCGGTGCCGAAGCCCGGCATTCCGGAGGCATTCCGCGTGCTGCTGAAAGAGCTGCAGAGCCTGGGCCTTGCCGTGTGCGTGCAGGACGCCGAGGGCAACGAAGTAGACATCAAGCAGACCTACGACGAGGACGAGAACTTGGGCTTTGATAACTCCGACATCGGTCCGGGCGACGATGTGGTGATAGAGGGCGAGTTGGACGACGATTACAGCATTGAGGATATCGACGACGACCTCGCGTTTGAAGATGAGGAACCCGACCCGGAGGATTTAGCTGCGGCAGAGCTGTTTGACGATCTTGCCGACAGCCTCACTGACGACGACCTTTGATCCGTTGTGCGCCGCACAGCGCCAGACATTTGAGAAAGAAGGGCGTGTCCAGAGCAGGAGGTTTTCTGTGTTCCCCCGCAGGGGGAGCACCTGGAAATATCCCCAGCCCTGGACACCCTCAGAAAGAAAGGGTTCGTTTCATGGAGTTTAACGCGTTTGATTCGATCAAGATCGGCCTTGCCTCCCCCGACCAGATCCGCGCATGGAGCTATGGAGAGGTAAAAAAACCGGAGACGATCAATTACCGCACCTTAAAGCCGGAACGCGACGGGCTTTTCTGCGAGCGCATCTTCGGCCCGACGAAGGACTGGGAGTGCCACTGCGGCAAGTATAAGCGGATCCGCTATAAAGGCAAGATCTGCGACCGCTGCGGCGTGGAGGTGACGCGCGCGAAGGTGCGCCGCGAGCGCATGGGCCATATCGAGCTGGCCGCGCCCGTCTCGCACATCTGGTATTTCAAGGGCATCCCGTCCCGCATTGGGCAGATACTGGACCTTAGCCCGCGCCTGCTGGAAAAGGTGCTGTATTTCGCCTCCTATATCGTAATAGATCCAGGTCTTACGCGCCTGGAAAAAATGCAGCTTCTCAGCGAGAAGGAATACCGCGAAATGCGTGAGCAGTATGAGGATGAGTTCAAGGCGGGCATGGGCGCGGAGGCCATTCAGGAATTGCTGCGGGAGATCGACCTGGAGGCTTTGAGCGACGAGCTGCACAAGGAATTGGAAAACGCCAGCGGCCAGAAGCGCATGCGTTTGATTAAGCGCCTGGAAGTCGTCGAGGCGTTCCGCGTCTCCGGCAACCGCCCGGAGTGGATGATCATGGACGTGATTCCGGTCATCCCGCCGGATATCCGCCCGATGGTGCAGTTAGACGGCGGGCGCTTTGCCACGTCCGACCTGAACGATTTATACCGCCGCGTCATCAACCGCAACAACCGCCTGAAACGGCTATTGGAGCTGGGCGCGCCGGACATCATTGTGCGCAACGAAAAACGCATGCTCCAGGAGGCTGTGGACGCGCTGATCGACAATGGCCGCCGGGGCCGCCCCGTGACTGGCCCCAATAACCGCGCCCTCAAGAGCCTTTCCGATATGCTTAAGGGCAAGCAGGGCCGTTTCCGCCAGAACCTTTTGGGCAAGCGCGTGGACTATTCGGGCCGTTCGGTGATCGTGGTCGGCCCGGAGCTGAAAATGTACCAGTGCGGCCTGCCCAAAGAAATGGCGCTGGAGCTGTTCAAGCCCTTTGTGATGAAAGACCTTGTGGAAAAGGGCATCGCCAACAATATCAAATCCGCCCGGAAGATGGTCGAGCGCACGCGCACGGAGGTATGGGACTCGCTGGAAGCCGTTATCAAGGGGCACCCCGTTATGCTGAACCGCGCGCCGACGCTGCATCGCCTGGGCATCCAGGCGTTTGAACCGGTGCTGGTGGAGGGCCGCGCGATTAAGCTGCACCCGCTGGTGTGTACGGCGTTCAACGCCGACTTTGACGGCGACCAGATGGCCGTGCATGTGCCGCTCTCCGAGGAGGCGCAGCGCGAGGCCCGCAAGCTGATGTTGGCTTCCGGCAACCTGCTCAAGCCCGCCGACGGCAAGCCTGTCACCGTGCCGACACAGGATATGGTGTTGGGCAGCTACTATCTGACGATGGTAAACGAGGGCGACAAGGGCGAGGGGAAGGTATTCCGCGACGAAAACGAGGCGATTATGGCCTATCAGGAGGGTGTTGTCACCCTTCAGGCGAAGATTCGCGTGCGCCGCACCCGTGAGATTGACGACGTAAAGCAGAGCCGCCTGGTGGAAACGACGGTGGGCCGCATCATTTTCAACCAGCCCATCCCGCAGGACTTAGGATATGTCGACCGTTCCGACCCGGAGCAGCGTTTCGCATTTGAGATCAGCTTCCTGGTTGATAAGAAGAAATTGGGGCAGATCATTGACCGCTGTATCCATGTGCATGGCACATCTGTCACGGCGGAAATGCTGGACCGCATCAAGTCGCAGGGCTATAAATATTCCACGCTGAGCGCCATCACCGTCGCCGTATCGGACGCGGTGATCCCGCCGCAGAAAGCGCATCTGCTGGAAGAAGCGGAGAAGGAGATCAGCGAGATCAACGAGGATTTCAACGAGGGCTGGCTCGGCAAAGATGAACGCTATACAAGGGTCATCGACGTATGGAGCAGGACGACCGACGCGGTGGCGGCGGCGCTGGAAGCGAATATGGAGAAGCGCAACCCCATCTTCATGATGGCCGATTCCGGCGCGCGCGGTTCCAAATCGCAGATCCGCCAGCTGGCGGGCATGCGTGGCCTGATTGCGAACACATCGGGCAAGACCATTGAAATCCCCATCCGCGCGAACTACCGCGAGGGGCTGAACATCCTGGAATACTTCATCGCGGGCAAGGGCGCGCGGAAGGGCCTGGCCGACACCGCCCTGCGCACCGCTGACTCCGGTTATCTGACGCGCCGCCTTGTGGACGTTTCACAGGACGTGATCATCCGTGAGGAGGACTGCGGCTCCAAACAGGGCCTGCTTGTCTCCGATATCCGCGAGGGGCCGGAGATCATTGAAAAGTTAGAAGAACGCCTCGAAGGCCGTTTCGCCGTGCATGATGTGCTGCACCCGGAGACGGGCGCGCTGATCGTCTCCAAAGATAAGATGATGACGAGCGACGACGCGAAAGCCATTGTGGACGCGGGCATCAAGGAAGTGGAGATCCGCAGTGTGCTGTGCTGCGAGGCGCGGCACGGCGTATGCGCGAAGTGCTACGGCGCGAACTTAGCGAACGGGCGGCTGGTCGGCATGGGCGAGGCTGTGGGCATCATTGCGGCGCAGTCCATCGGCGAGCCGGGCACACAGCTCACCATGCGCACGTTCCACACGGGCGGCATTGCTTCGGCGGAGGACATCACACAGGGCCTTCCGCGCGTAGAGGAGCTGTTCGAGGCGCGCAGGCCCAAGAACTTAGCCATTATGACGGAGATCGCGGGCACCGCGCATATAGAAGTGGATAATCGGAAGAACCGTCATGTCATTGTACAGGGCGTGGACGAAAACGGCGCGCCCATTGAGAAAAGCTATCCGATCCCCTTCAACCAGGGCCTGCGCATTGCGGATGGTGCGGCGCTGGCACAGGGCGACCTGCTGACGGGCGGCTTTGTCTACCCGCAGGATATCTTAGCCATCCGCGGCCCGATCGCCGTGCAGAATTATCTCATCAGCGAGGTGCAGAAGGTATACCGTTTGCAGGGCGTGGATATCTGCGACAAGCACATTGAGGTCATTGTCCAGCAGATGATGCGCAAGGTGCGTATCGACAGCGCGGGCAGCACGAAGCTGATCGTGGGTTCCTCTATGGATAAGAGCGAGCTGCGCGCCGCGAACGAGGAGATCGAACGCCGCATCGCGGAGGGCGAGGAAGGATTGGAGCCGGCGCGCGGAACCAGTATCCTGCTGGGCATCACAAAGGCTTCGCTGGCGACGGACTCGTTCCTCTCGGCCGCGTCGTTCCAGGAGACCACACGTGTGCTGACGGACGCCGCGATTAAGGGCAAGGTGGACCCGTTGATGGGGCTGAAGGAAAATGTTATCATTGGCAAGCTGATTCCCGCCGGTACGGGCATCCCCGAAGTGGAGGAGGAATTGGCGGCCAGGGACTTTGTGCCACGTATATTAGCATTGTAATCACAGGGAAAAAATGGCCGCTGCGGATCATGGGAAGATCCGCAGCGGCTGTTGTTTTTTTTGCGGGTGTGGAGTTAAGCGGGGAGGGCGATTTTAGGTCTGTCCAAGCAGTTCCCGGTATTTTGGGCGTTCCTCATCGGGAATTTTCAGGGCGTTCATAGCCTGAGTTATCGATAAATTCAGGCTCTCCATCAAATTGCGAAGATCCTTTAACAAAGTTTTCATTTCGCCCTCTGCAATGCCTACCTCAATCCCCTTGTTAAAGTTCCTCTCCGCGATTCCCTGTCCCAAGCTGCACATGGTGCGCACCTCCTCCTCCATTGTTTCTGTCATGGAAATGTCGAACTCTTCCTGCAATATCTGTTTTTTCTCCGGGTAATCCAGCGTCTCGCTCAACAGGGTGTCGAGCATTTTCAGCAGGCCCTGGTAGTTTTCATCCCCGGCACCGCCGAGGCAGAGCATCACCACGGTGGTAAGGTCGTAATCTTCCTCCGGCGCGTGTACGCTGCCTACTACGTTTTCTTCCATCGTCCGGTAGCGCGTGATAGTGTTCTGGTACTCCTTTGTCGGGTAGGGGCAAATGAAGATGGTATACACCTTGCGTATCTTCTCATAATGCGAGTGGGTGAAGATCGTCCCGTACTGCGAGGAGATTTGCCGGCTGACGTGGAAAACGCCGCGTTTGAGCAGCGGGTATCCGGGGAAAAAGTCCTGCTGTATTTCGGAGGTTTACGATCAGGTGTATCAAATGGGCGGTGCCGGGGGCGCGCGCGTGAAAACGGATATCGTACAGGTTGGCGCCTTCATTCCGATAGTTTTCCTCTATCCCGACGCTCTCAATCTGCGGGGGAACGGGGCGCTTTTTCTTCGGCGCGTTCGTTTCGTCCGGCAGGATGGGCGTTTCGTCGATCTCCACCGTCCCCACAATGTGTTTTTCCGCGATCTCCTCAATGGCGCAGTCCTGAAACTCTTTGACACAATATTTCAATATCCAGGCAAGGATAATGCGCTCGCTCAACAGTTTTTTGGCGGCGGCGGCGTATGCGGCCTGCTTGTCGTAGACGCGCAGGCTCCTTGCCAGTGTGGTTTCCTCGTCCATCGCGGCACCCTCTTTCTGGTTTCAGTATAGCACGTTTGCAGGGAAAAGTCTACCCGTGATGTTGGAAAAGCCCGCGAACCGTCCGTTCGCCGGGGCTTATTTTTTTTCGGTGATGTCGTGGACGAGGGCGACGATATGGTCGACCTGGGCGGCGGTGAGCTTTTGCAGCTCGCCCAAAAGCTCCTTCGATTTCTGCGGGGCGGGGGCGTCCACGTTGAAAAACTCCTGCGGGGTGATGCGGAAGTATTCGCAGATGTAGATAAGGCCAGCCATGGAGGGCATGGCGCGTCGATTTTCGATTCGGTTGATGTAGCTGTCACATTGGCCGAGGGAAAGGCTCATATCCCTTGCTGAAACCCCCTTTTGCACACGCAGTTGGGTAATTCTGGAAGGAATCCAATCCAAATATTCCTGATAATCCATGGGTTGCTCCTGTTTTTACAGGTATTATAAATCGCAGAAGAAGAAATAATACGTGCAAATAAACCATGTTTCTCTTTACAAATGGAAAAATAGTCTGTATAATAAAGGAAATACGATTTTTATGTACATATTCCGCTCTGAAAGGAGGATAGGAAAACCTGCTATCTGGAAAATTTTTCCGCCATTCAAACCATGGAACAAAAAGGAGGAATTTGGAAATGAAAAAAGGCTTTTTCAGAATATCAGGAATTGCCTGCGCGCTGGCCATAGCCATCGCGATGTTTACGCCTGCTGCATATGCGGAGGCTGCGAATGACACTCAGTTCACCGTTACAAAAACTGGCATTCAAGCGGATGGAGTGTTTAATACCGGCGGTTACGGCAGTTTGGCGATTCATGGAAATGGAGCTACGATCTATGATGAGGATGTCGACGTAGTTCCTCCGCAGATTGCGCTGGTTGACAGCAGCGGTACATTCAAGTTCCCTTATCGAAACGACTCTGAAGAAAACTGCTTTACAAACGGTGCAAGGTTCCGCTATTCCGACGGAATTGTCTCGCTTACATTAGGCAGCGCTTACGAGAATGGAGACCCGCCACAGTATTATACCACCGACGGCGGAAACGCATTTACCCTAAAAGAAACCCATAACGAGTACACAGATGCAAACGGTATATTTCATGAAGAATCTACATCTTATCTGGGAGGCCCTATACAGGACGGCTATGCTGTAGTCATAAAGAAACTCTATTCATTCTGGACGGGCCAGGGGGCAGGCGGCGGCAGCAGTGACAGTGAAAACACAACTCAGATTATCAATAAAAACGGGGTTGTTACCTGTGAGCTGCCGCAGGAATATAACGAAACGATTCAATGGGGCGCGGGAGGTTTCGCTACAAAGAAATCCCTTGGCTGGTGCGGTGAAGGGTTGTTTGCATTCTTTGAACATACACAGGCAGATGATTACGATATTATTACCGAAGGAAAAGGGTATATGGATCCCACCGGCAAAACAGTGATTGACCTTGCCGGGCGCGGTTATACAAATCTTTTTCCATTCCACCAGGGCTTGGCGGCAGTGGTGAATCAGGCCGGTAAATATGGGTTTATTGGTAAAACAGGAACAGAGGTTATCCCGTGCGCATATGAAGGTGCTGCAAGTTTTGGCAGCGACGGTTTATGCGCTGTAAAAAAGGACGGAAAGTGGGGGTACATCGACCGGCAGAACAAAACGGTCATTTCCTTTGAATATGATAATGCGTATGGCGCTGAGAATGGTTTAGCTTCTGTCAAGAAAGGTGAAAAGTGCGGTTTGCTGGATTATAATAACAACATTGCCATACCGCTGGAATATGATGATATCAGTTCCTATGAGGGCGGCGTGGCTTATGCGGTGAAGGGCAGTACGCTGTACATTATTACGGAATCTAAAAAACCTGCAGAGCCAGATGATTCCAATTCCAACAGTTCAACCACAAATTCTGTCAATCCCACCCCTATTACGCCTCCTGTCACAAATCCGGGCAACTCCAGCAATAATACCCCTGTTGACAGTTCCTGGAGCGGGGATATCTCCAATGGGGTGCGCATATGGAAGCATACGGAAGCCGACGGCACACCGTCTACAGGTGTACGTTATATTGAAAACTCCAACGGCACGGGAGCGCACTATATCTTTAATAATGACGGGACACTGGTTACAAATCAGAATACGGTCGCGGCGGGCTCTAACATCACGGTATCAGGTGATGGTGAAATTTTGATAAACGGCAACCTCTACTACCTGAACCCCGACCGCAACGAAAACGACCCGCGCACCTGCTATGTCATGACGGACTACCTTCGTATTCGTCCGAACTACGCCGGGCAGACGTGGTACGACAAGGACGGCATCACGTTTGTAGGCTGGATGAAGAACGCGGACGGCGGCCTGCGCTATCAGACGCGCATTTCCGATAACTACTATCTGATCGTCTGGCGCGTACAGGACCTGCTCGCCTGCCAGCACCCCGACCACCCCGGCGACCCCGCCTACAACCTGCCCGCAGGCCGTTATTTCTTCGACGACGAAGGTGTCCTTGTCCAGAAAGAGGGCTGGAACGACGGCAAGGACGGCAAAGAATACTACACCAATTCCAGTGGCCTGGTGACGCAGGAGCGCGCCAAAGCCGCCTGACGCCCGCAAATAAAAAAAACACCCCGCGCGCCGCACCCTGTTTGCGGCGCGCGTTTCACGTCCATAATGCAAAGGAAGGGGTGCGCGGCAATGAAATTGCCGCAGATCGGAAGAGCGTCGTGTAGGGAAAGAGTGTTGCGAGACGTGGGG
>CANCXY010000122.1 GCA_947381875.1 uncultured Clostridia bacterium | reverse complement strand
TCTGGCGGGTCCGGGCAGCGCCCGGCGGGATTCCAAAGGGCGGCGCCCTTTGGGCGGGCGCTACGCGCCCGCAAGCGCGCGGCGCGCCCAGCGGAGGGCGGCCATGATGGCGGGGCCGGCGACGACGGCGACGGCTACCGGGATGAGGTTTTCGCCCAGGACGGGGGCCGTGGCGAAGAAGTTTTGCGCGATGGGCAGGTAGACGCTGAGGAGCGTGAACACTACCGATGTGAGGACCGCGCCGAACAGGGCGGGGTTGCCCCGGAAATCGAGGCCCTCGCCCCGGCATTCAAAGATATGCAGCATTTGGGAGAGGACAATCGTTAAGAAACACGCGCTGCGGGCAATCGTGAGGTCGCCGCTCATGGAAAGTACGGCGGCATAGGCCCCGCAGGAAGCCATGCCCAACATTGCGCCGCGCACGACAATCGTCCGCGCCAAACCGTGCGCAAACAGCCCCTCGCTCTTGGGGCGGGGCGCGCGCCGCATGATGTCTGGCGCGGGCGGCTCCATGCCCAGGGCGATTGCGGGCAGGCCGTCGGTGAACAGGTTTACCAATAATATCTGGATGGGAAGCAGCGTTACCGGCAGGCGGAGCAGCATGCCGAACAGCATGCCCAGCACTTCGCCGAGGTTTGAGGTGAGCAGGAACCGGATGAAGCGGCGGATGTTTTGATAAATCACGCGCCCTTCCTCCACCGCCGCGACAATCGTCGCGAAGTTGTCGTCCAGGATGATGACGCCTGACGCCTCCTTCGTCACGTCTGTGCCGGAAATGCCCATCGCGACGCCGATGTCCGCTTCCTTGACGGCGGGGGCGTCGTTCGTGCCGTCGCCCGTCATGGCGACGACCTGGCCCGCCGCTTTGTAGGCGCGCACAATGCGCAGTTTGTGGGCGGGGGATACACGGGCGTATACCGCCACACGCATACAGCGCGCCGCCAACTGTTCGTCTGTCATGCTGTCCAGCTCCGCGCCTGTCAGCACGCCGTCCCCGGCGCGGGCAATGCCTGCGTCACGCGCAATCGCAAGCGCTGTGTCGCGGTGGTCGCCGGTTATCATCACGGGCTTTATGCCCGCCGTCCGGCACTGGCGCACGGCGGGGCGCACTTCGGGACGCGGAGGGTCGAGCATGCCCATCAGGCCCAGGAAACACAGCTTTTCTTCCCCGCGCGCGGGCGTGCCGCTCTCGGCAAAACCCAGTACGCGCAGGGCGCTGTCCGCCATTTCCGAGGCGGCGGCAGCGATCTCGGCGCGGTCGTGTGCCGTGATGGGGCGCACGCCCGACGGGGAAAGGATCTGCGTGCAGTGGGCAAGCAGGATATCCGCCGCGCCCTTGCACAAAAGGCGCTCCCCGCCCATGCCGCGCACCGAAACGCTCATGCGCTTGCGGTCGGCGTCGAACGGGTTTTCCCCTGTGACTTCATATGCGCGCAGCAGCGCTTCCCGCGTTACGCCCGCTTTGGCCGCCGCCACCAGCGCCGCCGTCTCGGTGGGGTCGCCGGACGCCTCGTATTTCTCCCCTTTGCGCGTGATACGGGCCGTCGCGCACAGCGCCGCCGCCTCGCACAGGCGGCGCAGGGCCGCGTCCTGGGCGGCGGGCACCGCGCGCCCGTGTTCCGTCACCGCGCCGCGCACGTCCTCGCCGCCGCCCGTCACCGTGAGCGAGCGCCCGGCCAGCCAGATGCGCTGTACCGTCATGCGGTTCTGCGTGAGGGTGCCTGTTTTATCCGTACAAATTACGCCCGCGCAGCCCAATGTCTCCACCGCGTGCAGCTTGCGGATGACGGCCCCGCGCCGCAAGATACGGTTGACGCTGAGCGCCAGGGTGATCGTTACAATGGCGGGCAGGCCCTCCGGGATAGCGGCCACCGCCAGCGAAATGCCCGTAAGCAGCATATCCAAAAATCCGTTGCCCTGCAAAAAGCCCAGGAAAGCCACCGCCAGACAGATAATCACGCACGCCGCCGCGACGAAACGGCCCAGCTGGGAAAGGCGTATCTGTAAGGGGGTTGGTTCCTCGGCGGCCTCCTCAATGAGGCCTGCGATTTTTCCCATCTCGGTACGCATGCCCGTGGCAGTCACGACGGCCTCGCCGCGCCCGCTTGTCACGATGCACCCCATATATATCGCGTCGCCGGGTTTTTTGGCGGCGGGCACGCTCTCGCCCGTGAGCATGGATTCATCACAGGCAAGGCGCGCGCCGGATTGCAGCGCGCAGTCGGCGGGGATCTTGTCGCCCTCATTCAGCAGCACGACATCCCCCGGCACGAGTGCGCGTGCGCTGACATCCTGCTCCCGCCCGCCGCGCCGCACGCGGGCCGTGGGGGCGCTCAGCTCCTTGAGCGCCTCCAGCGTTTTTTCGGTGCGGTACTCCTGCAAAAAACCCATTGTGGCGTTCATCAGCACGATGAGGATGATCGTGACGGCCTCCGCCCCTTCGCCCATCCAAAGGGAAACGAGCGTGGCGGCGGCAAGGACCCAGATCATCACGTCCTTGAACTGAGAAAAGAACATTGAGGCCGCGCCCGGCCCTTTTTTGCCCGAAAGGCGGTTTTCGCCCACTTCAGCGAGGCGCGCTTTTGCCTCGGCCTCGGAAAGGCCGGCGGATGCGGCTGGCAGCATGCGCAATTTCTCCCTTGATTCAAAGTTTCGCTGGCCTTTTCACTGCGCCCGCAGGCGCGTCCAGCAGGCAACCGCCGCAAAGCGGCGGCTCTTAGCGAGTCAAAAAGGCCGCTGAGGATTCCAAAGGGGGCGGCGCCCCCCTTTAGGCAGGTTTGGGCGGCGGCCCAACACCACATGTATATGCGGACGTGGTATGGGGCATGATTATTTCCGGCGTTTGCGGCAAATACTAACCAAAACGGAACAATGCGCATACTGTGGAGCATCACCGCTCAAAATCGGCGCTGTTTCCCGCCCGCCGGGCGGGGAAACAGCAGGGTCAAGTGCTTTCACAATATGCGCAGGGGAGGGCATTTTATGGAACGAATGATTAAATGGGCGTGTTTCCTGGCGTCCGGGTGCGTGGTACTCCTGTTTATTTTCGCGCTGTACATCGGCACGCTGCTGCCCGACACCTTTTCGGTGACGGCAAGCGGCGGGCTATCGGTGGCGGGCATGCCGTTCCTGCGCGCCGCCGCTTCCGGCGGAGATGCCGTCGCGAGCCTCGCGGGCGGCGATTCCTATAACGCGGAACTCACCATCGGGGGGCTGGTGCCTGTCAAGACCGTGCGCGCCCAGGTGGTGGAGCGGCGCGTCGTGCAGGTGAGCGGCGCGCCGTTCGGCATCAAAATGTTTGCCAACGGCGCGATGGTCGTCGGGTTCAGCGATATCTACACGCCCTTAGGATACAAAAACCCCGCCAAGACGGCGGGGCTGCGCATGGGCGACGTAATCACCTCGATTGCGGGCAAGGAGACAAAGACCAACGAGGACGTTTCCGCCGCGCTTCAGGGATTGGCAGGGTCGCCCGCGGAGGTGGTATTTGTGCGCGAGGGGATGGAGAAATCGGCCCAGCTCACGGCTGTGCGCGACGCCTCCACCGACACCTGGCGCACCGGCATGTGGGTACGCGATTCCTCGGCGGGCATCGGCACGCTGACGTTTATAGACGAATCCTCCGGCACCTTCGCGGGCCTGGGCCATTCCATCCACGACGTGGACACCGGCACGACAATCACGCTGTTGAAAGGCGAAATTGTGCCGGTGGAGATCACGGGCGCGGTGGCGGGCAGCGCGGGCAGCCCTGGCGAGCTGAAAGGGCGGTTTTTGAACGGGGAACCGGGCGGCGATATCACGGTGAACGGCGAGACGGGCGTATATGGCAGTGTCAGCGGGAACTGGGGCGGCCTGGGGATGGAAATCGCCCTGGCGCAGGAAGTGGAGACCGGTCCCGCCGAAATTTTAGCGACCATCAACGGCCAGGCCCCGCAGAGCTACTCTGTGGTGATAGAGAAAATCGCCCTCTCCTCCGACAGCCCCAACCGGAACATGGTCGTGCGCGTGACGGATGAACGGCTGCTCAACGCGACCGGAGGAATCGTGCAGGGCATGAGCGGCAGTCCGCTCCTGCAAAACGGACGCCTCGTGGGCGCGGTGACTCATGTGCTTGTGAACGACCCCACACGCGGTTACGCCATCTTCGCCGAACATATGCTCACGTCCGCCGACGCGGCGTCGATGAAGGCGGCGGCGTAAGCCGCCGCTGGTGGGCTGCCGCCCACACCTGCCCAGAGGCGCCGCCTCTGGACTCTGCCAAAGGGGCGCAGCCCCTTTGGAAACCCATCACCTGCACCGTTTCGCGTGGGTGCGACGCCGCACACGCCGCGTAAGTACAGTATCAAGCTCATGGGTCGGGCGCTGCTTTTGCCAGCGCGCTTTTTTGATTCCCGCCTTGCTTCTATCCTCCCATCTACAGCCTTTTCTTCTCCGCCCGTTCAAGCTGTCTGCCCCACGTTTTCACTGTCTGTTCCCGCAAAAAAACACACAGGGGCTTTACCTCCTGCCGGGTATCCCAGGCTTCCAAGGCGCTATAATACTCTTTCCGGTCTTCCTCATGGATAGTGATGGGCGGGTGCCCATGCGTCACAAGGAAATAATTCATCGTCAGCCTGCCGGCCCGGCCATTCCCGTCCGCGAAAGGATGGATATTTTCAAATTTTGCATGGAAATAGGCCGCGGCTGTCAACGCCTTTCCCTCAGGGATATCCGCAAGCAGCTCCGCCATCTCCTCGGCCACATCCTCCGGCGCGGCCCCCACTTCTTCCCGCCCTGTAACATAGTCATGGCACTTGTATGTGCCAGGACGCTCCCCAAGCTGATAACGGCGGGTATCATAGGTATTCTGCGTCAAAAGCCCCTGAAATTCCTGAATCAGAGCTTCATTCAGCGGACGGCGCTCCTGGAAGGCCCGGAGGAACAGTTCGTTTGCCTCCCTTGCGTTGCGTATCTCAAACAGGGTGCGCAGATCGCCCGTGTAGGAAGTCACGCCGTCGCGCTCGAAGATTTCCCGTGTATCGTTGTAAGTGATCCGCTCATTTTCTATCTTTCCCGAATGGTACGCAAAGGCAATGCTGTGCCCGTTCAACGCCTGGGCAAGCTGGGCGTCTGTCGTAATGTTCCAGCTTTGCCAGAGCGCGACCACCTTTTCATAGCGTTCCTGCATTTGACATTCTCCTTTTCCCAAAGCATTCTGTGCCATTCCCAGTATACCACAAAATTCCCAGGAGTGGTGCCGGATTTTTGCCGGAACCCTCTTTGAGGCCAAAAACACGACAGCGGACCGCCCTCTATATGGGGACGGCCCGCTGTATTTTTTGCTCACGGCTCTTTTTCAGGCGGTTCATATTCTAAAAGATCTTCTATTTTACAGTCCAGCACATAACATACTTTGGCTAAGAAATCCAAGTCCGCCCGTTCGATGCCCTCGCCCCGGTAATAGCGGTTTACTACCTCATATTTCGCACCTGTCAGCTCCCCTATTTTATTTCGAGTGATATTCCGTGCCTGGAGCTGCTGTGCCAATTTGACCTTTACACGCCCATATTTATTCATACGATAGGAAACAACACTTTTGACAACAACCCTTCTGAGTTCGTCCATTTTGCGTCCTCCCCTCTATGAATACATCTTAACATAGGGTACTCATATTGACATTATCCCTATTAAAGTATAGTATATATATTTGTAGTATCCTTATATATGGAGTATCATGGAGATGAGATGAAAATGGACAAAAAAAGAGCGCCCACTACGGCGCATCAGGAAAAAGGGGATCCCTTCCGGCAGGCGTGCATGGTCCTGCTTGTGGTTGTGTGCATCATATTGATAAGCCTGACTATCATGCCGAACGGACGCCCAGAACAGGGAGATGCCCCCACACAGTCCATCGTCCCCCATAGCGGCCTTCCATCCGAAAGCAAGGCTATTTCGCCGGATTCCGAAAGCGCCAGCCAATCACCGGAACAGCAGGCGTATGTCCTGAATCTGAACACCCACAAATTCCATGACCCATCCTGCCCAAGCGTCGGCATGATGAAAGAAAGCAACAAGCGCCTTTATACCGGCACACGGGAAAGCGTGATTGAAATGGGATATTCCCCCTGTGAGCGCTGCTGCCCATGAAGGGAAAGCATCTTATCCTATCCAGTTTGTTTTTAGCTCCGTCCGCAGTTCTTCCAACAGGTCGATATAGTCTGTCTGAACAGCCCGCAGCAGGGTTTGGGCGACCTCCTCATTGTAGGAATGGGAAACCTCGTTGCGTGACGCCAGCATGGCCAGCCATTTTTCCTCATCCCGCACCATCCCGGCGCTGTAGGCCATTTTCAGGATTTGTTTCGGCGAACCTGTCTGCGCCGCGCTGAAACCCTGGTCGGATAAAATTTCCTTCATGGCTTTCCACGCCTGCTCAAAACAGATTTCAAACAGCGCGACAGAGCCTGTCATGGATAATACGTCGTATGGCTCTTTTACTTCCCGCGCCAACTGCAAATTGTCCAGCGCCTTACAAAAATTTTCAAACTTTTTCATAGAGAATCACTCCGTCCCGTTCAATTTCCGCCCGCAGTGCAGGTTGTACCGGTTTCCCTAAGTCTACAATATCAAACATCAATAGCGTTTGTATCTCCTCATCGGCGCTCAGCAGGAACTCCGCCGTATCTCCTCCGAAGATGGCAAGGTCAATATCGCTGCGCTCCCGGTTGTCCCCCCGCGCCCGCGAACCGAAAAGGATAACTTTCTCTATCCCGCACCTGCGCGCCAGGGAAATGATCTCATCCTCGACCCGCTTTGTCAGATGATAGCGCACACCGCCACCCCCTCTTTTTTATTCCTTCCCCCATTCTATACCAAAATGTAGACAGGGGCAATACATTCCAGCAAACTTTCCGTTCCCAATCGCACCTGTCCATAGACATTTCCCCCCATTTGTGGTATGATACCAATGAGAGGAAGTGGGGACAATGGAACTGCCAACGATTTTGGGCGAGGGATTTAGCCCTGACGGAGTATTTGGCCCGCTATGACGCCTCCTGCAAAAAACTTTTGAGTGAGAAGATCGTCCTTGCCCATATAAGGACTGCACGGCAGAGGAGATCGCGGAACGCTATATTGAAGGGGAGCCGTCGGTGCAGAAGACCCCCGTCATGCCCGACGAGACAAACGCGGCACGCATCCGGGGCATGAACCTCGAAGACAAGCTGCTCACCGAAGGCATGGTGATTTACGATATCCGCTTTACCGCCATAGCGCCGTCTACAGGGGAGCCTATACGGATGATTGTCAATATAGAGGCGCACAGCGATTTTTCACCGGGCTATCCGATCGTGAAGCGCGCGATCTATTACGCCAGCCGTCTGATCTCCGCCCAGCACGATACGGAATTTTCGCATTTCCACTATGAAGACTTGCGCAAAGTATACAGCATATGGGTCTGCACCATGCCGCGGGCACTATACCGGAATACGATTACGAAATACAGCATCGCGAAAACAGATGTTGTAGGCCACGCCCCCGAACCGGTGGAAAATTACAACCTGCTGACAGTCGTTATGTTGTGTCTGGGCCAGGAACAGGACGGAAATTATGAGGGGATACTGAAAATGTTGGGGGTATTGCTGTCCCAGGAGATGCAGGCGCAGGAAAAAATGAAGACATTGAAGAACGAATTTAATTTGCCAATGACACAAACAATGGAAAGCGAGGCAAGGGATATGTGCAGCTTAGGGGAACAGGTATTGTTACAGGGGTATGAAAAAGGTCAGAAGCAGGGGCTTGAACAAGGACTCAAGCAGGGCCGCATGGAAATTTGGGAAGACACCCTCCGCAGCCTGATCGCTAACACCGGCTGGCCAATCGACCGCGCTATGGCTGTACTGAACGTACCCGAAGGGGAGCGCGCGATGTACACAGCGCTCCTGCGGGAGGACAAACCGCTCAAATCCTGAAATACACGCACAGCGGAGAGGCAATTTCATGAAAGCACAGAAAGTTGGTATCCTCTGCGCGGGGGATACTGAAGCCGCCCCCTTTTTCTCCGCCCTGTCTGAATACCGGGTGACGGAAAAAGCCATGCTGAAATTCTATGAGGGGACGCTCGCGGGCATGGAAACCGTTGTCCTGTTTTCCGGCGTATGCAAGGTAAACGCCGCGATCGCCTCCCAGCTCTTGATTGACCTGTTTGGCGTAGACGCAATCATCAACGCGGGCACGGCGGGCGGATTGGATCCCGCTCTTGAAATATTCGACACCGTGATCTCCACAGAAGCCTGCTACCACGATGTCGCGGCGGATATCTTAACAGAGTTTCACCCATTGGATGGACACCGTATTTTTCCGGGCGGATCGGGAACTGTTGGAATTCTCCCGGCGCGCCGTCGGCAAATGGCAAGCGCGGGCAAAGTCGTATGGGGGCGGATGGCTACCGGGGAATCTTTTATCACTGACGAGGGGCGGCAAAAAATCCTGACGGAATTTGCGCCTCTGACCGTCGATATGGAAACGGCCAGCATTGCTCATGTCTGCTATGTAAACAAGGTACCTTTCCTTGCTGTGCGCTGCGTCACAGATACAGCGGCGCACAGCGGGGTAGAACATTTTGAGGAAAACTGCGAAAAGGCGTCCCTGATAGCGAAAGACATCACCTTCGCGATCTTGCGGGAAATGCGCGCCAGATAACCTTTTACGTCCGCCGCCACACACCCGGATATCTTTTTCAAACACCGTTTTGCCGGACCGCGCCGGCAGGGCGGTTTTTTTATCCCCTCTCTTTCCCGTCCCGCCCAGCGAAAAAGGCATATTTTTGTGCAACCACAGCATTTTGTGTCGAAACGGCGGAGACGCACCAGATATGGAAAAAATATCGCCAAAACGCTTGCATTTATTGGAAATATATGGTAAAATATGGCTCGTACTACAAAGCACGATTCCTGGCGGGCAGGCGGGGATACAACAGATAAACGGAGGAAGAAAACGATGGAACAGGTAAAATTGCTGATGACGCAGTTATCGCCGGAGCTGACAAAGCAGTGCGCGGAGGCATTGGCGGCGCGGGAGATTGCGGTGACGGTATGCGAAAAGGACGGCACGAAAGCGCTGGCGGCCCTGGAGCAGCAGCAGCCGGACGCCGTGCTGCTGGACGCGTTCATGCCGGGGCTGGACGCACTGAGCGTCAAACGCCGGTACGAGGAGCTGGGCGGGGGCAAGGCGGTATTTTTCGTCACCGGCAGCTTCACAGACGACGCCCTGGAGAGTGAAATGATGGAAAAGGGCTTCGCCTTTTATTTCCAGAAGCCGTTTGACCCCGAATCCCTGGCGGAGCGCACAGCCGCGGCGGCGGGGCGCACCGGCGCCGTGCGCGTCCCCGCGGACGACGAATGCACGGTGACGGAGATCCTGCACCAGATCGGTGTGCCCGCGCACATCAAGGGGTACCAGTTCCTGCGCGAGGCGATTTTGCTGACGATGGAAAATCCCGAATACATCAACTGCGTCACAAAGCGGCTCTACCCGGAGATTGCGCGCGCGAACGGCACCACGGCCAGCCGCGTGGAGCGTGCCATCCGCCACGCGATCGAGGTCGCCTGGGACCGAGGCGATGTCGACACCCTCAACAGCTATTTCGGCTACACCATCCACAACCTGCGCGGCAAACCCACCAATTCGGAGTTCATCGCCATGATTGCCGATAAAATGCGCCTGGATAAAAAGTCGCACCGCAGCGCCTGACCGCCCGCCGGGCTGCCCAAAGGGCGCCATCCCGCCGGGCGCTGCCCGGACCTGCCAGAGGCCCTGCCTCTGGACTCCGCC
>CANCXY010000121.1 GCA_947381875.1 uncultured Clostridia bacterium | reverse complement strand
TTTGGCGGAGTCCAGAGGCAGAGCCTCTGGCAGGTCCGGGCAGCGCCCGGCAGGAGAGACGTTTATGAAACAGATCACCATCTATACAGACGGCGCGTGCAGCGGCAACCCCGGGCCGGGCGGCTGGGGGGCGGTGCTTACCTATCAGGGGCACCGCAGGGAGATCTCCGGCGGGGAGGCCGCCACCACCAATAACCGTATGGAGCTTACCGGCGTAATCCGGGCGCTGGAGCTTGTACGCGAACCGTGCGAGATCACGCTTTGCAGCGACTCCAAATATGTCATGGACGGCCTTTCCAAAGGCTGGGCCAGGGGTTGGCGCGCGAGAGGCTGGGTGAAAAGCGATAAAAAACCTGCGCTGAACAGCGACCTCTGGGCGCGCCTGCTGGACCTGTGCGAAGGGCACGTTTTTCATTACCAGTGGATTAAGGGCCATGCGGGCCACCCGGAAAACGAGCGGTGCGACGCGATGGCCGTCGCGGAAACCGCCAAATTCAGGAAATAAACCTCGAATACCTGTTGCAAATCACACCAAAAAGGTATATAATAAATATGGCCGGATATCCTGTTTCTGTCGGAGGGAAGCAAAGGCATATCATCATCCCGGCCCCGCACATCACGGGGTCCTCAATATAAGGCAAGGTGAACAGTTTGAGTAAGATCATCTATGTGGACAACGCCGCCACTACGCCGGTATCCAAGCCCGTTCTGGAGGCAATGACGCCCTATTTCTGTGAACAGTACGGCAACCCGTCCAGCATCTTCTATTCCGTGGGTTCCGTGGCGGGAGACGCACTGGCTGCCGCGCGTGAGAAAGCGGCCCGCGCGCTGGGCTGCGACACCAACGAGCTGTACTTTACAAGCTGTGGTTCGGAGGCGGACAACTGGGCCATCAAAGGCACAGCGCGCAAAATGGCGCAGAAGGGGAAAAAGCACCTCATCACCAGCAGCATTGAGCATCACGCGGTGCTGCATTCCATGAAAGCGCTGGAACGCGAGGGCTTTGAGGTGACATACCTGCCCGTCGACGCCGAGGGCTTTGTAAACCCGGCGGACGTGGAGGCCGCAATCCGCCCGGATACGGCGCTTGTCACCATCATGTACGCCAACAACGAGATCGGGACGATCGAGCCGATCGAGGCGATTGGCGAGATATGTAAAAAGTATGGCGTCTGGTTCCATACGGACGCCGTGCAGGCCGTCGGCGCGGTGCCCATCGACTGCCACACGCTGCCGGTCGATATGCTCAGCCTTTCGGCGCACAAATTCAACGGCCCCAAGGGCGTGGGCGCGCTGTATGTGCGCAAGGGCATTTTGCCGTTTAATTTCCTGGACGGCGGCGCGCAGGAGCGCGGACGGCGCGCGGGCACGGAGAACGTGGCGGGCATCGTCGGCCTCGCGACGGCGCTGGATATTGCCGTGGGCCGTTTGGAAGAAAAGCGCGTCCAGCTTACGGAAATGCGCGACTATGTGCTGGCGCATATCAAAGCCATGCCGCAGGTGAAGATTAACGGCCCGCTGGACGGCACGCGCCGCCTGCCCAACAACGTGAACGCCAGCTTTACGGCGGCGGAGGGCGAAAGCCTGCTGCTGATGCTCGATATGCACGGCATCTGCGCTTCCTCTGGTTCCGCGTGCGCTTCCGGCAGCCTGGACCCAAGCCATGTACTGTTGGCCATCGGCCTGCCGCATGAGATCGCCCATTGCAGCCTGCGCATCAGCTTTGGCGTGCAGAACACGATGGAAGACGCCAAAGCGATTTGTGCGGCGCTGGACAAGATTGTGCCCGAAGTGCGCAAACGCAGCCCGCTGTGGCGGCCCGCGCAGTAGATTTTCAGATGTTTTACAGATAGGGAAAGAAGGAACAAGGGAATGTACAGTGCAAAAGTAATGGACCATTTCGCAAACCCCCGCAACGTGGGCGAGATTGAAAACGCCGACGGCGTGGGCGAGGTAGGCAACCCCAAATGCGGAGATATCATGAAAATGTCGCTGAAGATCGAGAACAACGTCATTACGGACGTAAAGTTCAAGACTTTCGGCTGCGGTGCGGCCATTGCTACTTCCAGCATCGCCACCGAGATGATCAAGGGCAAATCGGTAGACGACGCGCTGAAGCTGACGAACCAGGCCGTTGTAGAGGCGTTGGATGGCCTACCCCCCGTCAAGCTGCATTGCAGCGTATTGGCGGAGCAGGCGGTCAAGGCCGCGCTGTCGGATTACTACCGCCGTCAGGGCGTCGACCCGGAGCCGATTGTCGGCAAACTGACGGAGGACTGCCACGCCTGCGCGTGCGGGATATAGGAAAAAAGAGGGGCGCCGAAGGTCTTTGTGTGTTCCCCGCCTGAAGGGCGGGGAACACACGGAAATATCTGGACGCTCCCAAAAAGACATGCCTGTCCGGCTTTGCGCCGGGCGGGCCATATATGGGAAAAGCGAAAGGGGAGCTTGGTTTATGGCGGACGAAATATGCGGCGGCGACGGCTTTGGCACGTTTGAGCATCAGGATCCCATCCTTGTGGCAATGTCCGGCGGCGTAGATTCCGCGGTGTGCGTACAGGTCCTGCGCGACCAAGGCTTTGACGTACACGCGGTCGTGTTCCGGTTTTCCCCCGCGCACGAGGCGGCGGTGCGAGCGGCGCAGGCAACGGCGGCACAGCTCCATGTGCCGCTGGAGATGGAGGACTGCGCCGAAGCGTTCGAGCAGGAGGTGATTGCGCCCTTCTGCGCCGAATACTGCGCGGGACGCACGCCAAGCCCCTGTACGATGTGCAATCCGCGCGTCAAATTCGCCGCCTTGGCGCGCGTGGCGGATCGACTGGGCATCCGCCTGATTGCTACGGGCCACTATGCCCGCGTGGAGGAAGAAGACGGCTTTTATTACATCCATACCGCCCTGAGCGCCGCGCGCGACCAGAGCTATATGCTCTACGGCCTGCCGCAGGAGATACTTGCCCGCCTGTGCCTGCCCATTGGCGAATTTGAAAAGGACGATGTGCGCGCCATCGCCGCCCAGGCGGGGCTCGACTGCGCCGATGCGCCGGACAGTCAGGAGATATGCTTCATCCCGGACGGCGGCTACGCGGCTTATATCGCCGCGCGGGGCGCTCTGCCGCGCGAAGGGCGCTTTATCGGCCCCGACGGGGAGGACCTGGGGTCGCATAAGGGCGTTTCGCACTACACAGTCGGCCAGCGCAAGGGCCTCGGCATCGCCTACGGCGACCCGCTGTATGTGCGGCGTATCCGGGAGGACGGCAACATCGAGCTTGCGCGCGGCGGGGATGAATTTTTTGCGGGCGTTGTTTTGAAGGACGCGGCCCGCGCCGACGGCAAGCCCCTCTGTCCGGGCCAGCGCTATGGCGTGAAGGTGCGCAGCCGCGCCCTCGCCGCGCCCTGCACGCTCGAACAGGCGGGCGCGCGCACCGTCCTGCGCTTCGACGAACCCCAGCGCGCCCCCGCCCCAGGGCAGGCGGCTGTGCTGTATGAGGGCGGGTTTGTGCGCGGCGGCGGCGTGATCGAAGAAGTTTTTTAAGAACTTTTGCGTTTGAGGCTTGAAACGGCCAGGGTTTTCTATTATAATAGAAAAAGATACCGTCCAAAAGAACAGGGAGGTTGTTTCATGGGTCTTTCTAAATTCCTTGCAGTTGCGGCAACCACTGTGTCCGGGAACCCCGAACCGTCTATTGGCGTGGTCGTGGCAACGGGCCTGATCATCGTTTTCGGCGTGCTGGTGCTGCTCTACCTCATCATTACGCTGGAGGGCGTCGTGTTCTCCTCGATCGACCAGAAGAAAAAGGGCAAGCCTGCCCCGGCCAAGCCGTCTGTGCCGGAGCCTGCCGCGCCCGCGAAAGCCGCTCCGCCCCAAAAAGCGCCGAGCGTGGAAAAGGGCATCCCGGCGGAGGTCGTGGCGGTGATCGCCGCCGCCGTCGCGGCAATGGACGGCGGCAACGGGCTTACGCTGCGCAGTGTCCGGCGCGTGAAACCGTCTGGGCGTTCCTCGTGGGGACAAGCAGGCGTCAACGCGTATACAGAGCCGTTTTAAGGGGAGGGTGTGAAACGATATGCAGGGATTTTTGAATGCTGTTACCGGCATCGCCAACGAATCCGGCTTTTCGGGCCTTGTGCAGAACCCAGGCTACCTGATTATGATCATCGTGGCCTGCGGGCTGATCTATCTCGCCATCGGGAAACAATTTGAGCCGCTGCTGCTGCTGCCGATCGCGTTCGGCATGCTGCTGGCGAACCTGCCGTTCGGCGAGATCATCCATATGGAATACTTTATCCCGCCGGAGGGGGCGGATCCGGGGCTGTACCCAATGTTCAGCGAGATATTGCACCACGGCGGCCTGGCGGATATGCTGTACCTCGGCGTGAAGTTAGGCATTTACCCGCCGCTGATCTTCTTAGGCATCGGTACCATGACGGACTTCGGCCCGCTGATTTCCAACCCCAAAAGCCTGCTGCTGGGCGCAGCGGCGCAGCTTGGCATCTTCACTACTTATATTGGTGCGAAGTTGCTGGGCTTTACCGGCCCGCAGGCGGGCGCGATCGGCATCATCGGCGGCGCGGACGGCCCGACGGCCATCTTCGTAGCCAGCCAGCTTGCGCCGGAACTCTTAGGCGCTATCGCTGTGGCGGCCTACAGCTATATGGCGCTGGTGCCCATCATCCAGCCGCCCATTATGAAGGCGCTCACCACAAAGAAGGAGCGCATGATCGTGATGGAGCAGCTCCGCCCCGTCTCGAAACTGGAAAAAATCATTTTCCCGATTTTGTGTACCATCGTGATTTGCCTGATCCTGCCGACGAGCGTACCCCTGGTCGGTATGCTGATGCTGGGCAACCTGATGAAGGAATCCGGTGTGGTGGAGCGCATCAATAAGACCGCCGGCAACGAGTTGATGAACATCATCACAATCTTCCTCGGCGTGTCCGTTGGCTGCACGACGAATGCGGCAACGTTCCTGAATAAGAACACGCTGTTCATCGTCGCGCTGGGCCTTGTCGCGTTCTGCTTTGGCACCGCGGGCGGCGTGCTGTTTGGCCGTCTCATGTGCTGGGCGACGCATGGCAAAGTGAATCCGCTGATCGGCTCCGCCGGTGTTTCGGCTGTCCCGATGGCGGCGCGCGTCGCGCAGAAGGTGGGCCAGCAGGAGAACCCGCAGAACTTCCTGCTCATGCACGCTATGGGCCCGAATGTCGCGGGTGTTATCGGCAGCGCCGTTGCCGCTGGTATCCTCATCAATCTTTTCAAGTGATTTCTGTTTGTATGTTCCGGGACGCCGCTCTCTTTGGGGGCGGCGTTCCTGTCGTTTTCCACAAAATCCGCACGGAGGCCACGTGCCTGCGGAAATCACTCCCGTTTTTCGCCCCGCAAAACTGCAAAAATTGATTTCCGTGCCCCATGCCCCTTTCCTTTTGCGCGCGAATGTGGTATACTCAACCTATATTATGTCAAAATGCCTGCCATACCTTTTGGGCAGTCCAGACTGCGGAGAGAGTTTCCGTGTATTTCCCTATCCTACGGGCGGGAAATATATAAAAACGCTTTGCGCTGGACACGCTCACCTTTTGACTGGCGGAAAAGGCGGAATAGAATGGACCAACCACTGAACGAAGCATTCCTCTCACTGCGCAGGCAGTATTTAGAAGCGCAGTTCCAGCACCTGAACCCCATGCAGCGCGAGGCCGTGTTCGCCACGCAGGGTCCGCTGCTTATCCTGGCGGGCGCGGGCAGCGGCAAGACCACCGTACTGGTGAACCGCATTGCGAATCTGATCCGGTACGGCAGCGCGTACAGTGCCGAAGACGTGCCGTGGGGCGCGGATGAAGCCATGCTGGCGGAATTAGAACAGCTTGTGCGCTGCGGCGGTCAGCCCTCCGAGGCGCTGCGCGCACTGCTGAGTGAACACCCTGTCAAGCCGTACCATATCCTTGCCATCACCTTTACGAACAAGGCGGCGGGGGAGCTGAAAAACCGCCTGGCAAATATGTTGGGCGAGGAGGGGCTGGACGTACACGCGTCCACCTTCCATTCGGCGTGCGTGCGCATCCTGCGACGGGAGGCGGCGCGCCTGGGCTATCCCCAGGGTTTTGCCATTTACGACACCGACGACCAGCAGCGCGCGATGAAGGAAGTGTACCGCGCAAAGAACATCGACGATAAGTTCCTGCCGCTGAAAGCGACGCTGAGCATCATCAGCCATATGAAGGACCAGATGCTCAGCCCGCGCGAGGCAATGGCGCAGGCGCGCGCGGACACACGGGAAGGGCAGATCGCCCAGCTATACGGCGCGTACCAGGAGCAGCTTCGGCAGGCGGGCGCGTTCGATTTTGACGACCTCATCTATATGACGGTCCGGCTGCTGCGCGAAAATGACGATGTGCGGGAATTCTACCAGAACCGCTACCGCTATATCCTGGTGGACGAATACCAGGATACGAGCGTGGCGCAGTTCCAGCTTGTGTGGCTGCTGGGCGGGGCGCACCGGAATGTGTGCGCCGTCGGCGACGACGACCAGAGCATCTACCGCTTCCGGGGCGCGACGATCGAAAACATTCTGAATTTCGAGCAGCATTTCGAGGGTGCAAAGGTCATCCGTCTGGAGCAGAATTACCGCTCCACCTCCAATATTTTGGACGCGGCCAACTGCGTGATCAAAAATAACAAAGGGCGCAAGGAGAAAACCCTCTGGACGACGAACGGCACCGGCAGCAAGGTCTGGGCGTATGAGGCGGATTCGGAAATGGACGAGGCCGCGCATGTGGCCGGGGTGATTGGGCAAAACTTAAAAAAAGGCATGAAACTGCGCGACCACGCGGTGCTGTACCGCATGAACGCGCAGTCCGGCCCGCTGGAAACCTATTTTGTGCGCGCGGGGATCCCGTATAAGATCGTGGGTGGCCAGCGCTTTTATGAGCGCAAGGAGATTAAAGATATCCTGGCGTATATCAGCATCGTCATCAATGAACAGGACGATCTGCGCCTGCGGCGCATCATCAACGAGCCGCCGCGCAAAATCGGCGGGGTGACAGTGCAGAACATCGCCGATATTGCCGCCGAGAGCCGATTGCCGATGCTGCATGTGATCGGCCACGCGGGCAATTACCCCGCGTTGGCGCGCAGCGCGCCGCTGGGCGGGTTCTGGGCAATCTACTGTAAACTGCGCGACGCCTACGAGGCCATGCCCGCCGACGAGTTTGTGGACAAGCTGCTGGACATCACCGGCTACCGCCGCATGCTGGAAGGGCAGGGGGACGAGGGGGAGTCGCGCCTGGAAAATATCGGGCAGCTTATTTCCAGCATCAAGACATACATGGACGAGCATGGCCCCGAAGCCGAGTTGGAGGGCTTTCTGGAGGAAGTGGCGCTCATCAGCGACATCGACAACTACGACGAGGAGGCCGATAAAGTCGTAATGATGACGCTGCACGCCGCCAAGGGCCTGGAATTCCCCTGCGTGTTCCTTGTGGGCATGGAGGAGGGGATATTCCCCAGCGAACGCAGCCGCTACGAGAGCGCCGACTTGGAGGAGGAACGGCGGCTGTGCTATGTGGGCATCACGCGCGCCAAAAAGGAGCTGCATCTTTCGTGCGCCGAAATGCGCATGCTGTTTGGGCATACACAGCGCAACCGTCCGTCCCGCTTCTTAGAGGAGATTGACGAAAACCTGCTGGAATCTGAGTGCAGCTATGCCGCGCAGCAGCGCAAAGAGATGCGTCGGAATATCCTGTGGCAAAGCACCTATCTGTACCCGGAATATGAGGAAGCGAACCTGCGCACGAGCGTGCAGGCGGGCCGGTCCGCGCGTTACGGTACCGCGCCGCGCCAGGCGGAGCCGCAGCGCACCAGCCGACCGGGCGCGCCCCTGCCACCCCTGCGCCCGCGCCCGGCACGCACCGCTGCCCCGCGTTCAACAGTCGGAGACGCGCCGCCCGCGCAGAAGAACACGGGCAAGGTGTACCAGCCGGGCGATCTTGTGGAACATAAGGTGTTTGGCCGGGGTACGGTATTGAAGGTGACGCCTGTGGCGGGCGACAGCATTGTGGAAATTGCGTTCGATACGGCGGGCACGAAAAAAACAATGGCGAATTACGCGCCCATGAAGCGTATAACAGAGGGGGGGCAGACATGAAAGTAAAGCTGATTGCGCACACGCCGGAGCCGGAGCGCGTGGTGGCCGCCGCCGCGAAGCTGTGCTATTCCAACGCAAGCATAGAAGATCTGATGGACGGACTCACCCCTGAAAAAACGCGGGAGTTTCTGGCGCGCCTGGCCGAGATGGGGCACGAAAGCCCCACAGAACACGCCTCGTTCACCTTTGCCATCGAAGGCGTCAGCCGGTCGCTGTTAGCACAGATCACGCGGCACAGGATCGCCTCCTACAGCGTGCAGAGCCAGCGCTATGTGCGGCTGGATGGGTTTGAATACGTCACGCCGCCGGAGATAGAGGGGGACGCGGAGGCAAAAGCCGCGTTTGATGCCGAGATGGCCGGGCAGGCCGAACAGTACCAGCATATCGCCGCGCTGCTCAAAGACGGCCATATCCGCCGCCTCACCCAGCAGGGCATGGATGAAAAGCAGGCGGCGCGCAAGGCGGAAAAGAGCGCCATAGAGGACGCGCGCTTCCTGCTGCCCAACGCCTGCACCACAAAAATGATCGTAACGATGAACGCGCGCAGCCTCAACAACTTTTTCCGCCACCGCTGCTGCCAGCGCGCCCAGTGGGAGATACGCGCGCTGGCTGATGAGATGCTGCGGCTTGTGAGCGCCGCCGCGCCGATGCTCTTTCTCCACAGCGGACCGCCGTGCGTATCGGGCGCGTGCCCCGAAGGAAAAATGAGCTGCGGGCGTGCCGGAGAGATGCGAGAAAAATACGCGGCGATGCGCGGGGAGGGGGAAAGGCTTTGCCAGGAAGGCTGATCGTGCTGGAAGGCCCCGACGGCAGCGGCAAGGCGACGCAGGCGCGCCTGCTCTGTGAGGCGCTAAAACAGAACGGCGCGCGGGTGCTGCCCATCACTTTTCCCGATTATGAAAGCGATTCCAGCGCGCTGGTGCGGATGTACCTCAGCGGCGCGTTCGGGCAGAGCGCGGCGGATGTAAACGCCTACGCGGCGTCCAGCTTTTTCGCGGTCGACCGCTACGCGAGCTACAAAACCGCCTGGGGCGCGTTCTATCACGCGGGGGGTGTCGTCGTGGCAGACCGCTATACCACATCGAACGCCGTACACCAGTGCGCGAAGCTGCCGCGCGACGCATGGGAGGCGTTCCTCGCGTGGCTGTTTGATTTTGAATATGGCAAATTGGGCATCCCCGCGCCCGACGACGTGGTGTATCTGGACGCCGACCCGGAGGTCTCCCAGAGGCTGCTGCTCAAGCGGTACCACGGCAGCGAGGAAAAGAAGGATATACACGAACGGGACGCCGCTTTCCAGCGGCAAAGCGCGGAGGCGGGCCGCTTTTGCGCGCGGAAATACGGCTGGCACAGGGTTTTATGTACACAAAACAGCGAAATGCGCCCCGCCGGGGAGATCGCGGCGGAGATCAGCAGCTGGATCATAAAGAGGTGACACAGGATGGATGAAAAAAACCAGGATGTAAGGCAGCAGCAGGAGGCGTATGCGCGCCAGTTGGCGCAGCTCTGCGGGCGCGTATACAAAATGACGCCCGAACAGCGGGAGCATAACGCGGCGAAGATCGACGAGCTTCAGCGCCGTATCCAGGCATTGCCGGACGACCTGTACGAGTTGTTCGCGCAGACATTGGAGGAGCAGACCGGCCGCCATGCGCCGGAACGCCCCGCGTCGGCCCCGGAGCCGCCCGCGGAGGAGACGCGCCGCAGCAGGAAAAAGCGCCG
>CANCXY010000120.1 GCA_947381875.1 uncultured Clostridia bacterium | reverse complement strand
CCTCTGGACTCCGCCAAAGGGGCGCAGCCCCTTTGGAAACCCATCTTGTTCCAGAGAGGATACGCAAAAACTGTTTGTTTCGGACGTACCCGTTTCCGCCGCCTTGATTTTTTTCCGCCGATATGGTATCCTGTACAGAGGAAATCGGGCACTTTTATGCGCTTTATTCCGTTTCCAATGGGTTTGTATAAGGCCCGGCGCGGCATCCGCTTTTTGCCGCCAGCCGGATCACAATAGGAACCGCCCCCGCCGGGCAGGCATGTGAGAAGAAAGGAACCATTCTTTATGAATCAGAAAGAAGTAAGTGAGCTGCGCCGCTGTTTCCAGCCGGAAAAGAGCAATATCCGCCGCGTATACGGCTGTTATGTCAACGCGGGGCGGGAGATCGTGGCCTATCTGGATGAACCTGTCAGCATGATGCCGCAGGACGAAACCGAACAGTACTTAGGGCTGTTCCGCAAAGCGCTTTCCGGGAGCGTCGGGAAAAACCTGATCGACATGGTATTCTCCACCGAACAGGTGGCGGACAGCGACGAACACCGCCTGCTCACCGCCCTGCGCAATTCCGAATTGCAGGACGACGCCGTGCGGGAGGAATTTTACCAGATGGCCATCCGGGCGCTGGATATAGAGGGGAGCTATCTGCTGCTGCTCACTCATAATACTTATGACGTGCCCTACCGGGGCAGCGACAGCGCCACCTTTGCGGAAGTCTCTGAATCCGAACAGGTGTTTTCGCATATCGTATGCTGCGTATGCCCGCTGAAGGAGGGCAAAGCGGCACTTTCGTTCTGCCCGGCGGAAAACGAGTTCCATAGCTGTGTGCCTGTGCCCGTCGTATGCCCGCCGGAATTAGGGTTTTTGTTCCCCGCGTTCGACAATCGCACGGCGAACATCTACAGCGCGCTGTTCTATTCCCGCAAGCCGGACGACCTGCACCAGGATTTCCTTGACGCGATCTTCCACATAGAACCGCCGATGAGCGCCGTAGAACAGAAAGAGGCGTTCCAGGCCGCGCTGAGCCAGTCGCTGGACAGCGCGTGCAGCCTAAAGGTGGTACAGTCTGTTTATGAGCAGCTCAACGAACGCATTGAACAGCACAAAGAAAGCAAAGACCCTGATCCCCTGGCGCTGACGGCGCGGGAGATGGGGGCCATGCTGCGGGAAGGCGGCGCACAGGACGAACAGGTGGCGGCGTTCTGCGATATGTGCGATAAACACTTTGGCGAGGGAACGGCGATTAGCCCGGCAAACCTGATCGACGGGAAACGCTTTGAGGTAAAGACCGCCGAGGCCACAATCTCGGTGAGCGCCGAGGATAGCTGTCTTGTGGAGACGCGCGTCGTCGACGGAAGAAGGTATTTGATGATACCCGTCGGCGACGGGCTGGAGGTAAACGGGCTGCCTGTGCATTGAGTGACCAGCTCAATATACGAAAACGGCACCGCGGGTTTGATGAAAAAAGCCGCGGCGCCGTTTTTTTCTGTTTCCGCTTGCTGTATGGAAAACTACGCATGAATCACAAAATTCTATGGTATGATGTTTCCCGGAGGTGTCATGATGCAAAGGATTTTAGTTGTCGAAGATGATCTGGACATTCAGGAGCTGTTGGAAAACTTTCTGCAAGAGGTGGGATATGAAATCATTTTAGCCGACGATGGCATAGAGGCCCTTTCTACCTTTGCCGCCTCGCGATTTGATCTGGTGCTGCTGGATGTGATGCTCCCGAAAATTGACGGCTTTGCCGTCTGCGAGCTGATACGCAAGCAGTCGCAGGTCCCTATCATCATGCTTACCGCGCTGAGCGGCGAGGAAGAACAGATCCGGGGGCTGGATCTGCAAGTGGACGATTATATCACAAAACCTTTTTCCATGCCGATTTTAATTCGGAAAATTGCCGCTGTTTTGCGCCGGAGCGGCAAAACGCAGAACGATGTACACCAAACAATCACCTATCAGAATCTTATTTTGGATTGTGATAATTATACAGCTACAGTCGATGGGAACACCCATGAATTGACACAGCGGGAATTTGAAGTGCTGAAAGAACTGCTCACAAATCAGGGACGGATTTTAACAAGACAAAACCTTTTGGATAAACTCTGGCGCTATGATTTCTATGGTGACGAACGTGTAGTTGATACCCATATCAAAAATTTGCGGAAAAAGTTAGGTATTGGCTTTATTCAGACCATCAGAGGGGTGGGGTACAGGATTGATAAAGAGCATTAAAAGCAGCCTGCGGGCAAAAGTATTCCTGACTACCATGTTCATGCTGCTATGTATATCGCTGCTGGTGTTCTGGATACTGGCATGGTTCATGCCGCAGACGTACTCCAACCGGCTGAATACGATTTTGGATGAACGGACGCGGGGCTTTATTTCCGAACTGGAACAAGTGCCCTTTTCAGGCAGCGGCGGCCTGTTCGATCAATTTCTTGCGGATACGGCGATCTATTCCGTTGAATTATATAACAGCAGCGGAGATTTACTCCCGCTGCCCGCAAAAGCAGGTTACGATCAATGGTATGGAAATATCGCGCAAACGGAAGTTAGCAGCCTTGAGGAAACCTCGCCCGTCTTATCCAATCAATACTATTTTTCTTTTGCTGACCGCAGCGACCGCTATACACTCGTTGTCTATGGGGAAGCCGAGCAGATTTTGGAATTACAACGGTCCTTTATCCGCGTTTTCCCTCTTATCCTGCTCATGGTTCTGGCGGCCGCCCTTGTTGTATCCTGGCTGTACGCCCACATGATCACAAAGCCTGTACTGGGAATCAGCCGCATATCCGAAAAAATGTCCGGTTTGCAGTTGGATTGGGCGGTCGACGAACAGCGGACGGATGAATTGGGGACGCTGGGAAAAAGCCTGAACAGGCTGTCCCACAGTCTTTCCGCCGCCCTGTCCGACTTGCAAAACGCAAACAGGAAATTGGAAGCCGATATTGCGCGTGAAAAGGAATTGGAGCAGGCCCGCACAGATTTCTTTTCGGCGGTGTCCCATGAATTGAAAACACCTGTTACCATTATCAAAGGCCAGTTAGAGGGGATGCTGTTGGGAATCGGGGCCTATAAAGACCGTGAAAAATATCTGGCAAGATCGCTGGAAATTGCAAACACCCTTGAAACAATGGTGCAGGAGATATTGACGATTTCCCGGCTGGAGACGGCAGGGATAGATTTCAAAAAAGACCGCCTGGATTGTGTTCAGATCATTAAAGCCTATCTGTGTGAAACCGAAGATTTCATCGCGAAGAAAGATTTGCAGATACATCTTGATATTCCCCCATCCGCCCCCATAACCGGAAATAAAATGTTGATGGAAAAGGTGTTTTCAAACCTTCTTGGAAATGCGATACAGCATTCCCCGCAGGGGGCGGATATCTGGATTTCCTTACAGGCGGAACTGGAGCGGGTGTTGTTCTCTGTTGAAAACACAGGAGAGCATATACCAGAAGACAGTATCCCAAAGCTGTTTGACGCATTTTACCGTGTGGAACGGTCAAGAAACCGGAAAACCGGCGGGAGCGGGCTGGGGCTGTATATTGTACGGGAAATTCTGCGCCGGCATGGGGGTGAATGTTCTGTTTGTAATACACCGTCCGTGGTGAAATTCTCTTTTACAATTCGAGAAATACAGGAAAGCGGCGGGTGAGCAGCCCGCCGCTTTTCAACTACACATAAATCACAAACTGACCCCAAATGTGTCACAAAAAAGAGTGGTATCCTTTTCCTATATTCAAAGAAAGGATGGTGTTTCTTCCATGAACACAAAAAAATTTCTCTCGTCGGCCCTGGTAGGGGTACTGTTCACAGCATGCCTCGCCGGGTACAGTACCGCGGCGGCATCTCCGGGCGGCGGCACTCCCTCATCCGGCACGACACCCCCGCAAACCTCAAACGAATCCACCCTGTCCTGCTATGCTGTCGATGCGGATGGAGCCGCAGGCAGCGTCGTTTCCTGTGAGGAACAATTCAGGCCCTATGAGCAGTTTGGCCTGACATACGACGCCGGCAAAAACGAGCTGCTATATCATGGCAAAGCTGTGAGGTGGTTTGAGGACTACTATTCCATAGGGGACGGACAGGTTGGAAACGACTTTTTTAATGAGAACGGCGTGATTGATGTGTATGCCGTCCGCGACTTCACCAGTTTTGTCCGCTCCGAAGACGGCTCTTTCGACCCCAGCGGGAAGCTGATCGGCATAAAAGAGTTTTCGGCAGAAGAATTTGCCGCCCGTGACATTGAGGCGATCAAAAATCCGCCCCCCAGCGTTGCATTAGCTGGTGATCCGCCCTCCGAAAAGGAATTGGAAGATATGGCAAAGGAGTATGAGGCGTTCAGCGTTGCCTATGATGTCAAACATGATCAATGGTATTTTCATGGTGAGAAGGTCCGGCTTTTTCAGGACGTGCTGACCTCCAACGGCGAGGGCCTGACAAGCGGGAAGTTTCGGGGCGCGCTCCGCACTTCGGAGAGCGCGGACGGAACTGTTGACATTTATACAGTCCGTGACTTTTCCCGCCCGGACGCTTCCGGGAATGGAACGCTGATCGGTGTTGAAAAATTCAGCCAGGAAGAATTTGATAAACATACACAGGCAAACAACGAGGCACGAAACAACTCCGGTATGTGCGTTGTTGAATAATCAAACACGCGGAAGCAAGCCGTTCATCCCCTTAGAGCGTATCTGCAAATTCAGCGTACTGTGCGTGCGTAATTTGTGGATACGCTCTAAATCAATCCGAAATGCTTTGCAATTTTATCACATACATCTTCCCTTGTATCCACCCCATTATCTTCACGCACAATCGCGAAAAAACCGCTGTTGGCAAATTCATCATAATGCTTTTGGCTGTTAATAAGCGCAAGGCCCCGCTTATAATTCTCCATAACCTCTTTGGGATTGTCGCAGCTATTGATAACACTCAGGATAAATTGCTTTTCGGGGTCGTCTCGCTCAAAGAAACGTTCCACGCTCATAGACTGCGGCGAGAGCATAACGGCCACATGATTGTATTCGGAAATCTCCTTCAATACATCAACGGGAATATTTGTATCTACAATTACCTTTTTGTCTCTTGCGATTGAAATGAGTTCGGCAACTTCAAATCCCGCGCTTTCTCTGCCTGAGTTATAAATCCAGCGCTCATACTCCTCCGGCGGTCGGGTGACGAAGTCTTTCCAATCGGTTAGCGTTTTTCTATAGCAAAGGTCGGGTTGAAGATTGGGAGTCGCAACAGCGTCTGATACGGCGATATGATAATTCTCTCCACAAAAAACCATTCCGTACCGGTCAGCAAGCATTTTCACCGTTGTAGACTTTCCCGCATAAGCTGTACCCGTAATGAAGTATACGTTTTTCAAATAATGCTTTACTATGTTATTTTCGATTTTCAATGCAGCACACCTCTCATTTCTAATAATATCCTCATAGTGTTCCTGGCATATAACTCCATGCCGGATCCACATAGCCTAATATGGCTATGTGGATCCAGGATAGACCTCCACCGTAAAAAGTCCCCAGCGCTTTGAAGTATTCGCCGCGCAGAAAATCCCCTTTTCCCCGTAATATCAGCTTACTTCTCCACCCCGGTGGCAATAAGCTGGAGATGTACAACCATCGGCTGCTTGTAACCCTCTACAGGAGCAAAGGTATTGAACTCGGAAACTCTCAAAACGGCGGTCTGGCCTTTCTTCGTTTTCCCCATATCAAATTTGGGCGTCATGTACATACGATAATTGAAAGCAATCGTATCGCCCTCCACTACACAGGTTTGGATAGGCCCCATATCCATCTCAAAAGCGTCCCGCTGCCCTTTCATAGCGGCGCGATAATCCTTATAGATCTGGGGTTCCGATCCGATAGCCTCTATGATGCAGGAATCGGCGTACAAGCTATCGGCGCACTGAAGCCAACCTTCATAATCAGGTTTCCAGTTGGCCCACCAGCGGAAAATCCGTTCTTTCATCAGGTTCTCGAAGTCACTACACCCTTTCGGATTTTCCTCAATCTCCTTCAGAATTTTCTTATACCCCTCCTGCCGCTGGGTGAAGTAAATGGTTTCTTCCATGTTGAATTGCCTCCTAAATTTTTGATTTCAAGTGGTGCTGCACTTGATGCTCATATTATAGCAGGCCATTGTTTCCGTAACGTTTGAGAATTGTTTGAAAATTATTAAAATAAAATTTATATTCATAAACATTTAGGGTTTCTATGGATATACATTCTGGACAGCTCCGTCTCACCTTCCCCCTGCACCATGCAGAAAAATTCCCAGCCATAGCGCTCATAAAAACCTGTGTGATCGGTCAGGAGATACAGCGTATTTACGCCGCGTTCTTTCATATCGGCGCAGACAAACCGCAGCAGCGCGCCCGCCACGCCCTGACCGCGCCTGTCCGGCTCCGTATAGACCGCGCAGACGTTCGGAGCCAAATCTTTCCGCTCATGGAAATCGTTCTCGATCACGCCCAGACCGCCAATAATCCTGCCGTCCTCTATGGCGAAATACCACTGGGGGACGGCGCTTTTTTGCGCAAGGCATTCCGTCATGCTCTCCCAGTAGGCGGAATAAGGGATATTCCATTTTTGATGGAACCACAGCGCGGCCCGTTCTTTCCATTCCGGCGCGTCTGTCAGACGCAAAAGCTGATAGGGCATGACATTCTTCCTCCCGTTTTGGGTGCGCGCTCAAGGCTCTCCGGGGTATTGCTTGCGCAGAAGTTCTATGCCGTATTCCCTCGGCGTGCCCTGCAAACGCTGCATGTATTTTTCAAGCTGTCCCCGGCAATGCTCCGGCCCGCCCTCACGCATGACCGTCCACATGGGGTCGGCGTCCGAAGGGGACGTTTTCATCATACGCTCGGTCCAATCCAGCAGCAGGCGCGCACCCTCGGCGCACAAGTCCGGGCGCTGCGCCGCCAAGTCGTGCTGCTGGTGGGGGTCGCTTTCCACGTCAAACAGCATCTCTTTTGGCAGCAGATGGTACCCGCCATGCACTGTGCGCAGATAGATATACCGGCCAAAACGAACGCTGCGCTGGCAGACATGGGCGCACTGGGTCAGCACCGCGCAGGGCTTGGCACAGTCGGTGCCGTCCCGCAGGGCGGGCGCGAACGAAACCCCGTCATAATGGTAACGGTCCAGCGCAAACATTTTCGTGCCCAACAGCTCCTGCACGGTGGGGGCCAGGTCGGTGTTATCGTAAAAGCCGCGAACGACAGCGCCCTTTTGCATGCCCGGCCAACGGATGATCAGCGGGATATGGCAGACAGGCTCATCCGCAAGGCCGTGTTCGCCGTAAATACCAAATTCGCCTAAATCCTCGCCGTGGTCGGCAGTCAGGATGATGGCGAGGTCGTCGTCATACAGGCCGTTTTCTTTCAGCCATCCGATAATCATTCCGATATGGTCGTCTGTATAGCGCACACCCTCGTCGTACAGGTTCAAAAAATGTTTTGCGTCCGACAGGGTTTTCAGGCTGCCGGGGTGCTTGGGACAAGCGGAAAAGTTATCGTCGTTCCACATATTGATCTCGTTTGCGCCATGCGGGCCGATATGCCGCAGATGTTCCTCGAAAACCGGCTGGGTGATCCAGTCGTCCGGCAGCGGCGTGTCCGCAAGCGGGTTGACGTAACCGGCGGGCGTGCGGTAGGGCGTGTGCGGGTCCCAGTAGTGGATGTGCAGCATCCAGTTGTCGGTGCGGCCATTGCGCCGGAGCCAATCCAGAACATGGGGCGTCACCATCTCGGCGGATTCCCCTCCCCTGCGCCCCACGTTATAGCATTCATTGAACCCGGCGTTGAACCACCACGCGCTGTGCCGCTCGGCGAAGGTGGAGAAGGAAACCGTGTGGAAACCCGCGCGCCGGAACTGCATAAACAGGGTATTTTCGGAGAGGTCATCGGTAAAACTGCGGCTGGTGCCCTGCAAACGCAGGTCCGCCGCCGTGCCGCCATGCCCGACAATGCCTGTGTGGATGCCGTACTGCCCGCTTACCATTGAGGCCCGCGAGGGCAGGCAGGGTGCGTTGGGGCAGTAGTAATCGGCCAGGCGCACGCCCTCGGCGGCGATGGCGTCCATTGTCGGGGTGGTGTCGCGGCCATAGCCGTAACAGCCCATGTGGTCGGCACGCAGGGTGTCGATATCAAACATCAGTACACGCATAAAGAGCCTCCTTGTACAACATTATTTTCTATATTTCCCCGCCTGTCAGGCAGAGAAATATCTGAATTTTATTTGTTTTCAAATGCTTTCAATATCGGCCAGGATGGGTTTCCAAAGGGACTGCGTCCCTTTGGCGGAGTCCAGAGGCAGAGCCTCTGGGCAGGTGTGGGCGGCAGCCCACCATTTGCTTGCCATTGTCCGTCGTATCGGCTATAATGGAGGAAAGAGGGAGGGAACGCCTTTGAGAACGATGTCTGTTTTGCTCAAGCCCGCAAGCGGGCTTTGCAATATGCGGTGCCGGTACTGCTTTTATGCCGACGAGGCCGCCAAACGCGAAACGGCGGATTTCGGTATGATGTCTATTGCGACTTTGCGCGCGGTACTGACGCGCGCGCTGGCGGAAACGACACACGCAATCACTATTGCTTTTCAGGGCGGCGAACCGACGCTGGCGGGCCTGCCGTTTTTTGAACAGGCTGTGGATATCTGCCAGGAGGCGAATATACACCGTTGCGCGGTTTCCTTTGCGCTGCAAACAAACGGACTTGCCATAGATGAGGCATGGTGCGCGTTCCTTGCAAAGCATCATTTTCTGGTAGGCGTTTCCCTGGATGGACCCAAAGACTTACACGACGCCAATCGTGTGGACGTCGCCGGGCGCGGCACATACAGCCGCGTTATGCATGCTTTACAGCTTTTGCGCAGTTACGGGGTCGATACGAATATTTTGTCCGTCGTTACTGCACAGGCGGCGCGCAGCGTGCGCAAAAGCTATGCCTTTTTTGCGCGCAGCGGTTTTGATTATCAGCAATATATCCCCTGCTTGGACCCGCTGGGCGAAACACGCGGCCAACACCCCTGGTCGCTGACGCCCGAGCATTTTGAACTGTATTTGAAAACGGCGTTCGACTGCTGGTATCAGGACGCCATTCGCGGGCAAAAGCGTTACCACCGCTATTTTGATAACCTGCTGCTCCTTTTAGCAGGACGTGTGCCCGAAGCGTGCGGCATGATGGGCGTGTGCGGCATGCAATATGTCGTGGAGGCGGACGGCAGCGTATACCCGTGTGACTTCTATATGCTCGATGCCTACCGGTTGGGAAACCTGAATACAGACAGCTTCGCGCAATTAGATGAAAAACGCAAAGCGCTTGGTTTTATTGAACAAAGCGCGGTGCCCGACGAGGCATGCAAAACCTGCCGGTGGGCGTTCCTGTGCCGGGGAGGGTGCCGCCGCGACCGCGACGATTTTTCCGGCGGCCTTGTGCGCAATTACTATTGCAGCGCCTATAAACATTTCTTTGATTATGCGTGGCCGCGCCTGCAAAGGGTCTATGCGATGATGCAGGGCGGAATGCCTCTGCCTTAAATGCGTGTATCCAACTGATCGACATACTCGCGGTAAAACTGCTCATAGCGCCCTTCATCCAGCGCGCGCCGTATTTTGGCAAGCAGCTCATTGTAAAAATGCAGGTTGTGCATTACCGCCAGGCGCATTCCTAACATCTCGTTCGCCTTGAATAAATGATGCAGATATGCGCGGGAAAATTTCTGGCAGCACCCGCAATCGCATGTTTCATCTATGGGCGATTCATCCAATTCATATTTCGCATTCTTGATGTTCAGGATACCGCCCCATGTATTCAAATGCCCGTGGCGGGCATTGCTGCTGGGCATGACGCAATCGAACAGATCAACGCCACGCCGCACGCTTTCCAGGATATTGCCCGGTGTACCCACGCCCATCAGATA
>CANCXY010000119.1 GCA_947381875.1 uncultured Clostridia bacterium | reverse complement strand
TTTGGCGGAGTCCAGAGGCAGAGCCTCTGGGCAGGTTTGGGCGGCAGCCCAACAGCCAGCCGCCGGGCTGGCTGTGTCGCAGGGGTTCACCATCTGTCCAGATAGTCCACGGCAGAGAGCGCCGCGATCAGCCCGTCGCCGACGGCGCAGGCCACCTGCAAGGGTTTTCCGCGCACGTCGCCTGCCGCAAAGAGGCCGGGGATATTGGTGGCCATCTCCGCGTCTACGACGACAGTGCCGTCTTTCAGGGCCAGACCCGGCACAAGCGCGTCCGGCGGTGTGGCGGCGCGCAGGATGAATAACCCCTGCACGGAAACGTCCGCGCCGTTTACGCGCACGCTTTCCACTACAGAGCTGCCTGTCACCGCCTCGATGCGACCGGCCAGGAACACGATATCGTCCCGCAGTTCCGGCGGGCGCTTCGCGGCGATATAGGTGACAGAACAGCCAATCTCCGCTAAGAAATTTGCCTCGCGCGGTGCCTCCTCGCAAAGCCCCCACACTGCGACGGCGCGCCCCCGGTAGAGCATGCCGTCGCAGGTGGCGCAGTAGGAGACGCCCCGTCCCAGCAGATCAGCTTCCCCAGGCACCGGCTTTGCCCGCGATACGCCGCACGCCAAAATCACCGTGCCCGCCTCCAAAATCTCCCCGTCTAAATTGACAAGGAAATGTCCGCTCATCGGCATCACGTTCCCGACGCGCCCCGCGCGTATCTCCGCCCCGGCGCGCACGGCGTGATCCGTGAAGCATTCCATCATAGCTTTGCCGGTCAGGCCGGGCAGACCCAGGTAGTTGTCCACCTGTTCCGCTTTGGCCAGCAGCGATTCCCCGCCGGACACCGTCAAAACCGTCTTGCCGCGCTGCCGCAGGTTCAGCGCCGCCGACAACCCCGCAGGCCCCGCGCCGATCACTACACAGTCAAACTTTGTTTCCATTGCAATTCCTCCCCATTGTTGGGCTGCCGCCCAAACCTGCCCAAAGGGCGCTGCCCTTTGGAATCCTGCCAGAGGCGCTGCCTCTGGACTCCGCCAAAGGGGGCAAGCCCCCTTTGGAAACCCATCACGCGCAGCAATTTCATTGCTGCGCACCCTGTTTTGATGGGAAAACAGAAGTGGTCAGTCAACATAGGCGGGCACAGCGCTTTCCGGCATGGGGCAGACGTACCCGCCGGGGCAACTTTGGCGGTGTTCCTCTTTTGCGCGTTGGAGCAGGGAAACGTCACGCACGGCGCGCGCCCCGGCCAGTGCCAGCGCTTTTGCCGCCGTCAGCATGCCTTTGATCCCCAGCGCGCCGCCGCTCTGCGCGGTCATCTGCCAGGTGTGTCCGCCCGTGCCGAGCGCCATAGCGGCAATGTTGCACTGCGCGGTCGGCGCGCAATAGCTCACGTCGCCCACGTCCGTACTGCCCGGCTCTGCGGAGGCCGGGTCGAATACATAGGGCGCGATGGCGTCGTCCAAATCCTTATCCGCGTAGCGGCTGGCGGGCAGCGCGGTTGTCATAAGGACAGACGCCAGATTCGCCTCGCGCTCCCCCGGAGCCAGTGTGGCGGCAAACCGGGCGGCAAGCGCGCGGTCGCCCTCGTCCCACGCGGGCGCGCCCACGTCGTACAGACACTGGGTCAGCAGTTCCGAAAGCGTGCGGTTGGGCACATAGTCGGAAAAGCCGTCCACTTCCTGTATCTCTAAGGAGGTGCCCGTCATAAGCGCCGCGCCGCGCGCCACATCTTCCACGCGCTGTTTGATCTCCATCATCTGCGCCACTTTGGGCGCGCGGATATAGTAATGTACGCACGCATGCGCCGGGACAACATTGGGCGCACAGCCGCCGGTATCACGGTAGGCGTAGTGCAGGCGCGCCTCCGGAATGATATGCTCCCGCAGGTAATTACAGCCGACACTCATCAGCTCGGCGGCGTCCAGCGCACTGCGCCCGGCGAACGGCGCGCCCGCCGCATGGGCCGTGCGTCCCGTGAAGCGGTATAAAACGCCCGTCACCGCTAAGGAGCCGTGCCCGCATACATAATTTGCGATACCTGGGTGCCAGGCAAACACCGCGTCTACGTCGTCGAAATAGCCCGCGCGCGCAAAAAATACCTTGCCGCCGCCGTCTTCCTCCGCAGGGCAGGCATAGTAACGCACAGTGGCCGGGATGCCCTCCCGCTGGCAATATTCCTTCAGCGCCGCCGCCGCCGCGAAACTGCCCGCACCAAGCAGATTGTGTCCGCATCCATGCCCCGGCGCGCCCTCGCATACAGGTTTTTTTTCCGGCAGATCGGCCTGCTGGGAAAGGCCCGGCAGGGCGTCGTATTCACCGAGGAAGGCGATCACCGGCCCGCCCGTGCCCCACGAGGCCACGAACGCCGTCTCCATGCCGCAGGGCTTTTGTTCCAGTGCGAAGCCCTCTTTCTCCAATGCCCCCGCGAGGGCGGCGGCGCTTTGCCGCTCGCGCCAGTTCGGTTCGGCGAAGCCCCATATCTCTTTTGCTAGGGCGGCGGTTTTTTCGCCCACCGCGTCCACCAATGCGCAGATGGTATCTCTATCCTTCATTGTCTCACACCTTTTCTGAAACTATTCGTTTTGGGGATGTTCAGGCCGCAGAGAAAAATTCCGTCTATTTTCCGCCCGCAGGGAGAGAATGGACAAAAATCCTTTGCGTTTCCATAAGCATACCATATTTTCGGCCAAACGGAAAGAGTGAAAATCCCGCCCCGCGTTTTTTCACAAAATTTTCCTGTGCCATGTAGTAAATTGGCTGTGACCTTCGTATAATACATAGTAGTGTCCGCATACATAAGCGCCCGTTTTTTCCTCGCTCGCGACGGGGAAAAGGACGAGTTTTGAACCCTTTCCCGCGTTGGAAAGGTCCAAAGAGAGGCGTTTTTGTGTATTTCCCCGCCCGTAGGGCCGGGAAATACACGGAAATTATCTCCACTGCCCGGGGAGGCTTCTTGATTATGAATGAAAATGAGCGTCGGCAGGTGTATGGCCCGTGGGCGCGGTTCCTGCGCGCTATGGCCCGCATCTTTCTGTATTTCTGGGAGGTCGACGACCCCTGCGAAAGCCCTTGTGTGTATGTAGTGCATCACCGGAATATGTTCGGCCCTATCCACAGCCTGCTGTTGCTACGGGATACGCCGCGCCCGTGGGTGCTGGCCGTTTTTCTGGACAGGCAAAGCTGTTTTGACCATTACTACCACTATACCTTTACCCAGCGCTTTGGTTGGCCGCGTTTTGCGGCTTACATGGCAGCGGGCGTGCTGTCCTGGGTCGTGCCGGGCACCTTGCGCTCGTTCGGCGCAATCCCCGTCTACCGCGACCTGCACCGCACAAAACAGACCATGCGCGATACAGTAGAAGCGCTGCTGCGCGGGGAAAGCGTCCTGCTCTGCCCGGATGTCGCCTATGAGAGCAGGGACGCCGCCACCGGCAAAATTTACAAGGGCTTTTTCCGGCTGGATAAACCCTTCCGGGAACACACGGGTCGCCCGCTGCGCTTTATCCCTGTTTTCTGCTCGCGCCAGAGCCGCATTGTAACAGGTGAGGCTGTGTGCTGCTCCGAATCAATACCCCTCCCCTGTAACCGTGCTTTGCGGGATGAGGCCGCGCGGAAGATGGTAGAGAGCTTGAATGCGCTAGCTGCACAGGCGGAACGGGAGGTGGACAAGCCCGCCAGGTTCCGCCGCCAGTCCGCTTGAGGGCAGCGGCAAAGAGTTTTGTGTATTTCCCCCACAGGGCGGGGAAATGCACGGGAATACAAAAGCTGTGAGAACAGGGGCGGCATTTCCTGTGTGCCGCTCCTGCCGTTTTTTATAAAAATTTCTGAAAAACCCTCTTGACTGCGACACGATGTCGTACTGTATACTCGTGGGCAAGGAGGCTGAGAGGATGTATCTTATGACAATCGGAGAAGTATCAGCTGCGTTTCAGGTCTCCGCCAGGATGCTCCGATATTATGAGCAGGCAGGGCTGTTGGAAAGCGCACGAAGGGAGGGCTATGCGTACCGCGTATACGACGCGGACGCCGTGCAGAGGGTGCGCCAGATCCTCTTTCTGCGTAAGCTGCAGATACCGCTGAAAGAGATTGGCCGCATGATAGATGGGGACAAGGAAGAATCTATCCGCATCTTACAGGCACATATCCGCGGCATAGACGACGGCGAGGCGGCCCTCCGCGCTATGAAAAAGGGGCTGGAAGGATTGCTGCGGCTGCTGTGCGAGGACGCGACCGGCCAAAGCCCCACGGAGCTGATGCGGGAAAGCATGGTCGAAGAATGGACGGAAACTCTGCCTCTGAAAAAACATCAGTTCAAGGAGGAAAAAGCAATGCGTTCAGAAAAAGAGATGGCCGAAAAGGGGAGCGGCATTCGGATCGTACTCCTGCCCCCCTGCACCGTGGCGGCGTATCAATGCGCCGGGGACGCGCCGGAGGAAGCGGCAGGGGAAGTGATGGACAACTTTATCCGTTCCACCGGGCTGTATGAGAAGAAACCCGATGCCCGCCTGTTCGGCTTTAACAATCCCGCCCCCGAACCGGGAGAGGATCAGCACGGCTACGAGGAATGGCTGACAATCCCCGACGATATGGAAGTGCCCGTGCCGCTGACAAAAAAACACTTCCCCGGCGGGATGTACGCGGCCTATACGATTAACTTCCCGGATTTTCATGAGTGGAACTTTTTCAAGGAATGGATCCAAACAAACCCGGCGTATGAGGCGGATTACCAGGATCCCGCCAGGAAAACGCAGGGCGGCTGCATGGAAGAATACCTGAACAGTGTCTACAGCTCCCACATGGGCTGGCCGGAAAATGGCATTGACGGCCAGGTAGACCTTCTGCTGCCTATCAAACGTCGCAAATAAGGGGCCGAAACAGGCGCTGGACACCTTGCCGGGCTGTCCAGCGCCTGTTTTTTCTGCCGCAGGGTATTCCCGTTGCATCTTATGTCCCGGAAGCCGTACCCCGCTTTTGCTACTTGCTCTGCGCGGCCCCCGGAACACTGGCGCGCTGCTGTCCGCTGCTCTGCGCGTGGCACAGCCCGGAATTGGGACAGCCCGCGCACCCGCAGGAACACCCGCCGCCCCGCTTGTGCGCCCGGACGCTCTGAACGACAATGGCCGCAAATACCGCCGCGATGATACCGGCGATGAGGACTGTAAGAAAAGTACCCATGAAAACCCGCTCCTGTCCGTATTTCTGTTTCCCGCCCGGAGACGGGGAACAGCGAAATTTGTATTTTGTGGTTAGCATATACTAACTATATGTATAATACCACACCGCGCCTGCCTTGTCAAGCCCCGGCACCAATCAATTTTGGAACAGGATGGGTTTCCAAAGGGGCTGTGCCCCTTTGGCGGAGTCCAGAGGCAGAGCCTCTGGCAGGTCCGGGCAGCGCCCGGCGAGGTCCAGGGGCAGAGCCCCTGGGGGCGGCGGGCAGGAAAAGTGAAGGATATGGAAGGATTCAAAAGGATTTGGGAGGAAAACAGGTGTTTTTTGGGTTTGCCTATGGAAAAACCATGAAATTCAAAGAAATTTGCAGGAATTTTGCGAAAAATGATTGACAAACTGTGCGATACCCCGTATTATAACAATCGTATGTTCTTCACATACGAACAGATTTTACGGAGCGTCCAAAGCCGCGGAGATATTTCCGTATATTTCCCCGCCTGCGGGGCGGGGAAATATACAAAAATGGTTCGCTTTGGCCGCTTCCCATTTTACAGGGAGGGGTGGAAATGGACCGCACGGTCATTGTCGCGCTGAAGGACATTGTGGTCGATTTTGACGGGGAGCCTATTCTGGCCGGGCTTTCGCTGGATATCCATGATAAGGAATTTGTCACGCTGTTAGGCCCTTCGGGCTGCGGCAAAACGACCACGCTGCGCGTGATCGGGGGATTTGTAGAGCCGAAGGCAGGCAGCGTGTTTTTTGCGGGGAAGGATATTACGCGCGTGCCGCCGTATAAGCGGCAGGTGAACACGGTGTTTCAGAAATACGCGCTGTTCCCGCATCTTGATGTATTTGACAACGTCGCGTTCGGCCTGCGCCTGCAAAAGCTGCCGGACAAGGAGGTGCGCGCGCGCAGCCTCGAAATGCTGGAACTGGTGGGCCTGAAAGGGTATGAACACCGCAACACCGCTGCGCTCTCCGGCGGCCAGCAGCAGCGTGTCGCCATTGCGCGGGCGCTGGTGAACCATCCGCGCGTACTGTTGCTGGATGAGCCGCTCGGCGCGCTCGACCTCAAACTGCGCAAGGATATGCAGATTGAGTTGAAGCGTATCCAGCAGAGCCTTGCCATCACCTTTGTCTATGTCACGCACGACCAGGAGGAAGCTCTCACGATGTCGGATACCGTTGTCGTGATGAACAAGGGGGCCATCCAGCAGATCGGCACGCCGCAGGACATCTACAACGAACCGAATAACGCCTTTGTGGCGGATTTTATCGGTGAATCCAATATCTTAGACGGCGTGATGCTGCGCGATTTCTGCGTGGAGTTCGCGGGGCAGGAGTTTACCTGCGTGGATTCCGGCTTCGGCAGCCGCGAGATCGTGCAGGTGGTGGTGCGTCCGGAGGATATCCGTGTTGTCCCGGCTATTCAGGGGCAGTTGACCGGCGTGGTGGAAAACGTGATCTTTAAGGGCGTGCATTATGAGATGCACGTCCGGCAGGCGGGCAGCGAATGGATTATCCATTCCACGCAGGCTTCCCAAGTTGGCGAGCTGATCGGCATGACAATCGGGCCGGACGAGATCCATATCATGCACCGTACAAAGGAGTGAGGCCATGAAGCGTACAAGATGGACTGCGGGGCCTTACCTCGTTTGGATGGCGGCGTTTATCGCCGCGCCGCTCGCTATCGTCATCTACTTTGCGTTCACCGATAAGCAGGGGCGTTTTACACTTGCCAACCTCACCAGCCTCGGCGCGTATACCACGGTGTTTTCGCGCAGTATCGTGCTGGCCGCTGTGGCTACTGTGATTTGCCTGGCGGCGGCGTTCCCCGTCAGCTACCTGCTCTCGCGCATGCCGCCCGCCCGGCAGCGCATGATGCAGATGCTCATTATGCTGCCGATGTGGATGAACTTTCTGCTGCGCACCTATGCCTGGATGACGCTGCTGGAGCTGAACGGCCTGCTCAACCGCTTTTTTTCTCTGTTCGGGCTGGGGCCGTTCCAGATGATCAACACCTCCGGCGCGGTGGTGCTGGGCATGGTATACAATTATCTGCCGTATATGGTGCTGCCGCTCTATACCATCATGGTGAAAATCGACCAGAGCGTCATTGAGGCCGCGCAGGACCTGGGCGCGAATACGTTCCAGGTCGTGGCGCGCGTACTGGTGCCGCTCTCCATGCCGGGCATCACCACGGGTATCACGATGGTATTTGTGCCCAGTATTTCCACCTTTATCATCAGCCGCATGCTGGGCGGCGGCTCCAACCTGCTGATTGGCGACTTAATCGAGCTGCAGTTCCTCGGCAACAGCTATAACTATAACCTGGGCAGCGCCATGAGCCTGATGCTGATGGTGATTGTGCTGCTGTGCATGAGCTTTACTACGGCGGACACAGAGGAAATGGAGGCGATGGTATGAAAATGCGCCGCGCTTTACGGACAGCCTGGCTGGTGTTCATGTTTGGGTTCCTCTATCTGCCTATCGCCGTGCTGGTGGCGTTCAGCTTCAATGAGAGCAAGAGCCGCGCGGTGTTCACGGGCTTTACGCTCAAATGGTATGAAAACCTGTTCCACAATGAAATGGTGCTGAAAAGTTTCGGCATAACGATGCTGCTGGCCTTTGCGGCGGCCATTATCGCCACGCTGGTGGGTACGCTGGCGGCGATCGGCATCCAGGGCATGGGGCGGCGCGCCCGCGGTGTTGTGATGGCCGTGAGCTATGTGCCCGTTATAAACCCGGAGATCATCACAGGCGTTTCCCTGATGCTGCTGTTTGTCGTGTTCCGGCAGGGGATAGAATCGCTCACGGGTACAGAATGGGCGTTCTTTGGCATGGGCACGCTGCTGATTGCGCATATCACCTTCTGCCTGCCCTATGTGATCTTCAATGTCGGGCCGAAGCTGCGCCAGCTTGACCCCGCCCTGTATGACGCGGCGCTGGACCTCGGCTGCAACCCGCGCCAGGCGTTTTTCAAGGTGGTGCTGCCGCAGCTTGCCCCGGCAATCCTCTCCGCGTTCCTGATTAGTCTGACCTATTCCATTGATGATTTCATCATTTCCTATTTTACCTCCGGCAATGTTCCCACACTGCCGATCGCTATTTACAGCATGACAAAAAAGCGTGTAAGCCCGGAGATCAACGCGCTTTCAACAATCCTGTTTGTCGGCATCTTAGCGATTATCCTGGCCTCCAACGCGGTGGATTCCTCGCGGGAGCGCCGTCTGCGCCGTGCCGCGCGCCGGGAGGAGGGCAGGGGATGAAACGGAAATGGTTTGCTTTGCTGCTCTGTTTGGCGGTAGCCTTCTCCTGCGCGCCCATAGCCGCCGCCGAGGGGGTGGAGGTCGCGCCCGGCTATGACTATACGCGTTTTCAGGACCAGAATGTCACGCTGAACGTGTACAACTGGGGCGAATATATCTCCAACGGGACGGATGGTTCGATGGACGTTATCAAGGAATTTGAGCGCCTGACGGGCATCCGCGTCAACTATACCACCTACGATACGAACGAAAGCCTGTACGCCAAGCTGAAAAGCGGCGGCGGGAGCTATGATATCATCATCCCCAGCGACTATATGATTGGCAAGATGGCAGCGGAGGGCATGTTAGAGGAATTGGATTTAAGCAATATCCCCAACGCGGCGGGGATCGGCGAGGCGTACCGCTCCCGCCCGTTCGACCCCGAAAACAAATACAGCGTCGCTTACACCTGGGGGCTTGTGTGCCTTATCTACAATACGACGATGGTCAGCGAGGGCGATCTCTCGCAGGGGTGGGGCATCCTATGGGACGAGCGCTACGCGGGACAGGTGTTGATGTTCAACAACAGCCGCGATGCCTTTGCCGTCGCGGGAAAACTTCTGGGCCACTCCATCAACCCGCACACCACGGCGGAGATCGACCAAGCGGCGGAGAAGCTGAAGGAGCAGAAGTCCGTAGTACAGAGCTATGTGATGGACGAGGTATTCGATAAAATGAGCGGCGGCGAGGCCGCGCTGGCCCCCTATTATGTCGGCGACGGCATGACAATGATGGAGGATAACCCCGATCTCGCGCTCTATCTGCCGCCGGAGGGCACGAATCTGTATATTGACGCGATGTGCATCCCCAAAGGGAGCCGGAACCGGGAAGCCGCCGAAATGTTCATCAACTTCATGTGTGAAACACAGGTAGCGCTGGCGAACGCGGAGTATATCTGCTATTCCTCCCCCCTCACGGACGTACCGCCCCTGCTGAGCGAGGAGTACCGGGAAAACGAGCTGATGTATCCCCCCGCCGACGTGATAGGCCGGTGCGAAACGATGGATGTCCTGCCCGATGAGCTGAACAGCGCGATGGACCGCGCGTGGAGCGACGTGCGCAGTTACGACGCCACAGGCGGCGGCTGGATGATGCCGGTGATTATGGCCGTGATGCTGGCGCTGGCCATTTTCGGCTACTGGCGAAAAGCCATGCGGCGCAGGAAAAAACAGATATGATTGTTGGGCTGCCGCCCAAACCTGCCCAGAGGCTCCGCCTCTGGACTCCGCCAAAGGGGCGCGCCCCTTTGGAATCCCATCTTGTCCGAATATGGTTGACCTTGGCACAGAGGCGGGAAACCGAAAAAAGGGTTTCCCGCCTTCTGTGTGAAAAAACAGAAATTTTTGCGGTTTTCATTGCTTTTTAGAGGCGGAAGGTTGTATACTATAACCTGTATATAGTCAAAGAAGCCCGGAAATCGGGGGTGCGCGGCAATGAAATTGCCGCGCGTGATGGGTTTCCAAAGGGGGGCTTGCC
>CANCXY010000118.1 GCA_947381875.1 uncultured Clostridia bacterium | reverse complement strand
GTTTCTATCCAGCGCCGTCTGGACAGCAATGGCCGCGCCTATTATTGGTTGCGCCTGGCACAGCCTGTCACAACTTCCAAGCTGCGTATTGCTCTGGCGCGTTCGGTTGCAAATGGTACAATCACCATTTCGGAAGTGTGCTTCTACCATTATGATTCCCTGGAAGACGACATCTTTGCGCTGTACACAGACGATTTGCATACAGTCCTGCGCGACGATGTGACCCAGGAGACCATTGACACCCTGCGCGCACGCCTTGAAACGCCGGATGAAAGCGGCGAGTGCCATCCAGACGCAGCAGTGTTGGAGAAGGAACTGAAAACGGCGGAGGAGATTTTGGCGCTGGGCAAGACGCTGGCCCAGCCGGTGACGGTACATAACACCATCACGACTTCGGATGTGAACCGCGGGTTCAGCGGCCTCAACGCCTGGCAGCCGCTCGGCGTTACGGCGGCGGCAGGGGAAACCATTGTCGTCTATGTGGGCCACAGCAGCAAAAAGACGGGTGACAGCACCAATCTTCAGCTTATAGCCACACAGTACCACGCGGAATCTTCCGGCGTAGCCAGCACAGTTTGCACATTGAAAGTTGGCCGCAATGAGATCACCGTGCCCCAGATTTCAACACTTGCCTATGAGAGGGGCGGCGCGCTGTATGTGCAATATACGGGCAAGGAGGCAGACACCGGGAAGTATGCGGTGCGTGTCAGCGGCGGCGTACAGGTGCCCATACTCGATTTGTATCGTGTGGAGGACAGGGCAGAACGTTTGACGCGCGCAGCAGCGTATATCAAGGCGCTGGATACCTACTGTGCCGATATGAGCGCAGCTCACAATTCCTTCCATTCCGGCGCAGGTTCCGCTGTGCAGGCTCCCGCATCCGTGCAGTATGCCTACGATGCGCAGAACTGCATTCTTGGCGCAAGCGATGTTTTGTTGGAGACGATGCTTGTCTCTCTGCCTGCCCAGCAGATTTTGGCCGGCGTTGGCAGCGGGACCGCGGAGGAACGCGCGAACAGGCTTGTGGATTCTATGGACGCGATGGAAGGTATGATGGACCTGTTCTATCAGCATAAGGGGCTGAACCCGAAGGCGGAAAACGTGGTCGACCAGTACCCGCGCGGACATCTCAATATCCGTTACCAGCGTATGTTTGCGGGCGCGTTCATGTATGCGGCGGGGAACCATATCGGTATTGAGTGGGGTTCCGCGCCCGGCATGTTCACTTCTGCGCCGGTGCAGTCGGAAAATGGGAAATATGTGAGCGGACGCTATTTCGGCTGGGGCATTGCACATGAGATTGGGCACTGCATCAACCAGGGTTCGTATGCTGTTGCCGAGATCACAAACAACTATTTCGCTCTGCTGGCGCAGTCCCACGACACGAATGACAGCGTGCGGCTGAACTCCCATTATCCGAATATATACAAAAAAGTGACTTCCGGTGAGACAGGGCGCGCTTCCAGCGTGTTTGTCCAGCTTGGCCTTTACTGGCAGCTGCACCTTGCCTATGATAACTGCTGGAATTTCAAAACGTATGAAAACCACAGTGAACAGCTTAACAATCTGTTCTTTGCGCGTGTAGACCGCTACGCCCGCACACCTGCCAGCGCACCGAAGCCAGGCGGCGCAGCGCTGACACTTTCCGGCGGTACGGACCAGGTGCTGATGCGCCTGTCCTGCGCGGCGGCGGAAAAGGATCTTCTGGAATTCTTTGAACGCTGGGGAATGATCCCTGACGAGGGGACAAAGCAGTACGCGCAGCAGTTCACCAAAGAGACGCGCGCTATTTATTACGGCACCGACGACGCGCGCGCCTACCGTTTGACACATACTGGCGGCGGCCATCTAAAGGCCGATGGAACGACTGCAGGTGTCGGCACAAACAGCACAGCCAAGATCGACGCCAACGCGGCTAATACCGTCGTATTGACGCTTTCATCCCTGCTGCCCGAAGGTGAGCTGCTCGGCTTTGAAGTCGTGCGCTGCACCACAGAGGGCGGCAAGGTCGAGCGTGAACCGGTGGGCTTTGCTACCAGCAGCATCTTTCGGGATTGTGTTACCACGATGAATAACCGCGTCGTATTTTACGAGGTAACGGCGATTGACAAGTTCCTGAACCGTTCAGCCGTTATGACACTGCCCCTGGTCAAGATTCAACATGATAAATACGTTGACAAGGCTTCTTTCACTGCGGAAACAGAAAATTTGAAAGCGCTGAAAGGAGATGCGTCCAAAGACGCGACAGAGGATGACCCCTGTGAGCCGAAGGTGGAGTCTGCAATTCGTCTTGCGGTGGATAACAAAAATGCTACCGTATTTGAAGGCGTGGTCGAAGGCGAAGGCGCGGCTGTGACAATCGAATTTGGCCGCCCGCTGGCGATCGAAGGGTTTTCCTACACTTCCGGCGGGCAGAATGCCGTTGGGCAATACAGCATCCGCGTGCGCGATGAAAGCGGCAGTTGGATGGAAGCCGCTTCCGGCAGTTTCACAGATGCAGAGGGCGGCGACGTCTACTTCGGGCGCAAAGGCAATATCGCCTCTTATACCACTACGGCAGTGCAGTTTGCAATCCTTGACGCATCGGGTACTACGGTGCATATTGCGGAACTGGACGTTCTGGGCGTGACTGGCGATAATGTGGAATGGAAGCGCACAGAGACGAACGACCCGGCCGTTGGCAAATTGAGCGAAGACTATGTTTACGGGGATAAACAAGGCGACGTGATCCCCAAAGGTTCCATTGTCTTTACAGGGAGCTATAAAGGCAACCCGGCTTACAATGTAGTGATGCTGTACGACCAGAATGGGAACGTCATCGGCAGCACAGAGGCAGACGGTACGCTGAACGCACAGCAGATCATCCTGGCCGAAGTACCGGCAGAGGGCAAACTGCGTGATGTGGCGGATGGTATCTGGATCTACTGGGTAGCGCCGGACACAGACCTTTCATCCATTCAGCAGGTACGCGCAGAGCTGTACCGTGTCGACAACGCCCAGACAAACGAAGGGCAGCGCCTTGTAAGCGATTCACTGCCTATAGAAATGCCGTCCACCTTGCCGTCCCTTACACTGGGCGGCGGGGGACGGTAAGGCGTGACAGAAAGGGGAAGGAAAAGGAATGAAACGTATTTTATCTGTTTTGATCGCAGCGCTCCTCCTTTTCTGTACGCTAACTGTTACGGCGTATGCGGAGGAAAACGCATTTATCCATATTGACGACGCTAACAACGTAAGCATCACCCTGCCAGAAGATGTATGTAGAAGTGTTACCGCGCTTCAGGTAAGCATCGTTCTAACGAACGGGGAGACCGTAGAGGAGGAACAGCAATTCGATTTCAACAGCGCGTTTACCATTCAAGAAAAGCGCTACAATGAAAATAAGAAAACCCTTACCCTGTATATAGCTGACGCGGAGTCGCTGTTCGCCGGTAAAACCACCCTCGAATTGGGCAGGATCAATCGGGAACTTCACATTGACCCAGAAAAAGGCCCGAAAATTTTCTGTTCAGCAAACGGCGATATGGTTGACCCGGAAAAATATCAGGGCGGTGGTTCAGGTGGAACAGATTCGTCTGCCCCCACACCACCGGATCCATCTGACACATCATCTTCTACGCCGTCCCCCTCTGTGCCATCCTCCTCGTCCCCTTCTTCCAGCGCCAGCAGCAGTATCCCCGTGGTAATTCCGCCCGTGCAGCAGCCGCCCGCGCCCGATTTTTCGGCACTGGACGCGGTGGCCGAGCAGGCGGCGCAGTACCCGTCCAGCGCCTATACCGCAGAGAGCTACGCCGCATTACAGGCGGCTCTCCAACATATCCAGGAGCTGAAAGGCCGCGCGGACGCAACGCCGGAGGAAATTGAAAACGCGCGTATTGCATTAGAAAATGCGATTGGCGCGCTTGTGCCTGTCAATACGCAGGTATCCGGCGTGGACAGCACAGGCAGTTCCAGCGGCGCGGGCAGTTTAACCCCGCCTCCGGTCATTTCAGTGCCAAATGCCGCAAGCAGTGTCGGCGCACCGGGCGCGGGCGCTGTGCCCAATCCCGTGATCCCCGCGAACAGTACCGCTTCGGCTTCGCATGCCGCTTCCAGTGATGCCGGTGCGTCCGGGGAGAACGGCGGGGCGTCCAGCACGGCGTCGTCGGAAAACAGCGTATCCAGCGGCGTGGCGGATACCTCCGGTTCTGACACCCCCAGCGGCGTTTCCTCTTTGGGGGGCGCTTCCGACAGTTGGAATGAGGATACGTTCTTCAACCAGAGAGAGCCTGCTTCCTCCGCGCCAAGCCATATCTGGATCCTGGTCGTCCTGATCGCCGCCGCGGTGATCATGCTGGCCGCATACTATTTCTTCCATATCCACGCGGGGCGCGGGCAGCACGCGGACGCCCACCACAAAAACGGTTCCTCCCACAGGCGCGGCAGGCGTTAAGGCAGCGCCATGGGGAAAAAACTGGTCGTTGGCATCCTGGCTCATGTAGACGCGGGAAAAACCACCCTTTCGGAAGCAATGTTGTACCGAGCCGGCGCACTGCGCCGGCTCGGACGCGTCGACCACCGGGACGCTTTTTTAGACACCGAGACATTGGAGCGTGAGCGTGGCATTACGATTTTTTCCAAACAGGCCATCCTGCCGCTGGACGGCCTGACGGTCACACTGCTTGACACGCCCGGCCACGTCGATTTTTCCGGCGAGATGGAGCGCACGTTACAGGTATTGGATTACGCCATACTCGTTGTCAGCGCCTCGGATGGGGTGCAAAGCCACACGCGCACCGTCTGGCGGCTCTTGCGGCAGTGGCAGGTCCCCACGTTCCTCTTTGTCAACAAAATGGACTTGCCTGATACCGACAGCACAGCGCTCCTCGCGCACCTGCAAAAAGAGCTGTGCGCCGACTGCGTAGATTTTACCGGCGCGCCGGAAGGGGAGAGCTTCTGTGAGGAAGCTGCCCTGCGGGATGAAGATCTGCTGGCGCGTTATTTAGAGACAGGGCGTGTATCCGGCGAGGCGGTGACAGGATTGGTTGCCGCGCGCCGCCTGACGCCCGTCTATTTCGGTTCCGCGCTGCGTCTGGCGGGCGTAGATGCCCTGCTGGACGGCCTTTCCCTCTATACCCGCATGCCTGCGGCCCCGGCGGAGTTCGGCGCAAGCGTGTTCAAGATCGCGCGGGACGCTGGTGGCACGCGCCTGACGTATCTGAAAGTGACGGGCGGGACGCTCAAAAGCAAAATGCTCCTGCGCGGCCAAACGCCGCTGGGTGAGGCGTGGGAGGAAAAAGCAGATCAGCTCCGCATCTATTCCGGCGCGCGTTTTACTGCGGCGGAGGAAGCCGGCCCGTGTACGGTATGCGCCGTAACGGGCCTTTCCCGCACTTGGCCGGGGGAAGGATTAGGCACACAGCCGGACGCGCGCGGGGTAACGCTGACGCCCGTGCTTACGGCGCGGGTACTCCTGCCTGAAGGGACAGACCCGCATACGGCTTTTTTGCGACTGCGCCAGCTTGAGGAAGAAGAACCGCAGTTGGCCGTCTGCTGGAATGAGACGCTGCGGGAGATACACGTCCGGTTAATGGGTGAGGTGCAGTTGGAAGTTTTGCGCCGCTTGATTGCCGACCGCTTTTCTATGGACGTTTCCTTCAGCGCCGGCAGTATTGTCTACAAAGAGACCATTGCCGCGCCTGTGGAGGGCGTGGGCCATTTTGAACCGCTGCGCCATTATGCCGAGGTACACCTGCTGCTGGAACCCGGTATGCCCGGCAGCGGCCTGCAGTTTGCTTCCGCGTGCAGTGAAGATATGCTGGACGGGAACTGGCAGCGGTTAGTCCTCACGCACCTTGCGGAAAAAGAGCATCGCGGCGTACTCACCGGCGCACCGATTACCGATATGAAGATCACGCTTGTGGCCGGGCGCGCGCATCAGAAACACACCGAGGGCGGTGATTTCCGCCAGGCGACCTACCGCGCGGTGCGTCAGGGCCTCAAAAAGGCACAGAGCGTGCTGCTGGAACCGTGGTATGACTTCTGCCTGACAGTCCCCGCCGAAACCTTGGGCCGGGCGCTGACGGATATCCAGCGCATGGACGGCATTTTTGAACCGCCGCAAACGGAAGGGGACACCGCGCACCTCACAGGCCGCGTGCCTGCCGCCGAAGCGCGCGGCTATCAGACGCAGGTGGCGGCCTATACCAAAGGGCGCGGGCATTTTTCCTGCGTGCTGCGCGGGTATGAGCCATGCCACAACGCGCAGGAGGTGATCGCTGCCGCCGCCTACGACGCCGACCGCGACACGGAAAACCCCGCCGATTCCGTATTTTGTTCCCATGGCGCGGGCTATAATGTGCCATGGAACGAGGTAGAGCGGCATATGCACGTCACAAGCGGCCTGCGCCTGGAGAAAGAAGAAGCAGAGCCGGAACCGGAACCACACGCCCGGCGCGGGGCGGGCAGCTACGCGGCGGGATTGGCGCTGGATAAGGAATTGGAAGCCATTTTTACCCGCACCTACGGCCCGGTGGCGGCGCGCGCGTTCCGCCCGACGCCGCGCCCCGCCGCGTCGGGGCAGGGAAGCGCGCACCGGCAGACCGCGCCCGCGCCGTCCGGCCCTGAATACCTGCTGGTGGACGGTTACAATGTGATTTTCGCGTGGGACGACCTGCACGCTCTGGCAAATGAAAACATAGAGGCGGCGCGGAGGGCATTGATGGACGCCCTGTGCAATTTCGCCGGCTATCGCGGCAGCCGCGTCATTTTGGTATTTGACGCCTATAAAGTGCGCGGCGGGCAGGGGTCTGTGGAAAAATATCATAATATTGATGTCGTCTACACCAAAGAAGCGCAGACAGCGGATATGTATATCGAGCGCGTAACGTATGAGCTTGGCAAACGGCACCGGGTGCGCGTTGTCACCTCGGACGGAGCGGAACAGATGATCATCCTCGGCCACGGCGCCCTGCGTGTGCCCGCCGCCTCCTTCCGCGTAGAACTCGACGAGGCGGACCGGCAAATCAGCGCCTATATCCGCGAACAAAACGCCAAACGATTCCCCTGACTGTTGGGCTGCCGCCCAAACCTGCCCAGAGGCTCCGCCTCTGGACTCCGCCAAAGGGGCGTAGCCCCTTTGGAAACCCATCTTGATTCCGGGAAGGGATTTTTCTTGACAGGAGTGCCGCTATGAAGATAACGCTGAAAAAAATTACAGAACAAAATAAACGGGAATGCTTTGCGCTGAAAGTAAGCCCCGCCCAATCGGAATATATAGCCTCCAATGAAGGTTCCTGGAAGGAAGCGCAGGAAAACAATGACGTTGCAAGGCCATTTGTCATTTACGCGGATGAAAAAATGGTGGGGTTTACGATGTTTGCCTGGGATGAAAACAATGAGGACCCAGAAGATAAATATTGGTTGTGGCGGTTCATGATCGATCAATCGTTGCAGGGGCAGGGTTATGGGCATGCGGCATTAAAAGAGATCATTCAATATTTCAGAGACAATCACGCAGACATCATTACATTATCCACGAAACCAGGTAATAAAAATACTTTATCCCTTTACCATCAATTTGGCTTTAAGGAAAACGGGGAAATGAATGATGGGGAAGTTGTTTTGAAATTGTATTTATGACTTTCCATCGAACAAAAATAGTCCCAAAAAGGAGGCGCTGTCCTTGCTGCAACTGATCCTGGGCATTTCCGGTACTGGCAAGACCGAGCGGACGCTTGCGGAAATCAAAGTGCGCGCGCTGGCGGGCAAAAAAAGCATCCTGCTTGCGCCGGAGCAGTTTTCCTCGTCCGCCGAAATGATGCTGTACAGCCGACTTGGCGATGAGCTGAGCGCCTTTGCCGAAGCCTACAGCTTCACGCGCTTTGCCGAACTCGTGCTGAAAACCTTCGGCGGCGTGGCGGCCCAGACGCTTACGGACGCCGCCCGTGTTGTGGCGGTGCGCCGTGCGCTGGACCGCCTTGGTGACAGCCTGCCCACTTACAGCCGCCACCGGCGCAGTACAGGCTTTTGCAGCCTGTGCGCGGACGCCATCACAGAATTAAAGACGGCGGGCGCATCGCCGGAAATACTGCTTTCCGCCGCCCAGGCAGCGGGGAACGACGGCGCAAAATTAGCGGAGTTAGGCCAGATATACGCCGCCTACGAAGAAGTGATCCGCGGCTCCGCCATGGACCCCGCCGACCGCATCACCACTGCCGCGGAGCGAATGGATGACAGATTCCTCGCCGATACCGCGATATTTGTCGACGGCTTCGACGGCTTTACAGCGCCGGAATACCGCATGTTCGAGCGCCTTGTCCTGGCAGAACAGTGTACGGTCACGCTTTGCTGTGATGAATTAGCCGACCATGAGGCAGGGCTTGGCATGTTCAGCCCTGTCAAAAAAACCGCCCAGCGCCTGCGCCGCATTGCGTCAAAACAGGGGGTCTCCATCGCTGCCCCCAAATGGATGCAGGAAGATTTTCGCCACATCGGCGCGCCCGCCCTGGCCGCGCTGAATATTCGTCTCGCGGGCGGTGAAGTGGTGGAAAACGCGGGCAGCGGGATATGGGTCACGCCCGCCGCCGGCATTTATGAGGAGTGTAAAACTGTCGCGTGCCGTATCGCCGCGCTTGTGCGTGAAAATGGGCTGCACTATGGGGAAATAGCGGTGATCTGCCGCACGCTGGACGACTACGCGGCCCCGCTGCGCTATGAGTTTTCCTTGGCGGGTATTCCCAGTTTCAGCGATGAGACCGCCAGCCCGGAACACACCGCACCCGCCGTTTTTTTCCTGGCCGCGCTGGAGCTGCTGCGCAAAGGGCCTGTCAGCGAGACGATTCTCCGCATGCTCAAAACTGACCTGTGCGGCCTTGCGCCGGAGGAGACGGCGGAGCTGGAAAACTACGCATACACCTGGGATTTGCGCGCCGAAGACTGGCGCGCGCCCTTCACCAAAAACCCGGCGGGTTTCGGCGCGGAAATGACTGAAGAAGACGGGGCCGCGCTGGAACGTTTGGAAGCGATGCGCATAATGGTGATGACGCCCATCGAAACCTTCCTGTCTGCCGCGAAACGGGAAAAAACGGCGGCAGGCATTTCCGAGCGCCTTTACCTGCTGTTGGCGGCGTTCGGCGGCGATACCCACACGCAGGAGGCCGCGCGCGCCCATGAACAGGCGGGCGACCTGCCGCGTGCGCGCGCCGTCTATGACGCATGGGAGCATATCATGGCGCTGCTGGACCAGATGGAACAGCTTTTAGGCACAGATGAGGTGACGCCCGCCGAATACGCCGAACTGTTCGCATTGCTCCTGCACGCGGCGCAGTTGGGAAGTGTGCCACAGACGCAGGATGTTGTGATCCTCACCACGGCCGACCGCATGCGGCTTGACAGGCCGAAGGTGTGTTTTGTTCTGGGCGTGTCCGAGGGGCATTTCCCGCGCCTTTTGGGCGCGAGCGGCCTCCTTTCGCATGCCGACCGCGACCTGTTGGTACTGAAAGGCGTTGAGATGCCGGGCAGCTATGTGAACCGCACGCTGCTGGAACAGATGTTTTTCTACCGCGCATTGACAAGCCCTTCCCAGGCGCTCTATGTCAGCTTTGTCACCACCGAAACAGGCGGCGCGCCGTTGAGCGCGGCGATGCAGCCTGTCATGGAGCTGCAGACCCCCTCGCCCGATACGCTGACGGAGGCCGAACGCGCCCCCACGCCCGCCGCCGCGCTGGACTTGCTGGGCGTCTGCTATCGTTCGGATACGCCCGCGGCGGCAGCGCTGGAGGAAGCCCTGCGGCGGGATGGCAGTATGGGCGCGAGCCTGTGCGCCATGGAACGCGCCTGCGGCCCGGTGCATTTTTTCGCGCAGGATAAACTGCGCATGCAAAAGCTGTTGGGCAAGGGGCTTTCCCTTTCGCCCACGCGCGTGGAACAAGATCGGAAGAGCGTCGTGTAGGGAAAGAGTGTTGCGAGACGTGG
>CANCXY010000117.1 GCA_947381875.1 uncultured Clostridia bacterium | reverse complement strand
GTTAGATTTGCAGGGCTGTTTTGCGCCCATTTTTTCAACAAAATGCGTATTCTGTGACAAACGAGAGGGGAGGACTGACGCATGAGCCTTGACCTGTTCACCCACAACCGCCACGCCTATGAGCAGGCCGCGGCTATGCTTGACCGCACCGGCAAAGCCTCCATCGTCCACCCCACGGGTACAGGAAAGAGCTTTATCGCGTTCAAGCTGATCGAAGATCACCCCAACGAATCAATCCTCTGGCTTTCGCCAAGCGAGGTCATCTACAAGACGCAGTGCGAGAACCTGCACCATGTCGAACCGTCGCTGTCACTTGAAAATGTCCGCTTCTTCACCTACGCAAAACTGATGATGCTGACAGCGGAGGAAATCACCGCGCTTGCCGATACCCACCCTGCGTACATTATATTAGACGAGTTCCACCGCTGCGGCGCTGCCTGCTGGGGGCAGGGCGTCGAGCGCCTTTTGCGCGCTTGCAAAGACGCAAAACTGTTAGGCCTCTCCGCCACAAGTATCCGCTATCTGGACAACCAGCGCGACATGGCTGATGAGCTGTTCGACGGCAACATCGCCAGCGAAATGACACTCGGTGAGGCCATCGTGCGCGGCATCCTGCCCTGCCCGGAGTATATCAGTGTATTGTACCACTACGAGGAAGAGTTGGAACTGTATCAAAAGCGTGTGGACGTGCAAAAAGACGGCTTGCGGGGGGAAAGTCAGGCATACTTGGACGCCCTGCGCCGCGCCATCGACAAGGCGGAAGGTCTTGAAGATATTTTTGCAAACCATATGTCTGAACCACATGGTAAATATATTGTGTTCTGCTCCGGCTTCGAGCATATGAAGGAAATGGCATCCCACGCAAAAGAGTGGTTTGCGCAGGTGGACTCCGAACCGCGTCTGTACACCGTATTTTCCAGCGACCCGGAAACAGATAAAGCCTTTGCAGCATTCAAGGCAGATAACAGCGATCATCTGAAACTCCTGTTCTGCGTCGATATGCTCAATGAGGGCGTTCATGTCAAGGGCATCTCCGGCGTGATTTTGTTCCGCCCGACCGTCAGCCCAATTATTTACAAACAGCAGATTGGCCGAGCGCTTACAGCCGGGGACGCTCATATCCCGGTGATTTTCGATTGTGTCTGCAATGCCGACGGCTTATGCAGTATTGACGGTCTGCAAAGAGAAATGGATGCTGCCGTTCATCGTCTGTATGCCAATGGCGAACAGGAACAAGTCATAGCTGAACGCTTCAAAGTTACCGAACAGGTACAGGACTGTCGTCTGCTGTTTGAGCAGTTGGAGAACAGCCTCAGCGGCGGATGGCATCAATACTATATGGCGGCAAGCCTCTATGCGGCGGAACATGGAAATTTAGAAGTGCCGCGCAAGTACCGCACACCAGGCGGACTGAATCTCGGTCGGTGGATATTGCTGCAAGCGCAGATCAGGGATGGCCGTCAGCCGGGGACTTTGACCGAACGTCAGATCGAGCAGCTTGACAGCATCGGCATGGTATGGGGCAATAAAAATGATGTCCGGTGGGAACGCAACTTTCGAGAGGCGGAGCGGTATTACCGTCAGAATGGGGATTTGAATGTCCCTTGTAATTACAGGTCGGCGGACGGCATCGCGTTGGGACAATGGATTGTCAATCAGCGAGCGTATCGCAATGACCCAAAACGGCAGCATATTTTAACGGACGAGCGTATCCAGAGATTAGATGCGATTGGCATGGTGTGGAACACGGAAGATGCCCGGTGGGATACCTGCTATGAAGCGGCCAGACGATACTATGAGGAAAATGGGAATCTTCTGATCCCAAGGAAATATGTGACCGAAGATGGGATAAAGTTAGGGCTATGGATTAGCAATCTGCGCAACAATTACCGTAAGGATAGTACGAACTATTTGACGCCGAAACGCATCAAAGCGTTAAACGCAATTGGTATGTTGTGGGAGAACCATCATGATGTCCAATGGGAAAAAGGATACCAGGCGGCATGCGAGTATTATAGGGAACACAGGGATTTGGAAGTACCAAAGGACTATGTAACCAATGATGGCCTGAAACTGGGCGCATGGATTCGTTATCAGCGGGAATGCTACCGTATTCCCCAAGGACAGCAAGGGGCGTTATCCGCAGAGCGTAAATTACTTTTGGATCGGCTTGGAATGCGCTGGACAGCACGCACCAACTGGACACATCTATATGGGCTGGCCGAGGAGTATCTGAAAGAGAATCATACGAACACCATCCCGATGGACTATCAGACGCAGGATGGGATTTGGCTGGGCGCATGGCTGCGTCGACAAAGGATGCTGGCATATCCCGATAAGATGGGGAATCCGGCAGTCAATGGATATAGGCCGCTATCTAATGTGCAGGCAGAGATGGTGCGGCGGCTGGGGAGTGCAAGTTAAAGAGGGATCGTACATTGTGAAGAAAGTGGATACATTCCAACATGATTTGATGCTGCGGGTGGCAAAAGGGCTGAATCTGTTGCTTTTGACACTGCCATATGCGGTATGCTGGTATGCGGCTTATGCAAAAGAAATTGCCGCACCCTTTTATGCGCGCGGTAATTACCTGGTAATTGCGTTGTTCATGATGCTATATCTGGTATTTGGGCGTATTTACGATGCGTTCTATATTTCCATAAATCCTGTATCAGAGACAGTATATAGCCAGAGCCTGGCGGCGCTAATGGCAAATGGCGTGATGTATTTTATAACATGGCTGTTGAGCAAACATCTTCCAAATCCGCTTCCGCTTGTGCTGGTGTTGGCAGTCCAGATAGGGCTGTCGGCCTTGTGGAGTATATGGGCAAGGCGTTGGTATTTCCACAAATGGCCAGCACGAAAAACGATCTTAATTTATGACCAGCGCGAGGACATGGTGCAGTTTTTAAACGAACCGAATATGCGCCAGAAATTTGAAATTATCCAGAAAATGAGTGTGGAGGAAGCGCTGTCGGGAGCATTTCCTGATTTGTCGCAGGCAGATGCGGTATTTCTGTGCGGCGTTCACAGCCATGAGCGGAATCTCCTGTTGAAGGAGTGCATTTCGGCAGATGTGATTACATATATCACACCGCGTATCGGCGATATATTGATGCGGAGCGCACATCCAATCCATATGCTGCATTTGCCAATGTTGCGGACAGGGCGCTGCCGTCCGCAGCCGGAGTATCTGTTTGTGAAACGGCTGATGGATATCCTGTTTTCAGCAGTGGGGCTATTGATTACCTCGCCGATTTTTCTTATCACTGCCATCGCAATCAAAGCAACGGATAGTGGGCCGGTCCTTTATAAGCAGAAGCGTTTATCAAAAGGGGGACAAATCTTCCAGGTTATTAAATTTCGCAGTATGCGGGTCGATGCCGAAAGGGATGGCGTGGCGCGTCTCTCTACAGGCGACAGCGATGACCGTGTAACAAAAGTCGGGCGGATCATCCGCCGCTTCCGCATTGATGAGTTACCTCAACTCTGGAATATCTTCTGCGGGGAGATGTCATTGGTAGGCCCAAGGCCGGAACGTCCGGAGATTGCGGAACAGTATTGTGAAACGCTGCCGGAGTTCGATTTGCGCCTGCAAGTGAAAGCTGGACTCACCGGCTATGCGCAGGTATACGGAAAATACAACACCCCGCCATATGAGAAATTGCAGATGGATTTAATATATATATCCCATCTCAGCATTGCGGAGGATATTCGGATTTTGTTTGCGACGGTGAGAATTTTGTTTAAGCAGGAAAGTACGGAGGGGATTGACAAAGGGGAGACAGTGGCCGGCAAGAGTCTTTTTCATCAGAGAGAACTTGTTACATTTGTAGATGCCATAGAAACAAAGTGATGTGAGGTAAAAAAGAGGGAAGCGCCGTGAGTGTAAAAGATAATTCTTTTGGAATTGCGGAATTACAGAATAAAATGTTGGATATTCTAAAATATTACATCTCTATTTGCAATAATAATCAGCTCAGATATTGGGTTGGCGGCGGAACCTGTTTGGGGGCAATACGCCATAAAGGATTTATTCCTTGGGATGATGATTTAGATGTTTTTATGCCAAGAGAGGATTACGAAAAACTTTGGGATATATGGAAAAAAACCAACAGTGAAAAATATATTCTGTGTCGAACAACAAAAGAAAAAAACTATCATCATCGCGTAATGCAGTTGGTAGATGTGACAACAACCTTTATCAATAAAAGAAGCGTCCATGAAGATATAGAACATGGTGTTTACATTGATATAATTCCAATGGATGCATGTGCCGGCTCATTTATTGGAAGATGTGTACAAATATACAACGCGGTTGTTTACTCGGTATATAATGTTCAATGCTTGCCGGAATATCAAGGTGGAAAAGTAATGCGCGCTGCCACAATGTTTCTATTATGGCTGGAGAAAGATCCCGAGAAAAGGTACAGGAGATGGAAACGCGCCGAGGAAAAGATGACAAGGTACTCTTGGGACGATGCGGAATGTGCGATTGAATTGACAACCTCTTTCAAATCGCTACTGCACCTATGGCCAAGAAAATGGTTTGAAACAAAACAGGTTCCGTTTGAAGATATAGATGTGAATATTCCGGTAGGTGCCGATTGCTATATGCGTGCAATTTACGGTTCATACATGCAGGTTCCTCCCCCTGAGGAGCAGAAAGTAAGGCATCATACCGTTTTTATTGATTTACAAACAAGTTATTTGAAATATAAAGGAAAGTACTATTGTGTTAATCAATGTGAGATAGATAAATGAATATTGCAATCATATTTGCCGGCGGTACAGGGCAGCGGATGAATACGAAAACTCGCCCAAAACAGTTCTTGGAATTGAATGGAAAGCCAATCATTATACATACTCTTGAGCATTTCCAGCGCCATTCCCTGATAGATGAGATAATTGTTGTATGCTTGAAAGAATGGATTGACGAGATGTTGCGCTTGAAAGATTTATACAGAATCCATAAAATATCTGCTGTTGTTCCGGGAGGAGAAAGCGGACAGCAGTCAATTTTCAATGGACTCCTGAAGGCATCGGAATTGTATCCGGCTGATTCCATTGTGCTGATTCACGACGGCGTCCGTCCCTTGATAGATGAAAATACCATCACAAGGGGAATAGAAAGTGTGCAGAAGTATGGCTCTGCTATCACAGTTTCTCCGGCAGTAGAAACTGTAGCGATAAAAACGGAAAGCGGAGAAATGGGAATCATTATGGATCGAAGCCGCTGCGAAATGGCAAAAGCGCCGCAATGTTTTTACCTAAAGGATATTCTTTCCGGGCATCAGAAAGCGAAGCAGGAAAAACATGCAGACTTTATAGATTCCGCAAGCCTGATGCAGCACTATGGATATACATTGCACACAGTAAGTGGGCCTGCGGAAAATATAAAAATCACAACGCCCGGCGATTTTTATATTATGAGGGCGCTACTGAACGCAAAGGAAAATTCGGAAATATTTGGATTATAGGCAGGAGATTTATAATGTGGATACATACGCCAGTCTTTTATGAGGACATGGAGGCAATTTCCTCAGCCGATTTTATTCCCTGGGAAAGATTAGTAAATAAAACTTTTTTCATTACAGGTGGAACAGGGCTGATAGGTTCAACACTCATCAGCGCCTTGTTATACGCAAGCCAGAAAAAGAAACTTAATATTAAGATTATTGCGCTTGTGCGCGATTTACCAAAGGCCAAAGAAAAATTTGCGGAGCAGTTGCATGAAACGAGAGGGCTTTCATTTGTACAGGGAAGTGTGGAGACGCTTCCCAGGATAGATGCACCGATAGATTATATCATACATGGCGCGAGTCAGACCGCCAGTAAAGCATTTGTTGAACAGCCTGTTGAAACAATTCAAACTGCCATATACGGAACAAATAATGTTTTAAGATTAGCGCAGAAAAAACAAGTACAAAGCTTTGTTTATTTATCAAGTATGGAGGTATATGGGCATCCAGAGCGGGGTCATAAAGTAACAGAAGATGAAATTGGCGCACTGTCTCCACTGGATGTCCGAAACAGTTATCCCCTTAGCAAAATTCTATGTGAAAGCCTGTGTTGTGCTTATGTAAAGGAATACCATGTTCCAGCAACGATTTTACGTCTAACACAAACTTTCGGACCCGGGGTACAGGAAAATGATAAGCGCATTTTTGCAGAGTTTGGGCGCTGCATAAAGGAAAAGCGCGATATTGTATTGAAAACAAAAGGTGAAACGGAACGAAGCTATTTGTATACAGCAGACGCGGTAACGGCGATTTTGTGTGTTCTTCTGAAAGGAACGCCGGGTCGAGCATACAATGCGGCAAATGAAGAAACCTACTGCTCGATAGCGCAAATGGCCAAAATGATTGCAGAAGAAAATGGGATACAGGTGCGCTTTGATTTACAGGATGAGTCTCTTTGTGTGTACCCAAAGCCTCTCTATATGGATTTGGATACAAGACGGCTGAAAGCCCTTGAATGGAATACAGTACGGGGGGGGGGGGTGACGGAGATGTATAAAAGGACATTTTGCATGTGATAAATTAAAATAGGATATGAGGAAAAAATGAAGAAGATTCTTCTAATTCATGCCTGTGACTTAGTTCGGGGCGGAGCAGAAAAATTTATGGAGTTGTGGATAAAAAATGCGCCTTCTAAGGCATATGAATTCACATGGTATTGCATGGGAGAAGTATCAGACGAGGCATATCTCAATGAAATCAAGCAAACAGGAGTCACTTTTATTGAGGGTAATATTCGGAAATGTGGTAGGATGGCGAGGGCTATTAGACTATACCGTGAAATAAATAAGCTAATAAGAAACGGCGGATTTGAAATAGTTCATATAAATTCCGGTTCGCCACTTGTAGAATGCATTTCTATAATGGCGACGGCAGAAAAAGTTCCCATAAAAATTGCCCATTCACACTCGTTGGTAGATGTTTATCGTACTCCTACAACAAACGTAATATGTAAAATACTGTTGCCAATAGCTCAAGCATATTTGCGAAACTCAGCCACTTTTTGCGTAGCATGCTCCACGGAAGCGGGGATGTCGCTTTTTGGGAAGAAGATACTACACTCTTCAAAATGGAAAATAATTCAGAACACGATTGATACAAGCAAATTCAGGTTCAACGAAAGCACTCGCAATAATTACAGACAGAAATTGTCGATTTCATCTAACACACTTGTTTTAGGGTGCGTAGGATTAGTAAACGAAAATAAAAATCAAATTTTCGCCATTGATATAGTGAACGCCTTAAAGAAAGAGGGCGTCCACAATATAAAACTTATTTTAATTGGCATAGATATGTTGGATGGTAAATTACAAAAAGAAGCTGATAAGATGGACATATCCAACCAAGTCATTTTTTTGGGAAAAAGTAATTGTGTTGAAAATTGGCTGCAAGCACTTGATATCTTTCTCATGCCAAGTAAATCAGAGGGATTGCCAATTTCTGCATTGGAGGCTCAAGCGGCTGGACTTCCGTGTGTTCTCTCAGATAGGATATCGAGAGAAACGCAATTTGGGGAAAATGTTGAATTTGTTTCAATAGAAAACATAGCGCTATGGGTTGATATAATAAAGAAATTCAATAAAATGGAATATAAAAGAGAAAAAGAGAGTCGGTTTGTATGTCAGAAAGAAATTGATGTATCCCAAATACCAAAATATATTGAATCGTTGTATGAAGTTGATAGTAAAAATGAAAAAACAGAAAATATATAAAGTGATGTGAGGAACTTATTCAATGGCTGTAAAATTCGCAGTGGCAGGCGTGATTTTTTTTATTTTGATGATGGCTCTTTCAAAAAGTGTTTTTTACACAAGGCATCAAAAAACATGGGTGTTTTTTTTATTCGCAGTTTGTATGGCGGTTCTCGCTTTTCATGCCGAGCCAGATGCTGACTGGGATTTAGCCCGCCACTTTATGTATATGGAGCAGATACGGGGAGCGAATTTGACTCTGCCGCAAATGCTTTTCAATAATCGAGGTATAGGCGGATATCCTACACTTATTAGTTATAATCTGCTTAGATACATTATATGCCTTTTTACAGAAAATAACCACTGGCTTCCGACAGTTTGTGTTTTCATTGATTATCTAATTGTTGGATATATTATACTGGACTGGTATGAAACAAGTAACCTTAAAGAAAGATTTAGTATCCTTGTACCGCTTTTGTGTTGCACACTTCTCCCACCACTTCACGCTTTTTCAGGTATGAGAAATGCTTTGGCAGCCTGTGTTATGGGGCTTGGCATTTATTTGTATATTTATAAAAGGAAAAAACTTATAATTTTCATCATTTTGGCTTTTATAGCAGCTACAATCCATCAGGCCGTTTTATTTGCCATTCCGTTTGTTTTTCTGTCGCGTGTGCGATTGGGGAAAAAGGGGATTTTAGTAGTAGTATGTGCATCTTTTTCTTTAAGAAGTATCGCAGGGATGCTCCAAAATTCTCGTTATCTGTTTTTGGTTACAATTGCCAACAAATACTTTTATTATTCATCGGAAAGTCAGTATAGAGCATCTGTTTATTCTCTTTGGGCCGATACGATTCTTGTCCTATCATTTCTTGGCCTTTATTTTCTATTTGGCAATCAATTTGAAAAAGTGCTTTGGAAACGCGAGCATGAAATGCTATATTTATTTTTGATATACTATATGTGTTTTATTGTAGGAAATTTCGGTAATTATGATCTTGTTTTGCGTCCGTGTTATCTTTTAGGAGTATTTGCCCCGGTTCTTGTATCCCTTGTAGAGAACAAAACGGTGTGGACAAGCATTCATGGTAAGGAGCTTCAAATGGTAGGAAAAGTTCTTTGCACAACGCTTTGTGCACTTGCATCCTTTATGTACATTCGACAGATTATTACAGGCGCTTTTAGGTAGAAATTTTTTACATACTAAGGAATTCAGAAAAGGAGTACCTATGAAGGTAAGCGTCATTGTTCCAATATATAAAGCAGAGAAATACTTAAATCAATGTATACAATCTTTAATTACGCAAGATTATTCAGATTATGAAATTATCCTTATCAATGATGGTTCCCCAGATCATTGCGGGGAAATTTGTGAGCAATATGCAGCAGCAAATAAACAAATCCGTGTAATTCATCAAAAAAACGCCGGTGTTTCGGCAGCGCGTAACGCTGGGTTGCGCATAGCGCAAGGAGATTGTGTTACTTTTGTGGATTCTGATGATTGGATAGAATCGTGCTATATTTCAAAGTTGGTAGAAAGCATGCAAGAGGGGGGGATGGCTGTTTGCGGTTTGTGCAGGGAAAAAGAGGTGCGAAATGGTGAAGCACTGAACGCAGGCGAATCAAATAGGCTCAATGAAACCTCTCTTGAAATGAATAAAACGGAGGCGCAGAAAGCCGTGCTTTGCTTGGATGGAATAGGTGGATATGTGTGTGGAAAATTATATGATATGAGGCTGATTCGTAAACATAGGCTGTCTTTTCGCGAGGATATCCCCATTATGGAAGACCATTTATTTACCATGCAATACTTATCAAAAATATATAATACTGTTAGATGGAATAAAAAACACTTATATCACTACAGAGATAATTCAGAGAGCGCGACAAAAACATTTGTATCGCGAGACAGCAAAATCAAAATAAACAGAATTCTCTCACCCTGCACCGTCTTACAGTTGGAACGCAAATATATTGAGCCAACCCCAGAACTTACAAAATGCTTGTATGCTGTAGAGGTTTTTCATAAGAAATACGCGCTCATCAGGCTGCAAATTCACGGGAAGCTAACATGTACAGAATATAAAAATTATTTACATGATGTAAGAAACGGATTTATGAATTACTGGACATATGATATTGGAGAGTCAAGGAGAAACAGACTTTCAACAATAATATGCTGCATCAGCCCGCGCATATATCATTCTGCTTGGAAATTTTATGGTTATCTAAAAGGCGAACACCGGGATTGAAATATAAGGATCGGCAGGTACAGT
>CANCXY010000116.1 GCA_947381875.1 uncultured Clostridia bacterium | reverse complement strand
TTCCCATTTTAACAGGCAAAAGCAGCCCTGGCAAGGCTTTTGTGGATATTTATTACAGTTAATTCAATTTTTTACCATATGAACAAAAATTTTACCGAATCGGCCCCATATTCGCGCGGTTTAGCCCTTTTCAAAAATAGATGAAAATGGTACAATAAAGATGGGTAAAAGTCAGACCAAATTATCTCTCCCCCGAAAATGCAATTTTCGGGGTATTAAAGTTTCCGTCCACCCTTTTCAAAGGGTGGCAGGATTCCAAAGGGCAGCGCCCTTTGGGCAGGATTCTCAAGGGCGGCAGCCCTTGGGGCAGGTCCGGGCGGCAGCCCGGCATCAGGGCGGTGGAGGCAGCAGCAGTGAAGAAGATAGCAGGGATATCGGCGTCGGCGGGGCTGGCGCTGGGCACAGCGCGCTGGGTGCGGCACGCGCAGGACGGGATGGTGCGCCGCCAGGTGCGCACGCCGAAGGAAGAACGGGAGACGTTCGAGCAGGCGGCGCGGCGCGCGCAGGAACAGCTTATGAAGATGGAACAGACAGCCAACGCGCACGACCGGGAAATCTACATGGTACACCGGGTACTGATAGACGACGCGGCACTGCGCCGGGAAATCCTCTCCTACATCGAGGTAGGGGCAAGCGCGGCGGCGGCGGTGGAGCGCGCGGCGGGCATTTTTGCGCGCCAGATGCGCGAATTGGAAGACCCCTATATGCGCGAACGCGCGTGCGACATCCTGGACGCGTGCGGGCGCATTGTAAAAGTGCTGGATGACCAGCCGCAGGGCACGCTGCGTCTGACAGGCCCGGCAATCCTGGTTTCTGACGAGATTTACCCCACGGACATCGCAACGCTGGACCGCAGCCTTGTCATGGGGTTTTTGACGAGCGCGGGGTCGGCGGAGGCGCACGCGGCCATCATCGCGCGGATGATGGGCATCCCGGCGGTGGTACGGGTGGGCGAGGAGCTTTTATCGGACTGTGACGGGCACATGCTGGCGCTGAACGGTGACAGCGGGGAAGCGTACCTGGACCCGGACGAGCCGACAAAAGCGCGGTTCAGCCATAAACTGCGCGAGATACGGCGGCACGACTGTTCGCTGGCGAACCTGCGCACCATGCCCTGCCGCACGCGGGACGGCACGCTGGTGACGCTCCTGGCCGACTGCGCTTCGGCAGAGGACGTGCGGAACGCGATGGCGTCGGGCGCGGACGGCGTGGGCCTTCTGATTGGCGAGTACCTGATGGAGGGATACGGGGCCAGCGAAGAAAAGCAGCTCCGTTTTTACCGCGCGTGTCTGGAGGCCGCGCAGGGCAAAACGGTGACGGTGTGCCTGTTTGACGGCACGGCCCAACGCGCCGCCGTGCGCGGTACGCAGCCGCAGGCGAACCCGGCTCTGGGCCTGCGGGGCGCGCGCTACTGCTTGGCTCACCCGGATTTTTTCGAGACGCAGCTATGCGCCCTCCTGCGCGCGGGCACCACGGGCAATCTGCGCATCCTGGCCCCGATGGTCTCCTCCCGTGAGGAATTGGAACGCGTGTTCGATGCCATCGAGCATGCCAAGCGCACCCTGCGCAAGCGCGCCGACCCCTTCGCGGAAAACGTGCCCGTGGGCGTGATGATCGAGACCCCCGCCGCCGCCCTCATGGCCGATGAGATTGCGCGCCGCGCCGCGTTTTTCCATATGGATACCGGCACCCTCGCCCAATACACCTTCGCCGCCGACCGCGCCGACCCCCGCATGCGCAGTTACCTCCCCGCCTCCTCCCCGGCGGTCTACCGGCTTTTGCGCAGCGCGGTCGAGGCCGCCGCGGGCGCGCAGTGCGAGCTTTGCCTCTGCGGCGACAACGCCGCCAAACCCGCCCTTGCCGAAACTTATGTGCGCATGGGCGTGCGCACCTTCTCCCTGCCCGTGCGTGAGCTGCTCGCCGTCAAAGAGTATCTGATGGGGGTCGCCTTGTAGGACTCAGGGCTGCCGCCCGCCCAAAGGCTCCGCCTTTGGAATCCGCCAGCGTCCCGCTGGACCGGCCAAAGGGCGCTGCCCTTTGGAATCCTGCCACCCTTTGAAAAGGGTGGACGGAAACTTTATATGCGCCCATACGTTCGTATGGGCGCATATTTTTTGTGGGGAATGAGGTGGGGCACGGATGGGGGGCTGGCCTGCTTCCCCGCCCGAAACAGGGAAAGAGTAATTTTCAATAAAAAAGCATTGAAAAACAACAAAAAGCACTTGCGCTTCAATGTTTATTGTGCTATATTATGTTTAGTGGCGGCACGAAAAGGAGAGGATATGTATGGAATCACAGGACAGGCTGGACAGGGAACCTCCCCGGACGGATTACAGGGACTCCCGCGCAAAAAGAAGTTCCTTTGGCTGCTTGCGGCAGTAGTCGCAGGGATTGGGCTTTTGATGATAGGGATATGGATCGGAATTGTAATTTCCCAAACCAGGGCACGGCATGAAATAGAGCAGGAAAAAACTGCCGCTTCCACAATAACGGTTCCAGCAGTAGGCGTATCAGCCGGGGAACAGGAACAATACGACGCGGCAAGTGAATTTTATAAATATTTTATAAGCGGGACCTGGGTTATAAATGATGACTATGTCTCATTGGAACTTGTTCCAAGAGACTGGATTTACTCCGTGTTAAGCGAGGCTGAAAAAGAAATAAGATGGCTCGCAGTGTATAATTACTTCTATGCGGATACAGCCTATTGGTCGAATACAAGCGGCATGCGTGACCAGTTTATGTGCCATGCAAATCACTGGTGGATCATAAATAAAAAAATCTGGTATCTCGAACCAGAACGGCCTGATAAACGGCCATCTATATTCTTTTTATGTAATCCGATATGAATAGAAAGAGAAATGTACACGGCGGATATAGAAAGCCGGAAAGCCCTGTATAGCAGGATAGAACTGTTCCCCCATTTGCCTTTTCTATGGCAAACGGGGGAAATCATTTGTGCGGCGGGGAAACAGGGGCTTGACAGAAGATTTGACAAAGAAATATAATAATATTGTATTTTCGATATGGAGAGAGTGTATGTGCAAACGTTTTGAGGAATGGTCGCCGCAAATCAGAGAGTATTGTAATCGAAATGGGCTGGATTTTGAAAAAGCCAAAAATCTCTCTAAGTGCTGGGGGCCGGATGACCTTATTCTGCAATATCACGACCCGGAAAAAGGGAAAGCAGGGCTTTTAGACGAAACGCCGATGCCTGTTGTCTTGTTCATAACGCACACACCGAAAGGCTTTGTGTTTGAACAGACCGAACACACAAAACGATACCTGTCCTGACCCGGCAGCTAAAATCGCCCAGGGGTGATGCACAAGTGATTTCTTCATGTGTGTCACCCCCCGGTTTTTTGGCAGAAGGGCAGTGAGGCGGGGCCGCCCCATTCGCAAAACATAGCTTGCCATAGCCGATATATACATGGAAAATACGCGAAAAATGCAAAAATCGCGTGATGTAAACAAAAATTGACAGGGCATGTAAACAAAAGTTGGTTGATTTTGAATGCGGAGGATGATACGATGGAATGCAAAGAAAAGCTGATTTCCCTGCGGGATGAGCAAGGTTTGAGCCAACGGGAGTTCGCAGACAAGCTGGGAGTAACAAGGCAGACAGTATCGAAGTGGGAAAGTGGAAAGATCAAGCCGAGCGCGGATAACCTGATGGCTATGAGCAGGCTGTTCGGGGTGTCGACAGATTACATTTTGAATCTTAGTCCTCAGCCTGCCAGTCAGGAAGAAGCGATGGGGCAGCCAGAACAGACGGAACAGGAAGAAGCAATAGGGACACCGGAACCATCAGAACCGGAAGGCGCGCAGAGGGTTTTACGCAAAAGGCGCTTTCTTCGGCGGCTTGCGGCGGCAAGCGCCGGGGTTGGAATTTTGATGACAGGGATATACATAGGAGCAAAATTTTCCCCAAACAGCGCGCGGGACGCTATCCCGGCAAACGCTCTGCCGCCCGACGGGACGTATACTGTAAATATTTCCACAGATGATGGCGACTATGTGATACAGTATGAGAAACACAGGATTGTCTGGCAGGATGAAATTGAGCCGGAGGAGATAGACCCTTCCACGATAGTTGATGACAGCGATGGCTGGAATCCCATAGAAAACTGATAAAAGGAAGTATGAATAAGATGAAGCTAAAAAAAATCGGATGTGCCGCGGCAATATGTGTTGCTATTCTATGTTATTTATGCGTACCAGTTTATGCGGAGGAAAAAACTGGGGAAAACCTCACTTGGCAGGAAAACATAATGTGGGAGTGGGTAGAGCCATCACAAGTGGAATGGCAGGAATGTGATATTATGCCGCTTTCTGTTGCTACCATTGAAAAAAGCATTGACGCCCATACCATTAAGAGGATAAGTTCTGCTATTTCTTTACGAGCATACAAAGATACGGTTATCTTCAACTGTTCCTATTCTCCTACATCCGCCAGTATGGACTTTGGTATTTTGTCTTCCGACAATAAATTTTACTCGATCAACGCACAGAATGGTAAAATCAATCAATCGCTTGGCGTAAGCTACTCGGGGGATTATTACATAGCAATCCGCAATAACTCTGACCAATCTGTCACCGTTAGCGGGACTGTGCAGTATTGAGGGAATAAGTAGCCCTCTATAGTTTCCTGCCTATATATCAAGGATTGTTGCTATGATAAAAAGGTATTTTCGCCTGCTGAAATACAGCATGAAGTTGGATCGGTGGTATTTACCCATAAACCTGCTTTTGTCTGTTGTGTCATTTGGTTCTTCTGCCATATCTTTGCTGTTTCCTAAGTTGCTGTTAAACGCCATTGCGCAGGCAAAATTTGAGCTGATTATCCGGCTGCTTCTCCTTTCTTTCGCGGTATCGCTCATCAGTGCGGCGATAGAGAGGATAACGGCTCCCCGGTTGTCTTTGCGGCGGGAACGTATCAATGCAAAAATATTGGACGATTTTCTGCACAAGAGCATCAATCTGGAATTGGAGTGTTTTGATCGGCCAGGCGCATACGATAAGTATTCTGTTGCATTTGATCAATGCTGTGGAGTGATACAAAGCACCACAAATATACTGCTGACCCTGTTTTCTTCGGTTTTACAGGTGATACTGGTTATTTTTGTCTTGTCATGGATACCCGTATTTGTTTTGCTTTTGTTTATTATTGTCTGCGCGGTGCAAAGCTATCTCAACAATCTGTCGCGCCGTCAAAATTATGCTTTACAAAAGAAAATGTCGAGCCATAACCGAAAGCTGAATTATCTGTACAGGCTTTTTTATGTCCCGGAATTTATGAGGGATGTCCGCGTAAATGATATGAAAGATTTTATATTTCAAAAAAAGGACAGCCTGAATGAGGTCGTTTTCCGGGACACATACGAAACAGGCGGTAAAATTGCAAACAAAACGTTTTTGATAGCACTGCTTTCCATGGCGGAATCTTTTATCACAATGCTTTTTTTCTCAATCGAGGTTATCCGCCAAACAATCTGGTACGATGATTTTGTTGTCTCTTTGAACGCATACAGCCGGCTAAAAGGGGCGTTTTCCCAGATATTGGCCGTTGCGGTGGATTTGTCTGCCAATGATATGTTGACAAAAGATTATCTTGCGTTTATGGACCTTCCCTGCGAGCTGCAATGCGGCAATAAAGGATTATCCAAAATTCACATAATCGCGTTTGAGAATGTCAGCTTTCAGTATCCAAACAATACAGGGTATTCCCTGCGCGATGTCAGTTTTTCAATTTGTGAAGGGGAACAAGTCGCGATTATTGGAAAAAATGGCGCGGGTAAAACAACAATCATTAAACTTTTATTGCGGCTGTATGAACCATCCGAGGGGCGCATTCTTATAAACGGGGTTGATATCGCAGAATATGATATCAGCGCCCTGCGGAAAGCAATTTCCGTTTTGTTTCAGGATTATTCTGTTTATGCCTTTTCTATACGGGAAAATCTGACTTTGGGGGCGTCAGTACCCGAAGAAAAAATAATGGACGCCCTGTCTCGCGTCAACCTTTTAACAAAAGTAATGAACCTGCCCTTGAAACTTGATACACCGATTACAAACCAGCTTTATGAAGGGGGCGTGGAGTTTTCCGGGGGAGAAAAACAGCGGCTTGCGCTGGCCAGGGCCTATTTAAGAAACCAGGCGCTGTTTGTTCTGGATGAGCCGACCAGCAATTTAGACCCATTTGTAGAAAGTACATTTTATGAGGATCTTCTTTCGCAAACAACAAATACGGTGATTGTAATTTCACACCGAATCACGTTCACCTATCGAATGACAAAAATCATTTGCATGAATGAAGGGCGAATCGTGGAAATGGGAACCCCTGATGAATTATTAGAGAACCCCAAAAGCCTATATAAGGAAATGTATGATTTGAATACAGAAAAATATATCCGCCCCGCATCATATAGTGAAACCGCTTGAAAACAAACAAATATAATTTTGATGTTTCCCCGACCGGAGGGCGGGGAAATACAGAAAGTATCGCTCGTTTTTAAGTGGTTTCACTATAAAAGGGCATTCTATAACGAAAAAGGAAGTGTTGCGTGTATGAAAGCGTCATTTTACAACTTTGAGTTTCCCTACGGGGAAGGGAGCAGCCAGACGATACTTTATAACGCCATGACAAATGCCATGGCGTTGATTGAAAGTGAACAGTATGCAGAGTATAAAGCATTTTGCGCTGACGGAACAGAGATTGCCAATGAAAAGCTGCTGCATGACCTTACATATGGTGGCTTTCTAATTGATGAAAATATGAATGAATTGGAACTCATTCAATACCGTTTGCTTCAGAGCCGTTTTTCCACCAACCGTTTAAGCCTTACACTTGCCCCTACATCCGATTGTAATTTCCGCTGTATTTATTGCTATGAAAAGGACAGCCTGCGGCATTCCACTATGACAGAGGAAGTTCAGCAGGGCGTGATCGACTATATTAAAAGGCTTGCACCCAACCTTTCAAGCCTATATATAAGCTGGTATGGCGGCGAGCCTCTTTTGGCACTGGATATTATAGAACGGCTCACGAAGGAAGTAGTGGAAATTTGCCAGGAAAATAAAATTGAATACAGCGCCGGGATTGTTACAAACGGGTATCTGTTGACACCTGAAACAGCAAAAAAACTGGGGGAATTTCATGTTTCCAATATACAGATCACTTTGGACGGTTCGCGCGAGCAGCATGACAAACGCAGGTTCTTAGAGGGTGGGCTGCCGACATTTGATAAGATTATTTCCAACCTGAAAGAAGCGAAAGAGGCGCTGCCCTGCCAGGTAAGCATCCGCGTGAATGTAGATAAACAAAACGTTTCACAGGTCGATGAGATTCTCAACATTCTACAGGATAACGGATTAAGCGACGTGACATCTGCCTATTTGGGCATGGTGGAAAACTCGAATGAAACCTATCTGGACAGCAAATGCTACTGCACGCAGGAGTTTTCAGAACTGGATTATAATTTTATGGTGCGCAACCATATCAACCGGGTTGGGCGTTACCCGCAGCTTGTCCATAATGTGTGTTCTGCTGACGCGGTAAGCGTCGCGGTGATTGACTCCGACGGAATGGTTTACAAATGCTGGAATGATATTGGTAAAAAGGAACGCGCTATCGCCAGCCTGCTGGACAGTACATTTGAAAATCGTCCGGTATTCTTTAGCTATTTACTTTATGACCCGACCCGGGATGAGGAATGTAAGGTTTGCAAATATCTCCCCATTTGTATGGGTGGGTGCCCGCACCGCCGCCAGTTTGCCGCGCATAACAGATGCAACAGGCTCAAGTATACCATGGAAAAATATATTTCTGACATTGCGCTGCAATTAAAAAGAGATCGTGAAATGCAGGAGCAGAAAAAAGAGGATGAAGAAAAGGAATTGTAAAGTTTATTTGCAGGTGGCCGCATGTGTTTTAGCTGTAGCAATCCTGCTGTGTTCCTGCGGTGTAGATCCTCAGCAGAGGAACGAGATTAGCGGCAGTTTGTCGACGGAACAAAGGACAAGTTCAGAACAATTTCCATCAGGGGATACAGACAGCCAATCGGATACATCCGGGGCAGATAACACAGACAGTAAGTCGGACGATACGCCGGAAAGCGCATTGTCGCCTGCCCCGCCGGTGTGCAAGTTAGACTTCACGCAGACAGATAGTTTCCCCTATCCTTTTGAAGATGAATTGTTGATAGGTGAGGAACGTGACCTTCTCCTTTCCACCGAACAGGCCTTGTACGATTACGATACAATGTGGCAACTATTGGAAGAAAATTTCCCCTATCTGACAGTAATTAAAATAGAACTGGGGATAGATTGGGAGGAGGTAAAAGCAGATTACCGCCAGAAAATGGAGAATTGCGCTACAGCCGGATATATCTCGCAGGAAGATTTTATCCGCACGATCAACCGCTGTTTACGGGAATTTCAAAAGGTCGGACACCTCTTTATAGGAACAGATCGTACTTGGCTTAGAGAATTTTTTAATAAAACGCGCAACAGTAATGGGGGATTGTTTGGAACTCTTGCGGATTTGGTGAACAATCCAAAATCCATACTGTTCTATTTACACGCCAAACCGCAATATTTTGAAGAAAAAAACAATGTTGTATCCAAAGAATCTACCGAACAGGAACCGGAGCCTGTGCGCATCAGGTGGTCGCGACGCATAGCACCATGTATAGACACAGGTTATGTACAGGACACAATCCCCTATCTGAAAATTACATCCTTTGGAAACTGGCCGAAGGGCGCACAGGATACGCTTGCGGATGTCTTTATGGAGTGGGCAGGAAAAACAGATCTGATTATTGACGTGCGCGGGAACGGCGGGGGGAATACCGCAGAATGGCATAAAATGGCGTCACTTCTGGCACAGGATGACGTGACATGGAATATGTGTTGGGGAATCATGTCTGGTTCGCTGAACACAGCTTTATATCCGGCGCTTTTCAATGGGGAAATGAGTGATATCGAATGCTATACAGACGATACATGGCAGGATGATTTCCCCTATATTCAGAAGGAAAATCTGGGCGGAACTGATACTCTCTTAAAAGTTACGAAAATAATCCCTAAAAACAATGCACCAGGCTATTTCAACGGAAAGATATGGGTACTTATTGACGAGAACTGCTATTCTGCTACAGATGCTTTTGCCTGTTTTTGTAAGGAAACTGGTTTCGCCACTTTAGTTGGCACCACAACAGGAGGGAATGGAAAAGGCGCGCAGCCGTTCTACATGGCGCTTCCTTACTCCGGCCTGCTTGTGGAGTATGACCCCTATTTGTCATTCAATCCTGACGGCACTTGTAACGGCATTACGGGTACGCCGCCGGATATTGTTTCAGAAGATTCTTTTTCCGCGTTGGAAACCTGTCTGGAAGCGATTGAAAAGGAAAGAAACAAATAGGAACGAAAGGAGAAAATCGAATGGAATTTTTAGTTATACCCCAATCAACACATTCATTAGTTGAATGTTTTAGCGCAGGTGGAGATGGCTGCGGGGTCGATGACTGCACCTTTACATGTACTCCTAATGGAGACATCTGTGCTTGCAAGTATCACGATCCCTGCAACAACAACAACCCCTGCTCCTGCTATCTCGGTTATTACTGCGGAGTAAGAGGCTGCCAGCGCAACGTTAGCATCAATGGGAGTGGCATCACTTCTGGGAATTAAGAAAAACCCATTCAAAAGAAACCGCGTATAGCATAAATGCCCAACCGCAAAAAAGCCAGTGTAATCTGTAGCACACCGGTAGACCCGTCAATAGACCTGTTAGCAATATAGGCTTGCGGCATTGCAAGCCAACCAAATCCCATATCTAAAAAGCCTCCCGCATGATCGGAAGATTTGCGGGAGGCTTTTCAATATGGTAAGCAAATTTATCATATCACAGAATAAGTGATGCAACGCCCCGTTTTCATACTTGTCAACAAGATGGGTTTCCAAAGGGGCTGCGCCCCTTTGGCGGAGTCCAGAGGCAGCG
>CANCXY010000115.1 GCA_947381875.1 uncultured Clostridia bacterium | reverse complement strand
AATTTCTGTATAATTTCTTCAAATCCCTTATAATAAAAATCCTCCCATGAGTGAGGCATTCCTGCATACTGCATCAGTGTTCCGCCCAAATCAAAAACGATAACTTTCAAAATTTTATCTCATTTCCCATTTCTGAATTTCTTCTGGCAAATGGCAGAAATACAGTTTATGCAATTTGTGTATTTCGCTCTCAACCGCCGAAGGTTTATTTCAGATTCCCCCTGACAAAAAGCCCGACGGATTTCTGCGTGTCAAGCCTTATCTTCGCTCCTGTTCGCGGGCGACGGGCGCACAGTCGCCTTTTTCCCGCCCTGGCGTAAGGTGGTGCGTACATTTTTCACTTCCGCGGCGCTCTTGGAGAGCTGATCCTCCGTGCGCTGGAGCATGTTTTCACAGTAGTTCGTCATAGCCGTGCGCATCTCCCGGCTGCGGGACTGCGCGTCGGCCAAAATCTCGGTGGCTTTCTGCTGCGCCGCCTTTACGATCGCCTGCTGCGCCACCATGGCGCGGGCGCGGTCCTCCGCGCGCTTGACGATGCTCTCCGATTCCTCCTTCGCCTTGCGGATAATCTCCGCGCGGTCCTGTGCTACGGCCTTGGCCTGGCGGATCTCGGTGGGCATATTGAGGCGGATGTCGTCCAGAATATCGCGCACCTTTTCCACATCCACCATACGCTTGCCGCCGGTAAAGGGCAGGTTAACAGCCTCCTCCAATGTATCGTCCAGGGAATCCAACAGTTCATCGATCGTCATAGTGCATCGCTCCTTTGTCTCAGTTTTTGTACGACTTCCTCGCAGATGCCCTCCGGCAGGAAATCCGTCACGTCGCCGCCGAAGCCCGCCACCTGGCGCACCATGCTGGAGGAGAGGTACATATATTCCGGGTCGGTGATGACAAACAGCGTCTCCAGCCCAGGATTCAACTTTTTATTGGTGAGGGCCTGCTGGAACTCAAATTCAAAATCCGTGACGGCGCGCAGGCCCTTAATAATGGTGCTGGCCCCCACGCGGTGTGCGTACTCGGCCAGCAGCCCCGTGTAGGTATCTACCTTTACATTGGGGATATGGCCTGTGACGCGGCGCAGGAAACCGGCCCGCTCCTCGGCGGAGAAACAAGGCGTTTTGTTGGGGTTCACCAGTACAAGCACCGTCACATCTTCGAAGCGCTGCGCCGCGCGCTCAATGATATTCAGGTGGCCTTTTGTCACGGGGTCAAAGCTGCCGGGGCAGATGGCGAGGGGCATGGCGGGTCCTCCTTCCCGTTCATACGGTGGGCAACGCGGGCGCTTCCGCCTCGTAGCGGGAGAGCGCGACCGTGCCGTATCGGTACCGTTTTTGCAGCGTCAGCGGTCCGCAGCGTTCCGGGAGCGGCGCGCCGTGTTCCGTCTCGGCAATCACCGTGCCGCCGGGCGCAGTGATGGACGCGAGCGCGGGCAGCAGCAGCGCGGCGGTTCCCTGTCGGTACGGCGGGTCGAGCAGAATCAGGTCGAATTGCTCCCCGCAGGCGGCCAGATACGCCTCCGCGCGCATCTGCGCCACACGCGCTTTTTCAAACAGGCGCGCCGTTTTCAGGTTCTGCTGGATCAGTGCGCAGGCGTCGCGGCTCTGGTCGATGAACACACAGCGCTCCGCGCCCCGGCTGAGCGCCTCAATACCCAACTGGCCGGAACCGGCGAACAGGTCTAAGACCCGCGCGCCCTCCAGCATAAAGTGGACGATGCTGAACATGCCCTCCTTGACGCGCTCCGCCGTGGGACGGGTGATGTCCTCGCCGGGCAGCGCGGCCAGGCGAGCGTTTCGGGCAGTGCCGGAAATCACACGCATATTGTTCTCCTTCCATCAGGCCGTTGCGGAAATTTTCCCAGAGGCGCTGCCTCTGGACTCCGCCAAAGGGGCGCAGCCCCTTTGGAAACTCATGTTGTTCCATATTTCCGTATGCTTCCCCGCCCGGAGGGCGGGGAAGCATACGAAGGGCGGGAAATATACAGAAACGTTTGTGTTTTCCCTATTGTCGCTGTTTTCAGGGGGCTTGTCAACCGTCTGTTTCCGACCCCGCGTCCGTTTCCTCGTCATGGAAAGCGGCGTAGACAGCCCGCGCGGCACGCACGCTGACGCCCTTGGCCGCCGATAGCTCCTGTTCCGAAGCCTGACGCACCGCCGTCACCGTTTTGAAATGCGTAAGCAGCGCCCGGACAGTCGCAGGCCCGACGCCGGGGATGCTTTGCAGGGTGGAGGAATAGGCTTTTCCCTTCTGCATGCGGCGGCGGTAATCGTTGGCCCACCGGTGCGTCTCGTCCTGGATGGAGGTAACGAAAGGGAACACGCCCTTGTGCATCGCCAATACAATCTCGCCGCCCTCGGCGCTCACAAGGCCGCGCGTGCGGTGCTTATCGTCCTTCACCATTCCGAAAATGGGCACGCCGGACAGCGCCGTACCCGCCAGTGCGTCGCGCACCGCCGCCACCTGGCCGCGCCCGCCGTCAATCAGCAGCAGGTCCGGCTTAATCCCGAACTGCCCCTTCGCGCCCTTCTCATACTCCCCGGCGCGCCGCGCGAGCGTCTCGGCCATGGAGGCGTAGTCGTCCGTGCCCGCCACAGTTTTCATGCGGAACCGACGGTAGCCGGATTTCTTGGGCTTGCCGTCCTCAAACACGACCATACCCGCCACGCTGGTTCCGTCGCCCCAGTTGGAGATATCGTAGCTTTCGATCGTCTTGGGCGGTTCCGGCAGACCCAGCAGCGCGCCCAACGCGTCCAAATGCTTCTGTTCGCGCGCGTAGCGGCCGCTCTCACGGGCCAGGCGCTCCACCGCGTTGGTGCGCGCCATTTCTACCAGATGCGCCGTATCGCCCCGCTGCGGGACATAGAGCCGCACTTTTGCGCCGCGCGTCTCGCCCAATAGCTGCATCAGCTCCGCCGCGCCCGCCGGAAGCTCGTCTATCGCGATGCTCTTGGGGATGAACTCGTTGTCCTCCAGGTAATAGCGCGGTAAAAACTCCTCGCGCAGTGCGGGGATATCCTGCGTGTCGTGGAAAAGGAACTCGCGCTTATCCACCAGACGTCCGCCCCGGAAGCGCAGGATGGCCGCGCACACCGCCGACCCCGTGCCCACAAAGCCGATCACGTCCTGCTCGTCTACCTCACTGCGCACAACCTTCTGCCCCCGGCTCACCTTTTCGATGGCGGCGATCTGATCCCGCAGCAGCGCGGCCCGCTCAAAATCGAGGCGTTCGGCGGCTTCCTCCATCCGCTGGCGCAGCAGCTTCAAAATGTCCGCCTGCCCGCGCCGGATCAGATGGACGGCGCTTCGCACGGTCTCCTGATAGGCCGCCTCGGAGATTTTCCCCCCGCACACGGCCATGCACAGCCCGATATGCGCGTTCAGGCAGGGGCGCCCTTTGCCGATGTCCTGCGGGAATTTTTTGTTGCAGCGGGGCAGGCGGAACACATTGCTGGCCGTCTCCACCATCTCCCGCACCGCGAAATTCGAGGTATAGGGGCCGATATAGTCCGCGCCGTCGTCCTCTTTTTGCAGCACAGCCGAGATGCGCGGATACGCTTCCTTCGTCACCCGCACATAGCTGTAGCCCTTGTCGTCTTTCAGGAGGATGTTGTATTTGGGCTGGTGCTGCTTGATCTGGCTGCACTCCAGCACAAGCGCCTCAAATTCGCTCTGTGTGACGATCACGTCGAACTCGAACGCGTGCGCGATCATTTTCGTCACCTTCGCGTCGTGCGGCACGCCCTCGCGGAAATACTGCGAAACGCGCGTGCGCAGGCGCTTGGCCTTGCCAACATAGATGACCTCCTCCGCCTTGTCGCGGATGATATACACCCCCGGCAGCAGCGGCAGCATTTTCGCTTTTTCCCACAGTTCCCGTTTGGTCATTTTGGGCACTCCTAAAGAAAGCGCCGCCTTTTGGGAAAGGCGGCGTCAAAATGGAACTCCTTTATTCGCTGAAGCCTGAATTGACCAGTTTGATCAGCCCTTCTACGGCTGCCTGCTCGTCTGCGCCGTCGGCAATGATGCGGATGGTCGTACCGCCCACAATGCCGAGGGACAAAACACCCAGCAGGCTCTTTGCGTTCACACGGCGCTCTTCCTTCTCCACCCAGATGGAGGACTTGAACTCATTGGCCTTCTGAATGAAGAATGTAGCAGGGCGCGCGTGCAGCCCAACCTGATTTTCCACGGTAACTTCTTTTACAAACATAACGACGCTCCCATTTTCAAAATAAAATAAAGCCAATTCGCGTGACTATATTTTATAACAAATCCAGCCCCCTCGTCAATATGGTTTGTGCGTATCTGAAAATTTTCTGCAACTATGACACAAAAGGACAAGTTATACCCGCCGCTGTTTGTACAAAACAACTAATTTGTTTTCAACATTCCCGTCGCATTCCACATTTTTTGGGCCGCTGTTTCGGCACTATTGCCCTTTCCCCTCCCGCAGGAACCGTTCGTACAGGTCCGGGCGGCGGGCTTTGGTGCGCTCGATGGACTGCGCGCGCCGCCAGGCGGCGATGTTGGCGTGGTGGCCGGAGAGCAGCACTTCCGGAACACGCCGCCCGTTCCACTCCTCCGGCCGGCTGTACTGAGGGTATTCCAGCAGGCCGCTGTAGTAGCTCTCCTCCTCGTACCCCTCCGGGCTGGAAAGCACGCCGGGGCACAGGCGGCACACGCTGTCCGCCACCACCAGCGCCGCCAGCTCGCCGCCCGTCAACACATAGTCGCCGATGGAAAGCTCCTCGTCGGCCAGCGCCTCGATTACCCGCTCATCCACGCCCTCATAGTGCCCGCACACAAGCAGCAGACTTTCCTGCGCCGCCAGCTCCCGGCATTTTTCTTCTGTCAAGGTAGCGCCGCCCGCTGTCATAAAGAGGATGCGTGGCCTGGCCCGACCCGCCTCCTGCGCTTTGGCAAGGATATCCATACAGCAGTCATAGATGGGCTGGGCCTGCATCACCATCCCCTGCCCGCCGCCGTAGGGGTAATCGTCCACCTGCTTCTGGCGGTTGAGTGTGTAGTCGCGGATTTGGTGGCAGGCGATGTGGATGTACCCCCGCTTCCGTGCGCGCCCAATGATGCTTTCGCTCACCACGCGCTCGCACATCTCCGGGAACAGCGTGGCGATATCAATCCACATCGTCGTTTCCTCCCGCGTCCGTAAACATGCCGGGGATGGGCCGCACGGTGACGATACCCCTTTCCGGGTCCAGCGCCTCCAAAAACGCCGGCACGGCGGGAAACAGGAAGGTTTTCCCCGCCGCGTTCTTTATGGTATAGATGTCCGTCCCGGCGGGGCGCTCCACAGCGGTGATCATGCCGTACTCCTCGCCCGTCCCCGCGTCCCGCACCGCGCAACCGAGGATATCCTGCACGAAGAAGCGCCCGGCGGGCAGGGCGGCGTCCGCGCGGTTGAAATAGGCGACGCGGCGGATATAGGGGCGCGCGGCCTCGATGCTGTCCACCCCTTGCAGCTTGACAAGGCACATGCCCTTATGCACACGCGCCGCCTCTACTTTTTTTTCATGCCCGCCCTCCGGCGAAAAGAACAGGCGCGGCAAAGCAGCCGCAAACTCCGGCGTATCGCTCCAGGGATACAGCTTCAATTCCCCGCGCACGCCGTGCGTCGTGACAAACTCGCCCGCTTCCAGATACTGTTTCATCGTCCGCACTCCTCCGCTTGTTGGGCTGCCGCCCAAACCTGCCCAGAGGCGCTGCCTCTGGACTCCGCCAAAGGGGCGCAGCCCCTTTGGAAACCCATCTCCTCCCCGCCTGCGGCGGGGAGGGACAGAAATATTGATTTCCGTCCCGCTATCCTTCGATCACCACGCCTAACAGCTTCGCCAGCTCGCAGGCCTGCAACGCCGTCACCTTCGCGCCGCGCAGCTCTGTCCCGTCCGCGAACGCCGCGCCCGCAATTTCGCAGGTCGTCAGGTCCTGCCCGTTCAGGCTGGTGCGCAGGAATTCCGCTTGTTCCAAATGGCAGTGTTCAAACCGGAACTGGCTGCGCCTGCGGATATCCCCAAAGAACGCCCCGCGCAAATCGGCGCGCAGGAACAGCACACTTTTCAATGCCGCCTCGCTGAACACAGCCGACGGCGCGACGCAGTCCTCTATCACTGTATCCGAGAGGAACGCCCCTCCGAAATTGGCCCCGGAGAGCTTGCACCCCTGCATACGCACACGCTGGAAGGTGGCGTCCAGCAGCCTTGCGCCGGAGAGGTCGCAGTTCTGGAACACAACGTCGCAGAACCACGCTCCCGAAAGCGCCGCGCCCGTAAAGCGGCAGTTTGTAAAAACACAATTTTTGTATTCCGCCTTTTCCAGCGCCTGCCCCGCCGCGCTGCCGCCGTGGAACGAAAAGCCGCGCAGGGGCTGGTCGAAAGCCGTTTGCAGCGCCAGCGCCTCCTCAAGCGGAACGGCCTGTTCCAATGGCTGTTCCAGCGCGGGCGGAAGGATACGCGTCATCTGTTCCCTGCGCCTCCTATAACAAACTGTGAGCCGGAGGCGTCCGCCCCCGGCTCGCGTGTGGCGTAAAAATCAACGGACATTGGGCTTGATCAGCTTTTTCGCCAGCAGCAGGCCGACCGCGCTGAACACGATCCCCGTGACGGAGATCACCGCCCCAATGATACCCAGCACCAGCCCCGTGATGCGGAACGCACCGCCTCGTCTCATAAATATACAACTCCTTTCTATGGTGACAGACGGCAAAACGCCGCCTTTCCTCTATCTGCTTTCTTATTATACTCAATTTCCGCCCATCATGCAAGGGGTTCCACTCATAGATTCACAAAATGACTTTTCCTTTTCGTTCCACCCCTTGCACCAAAAAAAGCTGTATTTCTGCAAAAAAGAAAGATTTTTGTACAAGAAATTCGTTGTTCTTGCCAGAAACGCGCTGTTCGTGCCAGAAACCTTGATTTTTTTGGAAAAATGTTGTTTCATATAGGGTAGGATATCGCGGCGCGCCGCGCCGCTTTTCAGAAAGGAGAACAATCGCATGAAACACAAACATATCTCCCGCCGCCCGCCTTTGCGCGGGGCAGCGGCGCTCGCCGGGGCCTCCCCCGTCCACGCCTGCGGTAAAAATGGTGGAAAATCAAGTACCCCACCGAGAGAGGGGGGTATATCCTTGTTTGGGGATATAACACTGTAACAGACAGCAGCAGCCTGTCTTATTTTGCCGCGCAGATTTTGAAAACACTGTATCAAAGGGGCATGCCGCGCCCGCGGTTTTTCCGTGGGGCTGGCACGTCCCTTTTCGCCGCGGCAAAAGGTTATGATTGGGAAAGGAGACAGGCGGCATGAAAATGAAACGGAGCATATTCAGCCTGCTGCTTTGCGGCGCAATGCTGTTTTCCCTGTGCGCCCAGCCGGTTTGGGCGACGGGGACGGAGGAAGTGAGCGGCGATTACGGAGAATTTCACTGGACGCTGGACAACGGCACTCTTACCATTACAGGCAGCGGAGAACTACCGCGGGATCATGGCGGTTTATTCTGGGGACAGTATAAAAATAACATTACCAAAATAGAAATTAAGGGTAACGTAACCTCTATCAAGAATTCGGCATTTATGGGTTATACCAATCTTCAAGAAGTGACCCTGCCAAATACCCTAACCGTCATTGAGGAGAACGCATTTTCAAACTGTATTAACCTTGCGTTGGAAAAATTGCCCGATAGCGTGATTTCTATTGGATCATGCGCATTTCAAAACTGTATGAATCTTACATTAACAACGCTGCCTGATGGTTTGACTTCTATTGGAGATCGTACATTTCTCAACTGTACAAATCTTAAACTGACAGCGCTGCCCAGTAAAATAGCTTCTATTGGGAATTCCGCATTTCTGGGCTGTACCAGCCTTACGCATATAGAGTTGCCCGATAGCGTAACCAAGATTGAGACGTTAGCATTTCAGGGCTGCACCAATTTAACCAGCCTGACATTTACCGGCGCTGAAGCACCAGCGTTAGGATGAAATGTATTTGAGGGCTGCAATAACTTAACCAATCTATACTCCCGACACATGGGACACTCTCGGCGAAAACTGGCCTACAGAAAAAATTGCATACAAAATAACCGTGCAAAATGTTGGACATGGTACCGTTACCGTTTCCCCTGATGGTCCTGCAAGGCAAGGGACGGAAATCACCCTGAACGCCACGCCGGACATCGGCTATCATTTTAAGGAGTGGAAGGTCGTATCAGACAGCGTGACGATTGTTAATGATAAATTCACCATGCCTGAGAAAGACGTGACTGTAACAGCCGTTTTTGAAAAGGACGCTGCCCCGTCGTTCACCACCCAACCTCAAGCTGCTGTTACTGTTGCCCCAGGGCAGACAGCCACTTTTACCGTGTCGGCAGAGGGTGCGCCTGTGCCAACGTATCAATGGCAGGTGAAAAAGAAGGGCAAGGACTGGGAAAATATTGACGGCGCAATAGGCGATAAGTACACCACAGAGGCTGCCACTAAGAGCATGGACGGCTGGCAATATCAGTGTGTCGCCACGAACAGTATCAAGAGCGTGGAAAGCACCACAGCCACACTGGCCGTAAAATCGACCGACACGGGCGTACAAGCGATTTCTGTAGGCGGGACAGCGGGGGAAATCAACGGGACGACCATCACCGTTACCCTGCCTTTGGGAACACCCCGGCCAACGGACAGCAGCAAGATCACAATTACCCCTGCGGCGGGCGCGACGTTTTCTGCCCCCGTCACGACAGACGGCGGCGCGGAGTGGACGTTTACCGTCACCGCCGAGGATGGAAAGGCCACACAGGAATATATGATCAGCATCGTTTATGAACCTCACGACCACAAGCTGACATGGAAAAGCGACAGCGCCAACCACTGGCAGGAATGCACGCTCTGTGACTGGAAAGAGGAAAGCGCGGCGCACACCTACGATAACGACGCCGACACTACCTGCGATACCTGCGGCTATATGCGCACCGTCACGCCCAGTGAGCCGGATAAGCCGGACACCCCACCCGCGCCGACCTGCGCACCTGCTATGCCATGACGGACTATCTGCGCATCCGCCCGAACTACGCCGGGCAGACGTACTATAACCTGGACGGCATCACGTTTGCGGGCTGGATCAAAACGGCGGATGGAAAACTGCGGTACCAGACGCGCATTGTCCAGCCGGGGAAAAAGTACGATTTATACATCTTTGTCTGGCGCGCGCAGATTTTACCGGCGGGCTACCACCCCGACCATCCGGGCGACCCGGCGTGGGTGATCCCTGCGGGAAAATATCTGTTTGATGATGAAGGGATACTGATTGAACAAGAAGGCTGGCACGCCTGCGCCGACGGCAACAGCTACTACACCGACGCGGGCGGGCGCATCCTCCACGAGCGCGCAAAGTGATTCCCCTGCCCCTAAAACACAGCGGCCCCGGCACACGCCGGGGCTGCTGCCATTCACGAATTTTTGTATATTTCCCTTGCCCTGTGGACAGGGAAACGATACGGCTGTTCCTGCGGCCTGTCCGCTCCCCCGCTTTCAGACGCATGGAGGGGATGGGTGTTTGCCTCTCACAGGAAAATGATTTGGTACTGCTCCCCTGCCCCATCCGCGCGTGAAAAGGAGCTTTGCAGCGCGGCGGAAACATAGAGGTTCCCCGCCTCATCCAGCAGCAGCCCTTCCCCGCCCGCCGCGAAATAAGCAAGCGCCTTTTCCTTCCCCTGCACAAACAGCGCCGTGGACCACAGGTCCGCCGCGAGACCGCTTTCCGCCAGGATGCCAATAGACACGATATCCGTCTGCGCGGGCCTGCCTGTCTGGGGGTCGAGGATATGCTGATACCGCACGCCGTCCCGTTCAAAATACCGCTCGTACCCGCCGGAGGTGGCAAAGGCGGCGTCGCGTATCTCAAAAGAGGCGATCGAGGTGTGCCCATCGCCCGCCGGGTCGCGGAACCCGATGCGCCAAAGGCTGCCGTCCGGCTTTGTGCCATGCGCGTAGATGCTGCTGCCGCCCACCCAGCACAGCGCCGAGGAGATGCCGTACTGCGTATACAGCGCTTTTGCCGTATCGCACGCGGCCCCCTTCGCCACGCCGCCCAGGTCGACG
>CANCXY010000114.1 GCA_947381875.1 uncultured Clostridia bacterium | reverse complement strand
TGCCTCTGGACTCCGCCAAAGGGGCGCAGCCCCTTTGGAAACCCATCCTGTTTTAAGGAAGCGCTTGTTTTTATTGTTTTCTCCCCGCTTTCGGCGGGGAGAAAACAATAAGTCAGCAGCCCTATAGGAAAAGCCGCCCCCTGCAAGACTTTCACGCCTTGCAGGGGGTGTTTGTTCAGGATTTCCAGACCGCTTTCAGGATAGAGCCGATTTTTGGTGTCGTGCCATACAGCAGTACGCCTACGCGGTATATTTTCGCCGCCAAAAGGCCAATGCCGACTGTGGAGGCAATCAGGATAGCAATAGAAATTACTGTTTCATACCATGCTACCGTACTCATGCAAATGCGTGTAAACATCGCCATTGGGGAAGTAAACGGGATATAGGAGCAGACTTTCATCAATGTATTGTCCACGCTCCCGCTTGTCATGGAGAATATAACGACCATGAAACCGATAATAAACAGGAATGTGATGGGCATGACCGATGTATTGATATCTTCCAACTTGGATGCCGTTGACCCGATCGCCCCGTACAAAAACGCATAGATCAGGAAACCGAGAATAAAGAAAATCAGCATATAACCAAACAGCTCCACGGGAATGTTGAATATGGATTCGATCATTCCGTTATCGCCCCAGGCATCTTTGTTTATATTATAGAACACAAGCGCCGTGCCGAAAATCGCTATGAGCTGCACAAGCCCCGCTATACACGACGCAAGCACCTTGCCAAACATCATGCTCGCGGGCTTTGCGCTTGTAATAAGCACTTCCATAGCCCTCGAACTTTTCTCCGTTGCCACATTGGTGGCGACCATCTGACCGTACAGCAGGATAACCATATATAAGGCAAAAATCATAATGTATGTATAGAAAAAGTTTTGTATCTGATCTTTCCCCAGAGTGGCCGTCCGGCTTTCGATCTGTACGGACATGATCTCCCCCGCCTGTTCGGGTGTCATCCCGCTCTGTACCATTGCCGATACCCGGTAAACTTCCTGTAATACTGTATCCGCAATCATGGTATTGGAATCGTGCATGGAGAGGTTGTTTACATAGTAGGTATAGGAAGAAGCGCTGTCCATCGCAAAAGCGCACGCCGCGCCGCCGTTTGTGATCTGCTCTTTCAGCCCGTCAAGCGTCCCCGACGCCGTTTCAATCTGATAGCCGGTAAACGCGTCCTCAAAATACTGCTTTACCAGCGCCGCAAGCTGTTCATCCTCCGCATATACAAGCATCACAGGCGCTTCGCCGAAATCTGCCACTCCCTCGTCCGATTGGAAAAGCGCGGCAATATTCGGGATAAACATACAAATGGTGATGGCAATGACAAGGAATACCGTGATCCCCACAAAAACTTTATTTTTCAAATATCCTTCTAATTCAAATTTCAGTATTTTCCCAAATTGTTTCATGTTTCTCCCCCCTTACACCTGTTCTCCCGCGTACTCTACGAAAATATCATTGAGGGAAGGTTCAAATACTTTCACCTCATCAATATCATAGTTTTCCACCAGTCGTTTCATGACCGCCTGCTTTTCGGCGGGGGCGGCAAGTTGGAGCATCAGTGAGCCGTTTTCATTCATGGTACACGCCGGGCCAAAATCCGCCTGTATCCGCTCCGGGCTTGCCGTATTGACGACCAGACGGTCCCGCACATAATTCCTCTTGATATCGTGCAAATCGCCGCAGAGCGCAATTTTACCCGCGTTGAGTATGGCGATGCTGTCGCAAAATTCCTCTATGTAGCTCATTTGATGGCTGGAAAACAGGACGATTTTTCCCTGCGCGATCTGCTCTTTTACCACGTCTTTCAGCAGCATGGCATTCACAGGGTCAAGCCCGGAAAAGGGTTCGTCCAGTATCACGATATGGGGATCATGGGCCAGCGCCGTGACAAGCTGTATTTTCTGCTGATTGCCTTTGGAGAGTGTATCTAAGCGTTTGCCCCGGTATTCGCTCATACCCAGCCTGTCCAGCCAGTGGTCGACAGAGCGTACCGCCTCTTTATGGCGCATCCCTTTCAGCTCCGCAAAATACACAAGCTGGTCGATGATCCGTTTTTTTGGATATAATCCCCTTTCTTCTGGAAGATACCCCAGGCCGATGGCATCATAATTGATCGGTTTCCCGTCCACGAAAACTTCTCCGCTGTTTGCGGGGAACACATTCATAAGGATACGGATTGTTGTCGTCTTGCCCGCGCCGTTCCTGCCGAGCAGGCCGAACGCCTTGCCGCTTTCCGCCGAAAAGGAAATATCTTTCAGCACCTCCTTTTCGCCAAAGGATTTATGGATGTTTTTTAATTCGAGCTTCATCTTGACTCCACCTCCAATGAAAAAGTGCGCGACCGAAGTCGCGCACAAAAAACGCAACTCCGATTGTCGCCAAACAAAGCTCAAACAGAAAAGGAAAACCCTTATTGCCATCCGAGTGGAGCTGCGTTTTTATCGAACTCAAACCGGATGGCAGGCGTAAAAGAGGATAAGCCTCCCTGATAAAGCAGGCTCCTTTTTGTTTATTCAGCTTTGTTTGGCGAGAATAGTATACCACTATCCCGCGGGGAAATCAAGAGGGTTGGGGAGAAATGGATGGAAGATGGAAGAAATGGGTGGAAAATAAAAAAAGGCTGCCCCCTGACCGGGGGCCAGCCTTATCATTGGCTAAACAAACCACCATCTGTGCCAGTGGTACGGGAAAGTTTAAGCTATGAAAAAAACTCCTTCTGGTATAATGGGGGGCGGTCTGGCAACTGCACAAAAGAACCAGAAGGAAACCGCCAGACGAAAAAGTCATTCCGCGTTTTCCTGTTCCGCGCTCTTGACCGGTATATTGATCTCTGTTACAAACTTGCCGGGGTCATTTGTGATACCGTAGTCGATCATGGTGATCTCCCTGGAAAAACTGGAGACCTCCAACGACCGGCGGCGGATATACGCCATTAGGCGCCGGTACTGCGCCGGGGCCTCCATGTGGCTCCCCCGGAACCGAACCGATACACACACTGTTTCCGGCAGGCGGACGACCTCGCCGTCAAAGTGATCCTCCTCGTCCAGCACAAGGAAAATACCGTCGTATTCCTCAAACCTGCCGCTCCGCAAATGCTCCCCGGAAATGCCCACGCCCACTTTCCCCAGAAAAACCAGCGCTTCGGCCTGCGCGCCCTCTAATTTCCGTATCGGCGTTTCCATGTCAAAAAAATCCCTGATTTTCAGGCGGTCCCCCATCCAGACAATCCGGCAGGATGGGCAGGGAAGGAGCCTGATGGTATCCAACTCCGAGTTGCGGGCGTCGCAAAGCTGGCGCAGCCGGTTGTCGATCTTGCGCTCGATGCGCCGCAGTTCCCGCTGTTTTTGCACAACGGCCTCTTTTTGCTGGCGCAGTTTCGCTTCTATCCGTTCCACGTCTTTGTTTTGCAGGAAATCCGCGATTTCTGAGAGCGGCATATCCAGCACCCGCAGATAGCGTATCGTGTTCAGCGCCTCAAACTGGCGGGGACCATAGTAGCGGTAGCCTGTGGCTTTATCAACATATTCCGGCGACAGAAGCCCTACATCTTCATAATGCCGCAGGCTGCTGACGCTCAGATGGAACAGCTTCGCCACGTCGCCGATCGAAAACAGATTTTCCATATTTACCCCGCCTGCCTCACCTTTTCGCCCCGGCGCGCAAGGATCCCATAGGCACACACGCAGATGAGAACGGACAGCGCTGAACCCGCGGGGGCCGCCCACCCCATAGGAAAGAGCGTATCGGCAAACCTGATGGATGCCCAATAGGCCACGGGTATCCGCACCAATACAAGGGACAGGCTGTTATGCAGAAACGAAATGCCCGAATGTTCGCAGGCACAGAAATAACCACTGAAGCAAAAGTGGATACCGGCAAAGAGGCAATCCCACACATAGCTGCGCAGGTATTGGCCGCCCAGGCGGATCACCTGTGCATTTTCCTCAAAAAGGCCGACAATCGCCGGGGCCTGGAACTGCGCGAGGATGGACATGGCAAGGCCAAAGCCCACACACATCATAATGGCATACCGAAGGGTCTGATGCGCCCGTTCCGGCGCATGCGCACCAAAATTCTGCGCCGCCAGCGCGGAGACTGTGGAGAGCATGGAGGATGGGACGAGGAACATCACGCCAATGACCTTTTCCACGGTCCCGACCGCGGCGGCATCGTTCAGGCCGCGGCGGTTGGCAATGACGGTGATGAGGATAAAGCCTATCTGGATAAACCCGTCCTGCAGCGCCACCGGGACGCCTATTTTGAGGATGGGGGAAATGACATTGCGCCGGAGGTGGAAATCCTTCTTTCGCAGTTTTACACCTGTTTTCCGCCGGGAAACGGCTGTCAGGGCCGTCAGAACGCTGAGTGTCTGGGAAAGAGTGGTGCCCAGCGCCGCGCCTGCCGGACCCCAATGAAGCGCGCCAATGAAAAGGTAGTCCAGCCCAATGTTGGCAGCGCAGGCCACCGCGATAAAATACATGGGACTTTTGCTGTCCCCCAGGCCGCGAAAAATGGAACTGATGACGTTATAGGCCGTGATAAAAGGGATGCCCATAAAACAGACCGTGAGATAGTATACGGTCCCATCCACCGCTTCGGCGGGTGTGGATATGAGGGAGACGATGGGCTTTACGGAAATCAGCAGCAGGGCCATGAGGGCCATTGAACCGAGCAGGAACATTGTCACCGTGTTTCCTACGGAGCGGGCGGCTTTTTCTTTGTTCCCCTCGCCCACAGCCCGGCCAATCGTTACGGTAGACCCCATCGCAAGGCCAACGAGCATCACCGTCAGCATGTGCATGACCTGGGAACCGATGGAGACGGCGGTGATGCTGGCTGTGCCGCTGAATTGGCCTATAATGAACAGATCCGCCATGCCATACAGCGTTTGCAGAAAGAAAGACAGCATGTAGGGCAGCGAAAAATATACAATATTCTTGAATACGCTGCCTGTGGTAAGATTCTTTTCCATAACTGTGTTTGACGCCCCTTTACTTGTGGAGAATTAAAAGTATTATAAACCCTACAACGGTTGTAGAGTCAAGTGTCGTTTCACGAAAACGCAGAGATGAAAAAGTTCGGCCCAACTTGACAGAACCGGGGGATAGTGTATCATAAAGTACATAGCAACGTAGCGATGTCATTACATATTGCCTGATTCAGGCGTACCACAAAAATGCCTCTTTTTATAGTGGAACCGTTTGGAAATGAGCAGCACTTTCTGTGTTTCCCCACCCGCCGGGCGGAGAAACATCAAAATTTTATTTATTTTCAAATGGTTTTCCTATAAGCAGACGGGCCGCTGTTTATTGACAACTGCCTGTCCGGGGATGTATGATATGAATCGGTCAAGACTGTTCCACCCATGACCTGCACGGCGTCGGCGCTTTTTACTGATGTGTACGGAGTGGGAGATAACACAGAATATTTTGATATGGGGAGAATTTTTTATGGAATCGCTTTACTGTGCGGCACGCGCGACAGCCACCGCCGCTGTACTGTACTGGGATAAGCCGGAGGCAGCGGCGGCGCGCGCCGAATATCGCGTCCTGCTGGACGGCGCCCCGGCGGGGACGACCGATAAAACACATATGACCCTCACAGATCTGCTGCCAGAGCATTCTTACTGTGCGGAAATCTATCATGACGGCAGCCGTATCGCCTCTTTGGCCTTTGAAACCGCCAAAGCCCGTCGGCGCATAGACGTGACAGCCGCCCCCTACTTTGCGCGGGGCGATGGAAAAACTATGAACACCGAAGCGCTGCAAAAAGCCTTTGACGACTGCGGTGCGGAGGAGGAAGTATACTTCCCCGCCGGGACCTATCTGACCGGGGCGCTGAATCTGCACAGCAATATGGCCGTTTATCTGGGTGAAAACGCCGTCCTCCAGGGCAGCGAATCCCCGGACGACTATTTGCCGCGCATCTGGAGCCGCTTTGAGGGGATCGAACAGGAGTGCTACCGCAGCCTGTTGAACGCGGGGACGCTCGACCACGCCGGCGGGCCGAACTGCGCCCATATTTTGCTGTATGGCAAAGGGACTGTCAGCGGCGGGGGGCGGGCGCTGGCAAAGAGCATCATCCGGCGCGAACGGGAGCTTTTGAAAGAATATCTTGCCCAAAACGCCGCCCTGGCCGCCAGCTGCGAAAACGACAGCACGATCCCCGGCAGGGTGCGCGGGCGGCTGATGAACCTCAGCAACTGCGCGCATGTGCGCATCAGCGGCCTGACATTGCAGAATGGGCCTGCCTGGAACGTCCACATGATATACTGCCGCGACATCGTGACGGACCACTGCACGCTGCGTTCCGAGGACGTATGGAACGGCGACGGCTGGGATCCGGATTCCTCCGAGGAATGTACGCTGTTTGCCGCGGAGTTCGATACATCTGATGATTCCGTCGCCATAAAATCCGGGAAAAACCCGGAGGGGAACGCGATTAACCGCCCCACCCGCCATATCCGTGTATTTGACTGCCACAGCACCGGCGGGCATGGCATCTGTATTGGCAGCGAAATGTCCGGCGGCGTGGAAGATGTAAAGATATGGGACTGCGACGCGGCGACTTCGTACAGCGGGATTGAGATCAAGGGTACGCCGCAGCGCGGCGGCTATGTGCGGGACGTATCCGTCCGGGACTGCACATTCCCCCGGCTCATGATCCACTCTGTCCCGTATAACACCGACGGTATCCCGGCGGCGGAGGAACCTCTGTTTGAAAACCTGTATTTTGAGCGCCTGCGCTTTACAGGGGTGCGCGTTGGCCACGGCGAACCTGTTCCGGTGGATCCTGTCGAGATAGAGGGCTTTTGCACACCTGGGCATAAAATCAAACATGTCACGATCCGGGACTGTGTCCTGCCCGCAAAGGCCAGTTTGCGGATTGCGCTGTATGAGGGGCTGACCCTCGAAAATATCCGCAGTGAGGACCCGGATGGGAGTGTCTAAAGCGGGAGTTTTGTGTATTTCCCCGCCCTACGGGCGGGGAAATACACAGCAACAGATCCGCGACGCGGACACTTCTACCCGGAATGACTGGGAAAGTTTGGGGAGAAAAATATGCGGCTGTTAGATACATTAGCGAATCCCCCGCGCGAATATACGCCGATCCCGTTCTGGTTTTTGAACGGCAATTTGACAAACGGGGAAATCGCCCGGCAGCTAAAGGACTTTGCCGATCATGGCGTATATGGGGTGGTACTGCACCCGCGCATGGGGCTGGCTCGACGGATCGAATATCTGGGCAAAACGTACTTTGCCTATATCCGTGCCGCTGTGGAGACTGCCGCGCGTTTGGGGATGTATATCGTCTTGTATGACGAGGGGATGTACCCCTCCGGCTCCGCCTGTGGGCGCGTGGTTGCTGGACACCCGGAGCTTGCCAGCGAGGGCATTGCCCTGACGGATACCGCCGCCCCTAAGGATACGGTGCTGGCAAAGACAGAACAGGGCGTGCTTGTTGTGCGGAAAAGCGGGGGCACCATGCGCGGGCTGCACTGGGGGGAGGACGACGGAGAACCCGACGCGCCCCCGACTGCGGATATCCTGAATCCTGCCGCCGTCGAGCGCTTTATTGATTTAACGCACAACGCCTATTACCGGGAATTGAAAGCGTACTTCGGGAACACGATCATCGGCTTTTTTACGGATGAGCCGAGCATTCTGGGGCGCAATGTGCGCGACATGTTCCCGTGGACGCACGACTTCGCCGCCATATTCGAGGGGGCGGGCGGGGACCCCCACGGCCTGACCGCGCTGTTTCAGGGAAAAGAAAACAGGGACACGCGACTGTATTCCCAACTGATCCTCGCGCGCGAAAGCAAGGTCTATTATGGCCGCCTCTCCAGCTGGTGTGAAGATCATGGGATCGGCTTGATGGGGCATCCCCATCAGTCGGATGATATTGAGGTGGAAAAGTATTTTGCAGTCCCCGGCCAGGATCTGGTACTGCGCTGGATCGCCCCCGAAAAAGACGGCCTTTCCGGGATAGACTCCACCATGGCAAAGTGCAGCGCCGATGCCGCGCGGCTGATGGGGCGCAGGCGCAACGCCAACGAGTGCTTTGGCGCATGCAATCGGAATAATAACCCCTGGCAGTTCTCTGGCAGCGATATGAAATGGTATACGGATTGGCTGGCGGTGCGCGGCGTCAATCTGTTTATCCCGCACGCTTTCTATTACAGTATCAAGGGCAAGCGGAAAGACGAACGTCCGCCGGATATCGGCCCCCATAGCATCTGGTGGCCTCATTACAGGAAATGGTCTGGTTACTGGTCGCGCCTCGCCTGCCTGATGACGGATATCGGCCTGCATGCGGATGTTGCCGTTCTGTGCCGCAACCGGGACTTGCGTCCCGAAGCGGTACGGCCCCTTTTTGAGCATCAGACAGGGTTTCAATATCTGCCGGAAAGCGTTTGGGGCAAATGCACGGTTCAAAACGGCGCTTTATATTATCGTGGGCATCCCTATAAGGCTGTCGTGGGATCGGAAGATCATTTTTCGGTGGTCCCGCGCTACGACGCGGATTCTGTTCCCCCGGATTGCCTCTGTGAGCCGCCGCAGCCCAAACTTCGCTGTGCGCGGTTCACAAAAGAGGGAAGTGAATGCTGGTTCCTTGTCAATGAGGGGAATGCGCCTATTCAAAACGTGTCGCTTACACTGCCCACAACCTCCCGAATCGGGTCGTATGACTTATGGGATAATACAGCGTTCCGGCAGTCGAGCATAGCAACCGAAAACGGCGCGCAGCTTTGTTTGGATTTGCCGGAACGGGGCAGCATTCTTCTGTTTGCCTGCCCGCCGGAGAAATATGAGCATCTGACAGAGCCACCCCTCTCCCTTGCGCTGGACTGCCCTTCGTTTGAGCTTGTTTCCACGGACACAGCAGCGGTAAAAAAGGTATATCGCGCCCGCGCGGCAGTGAGTGCCGCCGAACTTCTCTATAAATCGGTGACGTTGACTGTCTGCGCGGAGGAAATGGCGGAGCTTTCGGTGAATGGAACGTATGCCGGCGTCGGATTCTGGCCGCCGCAGAAATTTGAGCTGGCGGGCCTTTTGCATGAAGGGGAGAATGAGTTGGTCTTGATGGTAACGGGCAGCAGGGCGAATCTTTATGGGAAGGAGCCTGTCTGGTATGGGGTGCGCCCATCCCGGATGAAAGGACAGTAAAAAGGCTGCAAAAACGGAATGAAACGCAGGATAACTCATTGCTGCTCGCTCAGACGGCGGGATGCGGGGATAAGGTATTGGCAAAGGGATCGCCCTTGCGGGACATATGCGGTATGAGCGCAGGACCTTCTATATTTGTGAGGATATCGGCTGGCTGCCAGAATGGGACAAGTGGCTTGGCCTGCATGGGATAGGCGCTGTTTTCTGCCGGGTCGAGCGGGACGGGGAAATTTCCCGCCAGGCGCATTACTTTATCTATGGCGTAATAAATTTTGAAAAGCCGGAAACCCCTGTAAATAGGGCGTTTCCGGCTTTTCTTGTTACTAATGTGTTACAAGTTCAATCTTGAACACCTGACAATAAAGGTTTCCTTTGTACCAATTCCAAGGCGCTTTTGAGTTCGTCCAAAGTCTTGTGATTATAGACCCGGTTCCCCGTGTCCTTGGACGTGTGGCCCATAAGTAAATCAATACACTTGCGGTTGGCCCCGGCGCTGTCCAGCATAGATTCAAACGTGTGGCGGCAACTATGAGGGGTTCCGGGGATGCTGAACCGTTCCGCCAATCCTTTCCAGATCACCCGATATTGGGATTCTGAACACCGATGGCCTTCATACTGGATCAGGTATTCCCCGCCTTCCGCCATACGGGATTCAACCATGGGCCGGATCAGGGAATGGATAGGAACAAGGCGGTTCTTCCCGGCTTTGGTTTTCGTGCCGCCTTTCATGGTTCCAGCGTCAAGATCAACATCCGCCGTTTTCAAGGCCAACAATTCAGAGATACGCCACCCGGAATAAATAAAAATCAAGATGCTGTCCACCCAAGGTTCCCCGGCATGATCCCAAAGCTGTTCAATCAGTTCATTGGAAAATCTGTCCCTTGTGGTTGGGGGGATGGGATCAGACGTGAGCAATTCAGAATAACACCGGCTGACAACATCCAGTTCCAGGGCGAACCGGTCAAGATGGCCCCAAAGGTTTTTGATTGCCGCCTGTGTGCTGTACCCCTTGCCGCAACCGTCAA
>CANCXY010000113.1 GCA_947381875.1 uncultured Clostridia bacterium | reverse complement strand
ACGGTTCGTTGATGGCGGCGGTCAGTTCTTCCTGTGTCCCATAAGCTGTCACCGGGCCGTACCGCTCTAACCATGCGGTTGTTTGAGGGGGCAGGCCGTTTTCCAGCACTCCGAAGTGCAGTTCTCCCAGGCTGGATAAATCAATGGAACCCATAAAATTCAATGCCACGGCAATCAGGATGGGCAGCAGGAATGTCATCAGGCAGAATTTATCCCGCAGGACGCTTTTTATCTGGTATTGTAAGCCTTTCACACCTTATCCCTCCTTTCCGATTTCCCGGCGGAACGCAAGCCGTACCGTCAGGAACAACAACACGATTGCGGCTGCTGAAGCGATATAGTAGATTGGCGAAATGGCCGTTCCGAAGTAAGCGCTTTTCATCCCCATATAAACGTGATAAAATGGATGATAATTGATCCAGCCAAACTTGACCGACGTATTGGCCGATAAAAATACAGGGGTCGCGGCAAAAACAGCAATCACCAGATAGGCCAATGTAAACTGACGGAAATCTTTCAGCAGCAGGGCGCAGAGCAGCCCCACCAGGGCCATCATCAGCGAGAGGATGGCCGTTTGGAGGCAGGACAGCGGGCAGTACCGCTGCCCCGCTGGCAAGGCCCACGTTCAGCAGCGTGAGCAGCACCGCAAAGCCCAGGTCGGAGAGCAGGAACACCGCGAGCTTGGACAGGAGGAACAGGTCCTTTTGCAGCGGGAGGATGGCGTGGACGCGTATCACGCCCATGCCTTTTTCTTTGAACAGTACGGCGGCAATGCCTAAAAACCCTACGGCGGCCAGCTCAAAAAACAGCAGTTCGCATGTGATTTCCTTCCGCGCCTTTTGTTCCGGCGTATGGGTGCCCAATATCTTCGGGGAATGCCCGTCCGAAGGGTGCAGCAGGGAAAGGGCGTAGTCCGCCCGGTGGCGGTCAACGTGTTCCGCCCCTTTGTAGAGTACCACCCGCACATCCCCGGCGCTGGCGTCCAACCCCACGCCGTTTGCGTCGGACAGAAGGGCGGTGTCTATTGCTTCCATAGAGGGGACAGTTTGTATCCGGGAGGATTTTTCCGTCTGCGTCCCCGCCGGGTCGTACAAATATACATTGTAAGGTTCCATCTGCATGAAGCGGAGATAGCCGAAATTTACATAGGCCGTATAGAGGGAGAGAAAGCCTATCGTCATCAGGAAAAACTTTCCCGAAGCCAACATGCGGCAGTCCTTTTTGAACAGAGCGCAAAAGCATTTCCCCATCAGGAAAGCCCCCTTCCCGTGTACTGGATGAACATGTCCTCCAAAGTCGGTTCCTGGGAATGGATGCTGACGATCGCATCATGGGCAAAGGGGATGCCTGCCTCTAATTCCGGGGCCTCAATGGTTCTCGTCTCTCTCCGCCCCCGGTACAGGTAGTCAATGACAACCCGGCGGTCGCTGTTTTTCTCTTTCAGGCGTTTGGGCTTGTCCAGGGCCGCGATGTTCCCGTTGGCGATGAACGCCACCCGGTCGCACAAAAGGTCGGCGTCCAGCATGTTGTGGGTGGTGACAAACACCGTGGTACCCTTTTTGCGCTCCTGTTCAATGATTTTCCGAAACAGCACTGCGCCGGAGGGGTCAAGGCCGCTGGTGGGTTCGTCCAGGAACAGCAGGCGGGGATTGCTGATGAGCGCCCGCGCCATGCTCACCCGCTGGCGCATCCCTTTAGAGTAGGAGGATACAGGCTTTTTCAAAAAATCCGGCTTAAATTCCAGCGTATCCAGCAGCTCCCATACATCCCGCCGCTGTTCTTTGGGATAGAACGAGGCAAAGTAATTCAGGTTGTCCACGGCGCTCAAATTGGCGTACAGATAGGGGAACTCAAACAGGACACCGACTTTCTGGAAAAACGCCTGTCCGTGGGCGGCGGAGATATCCTGTCCGAACAGGGATACCGTTCCGCCGTGCCCCTTTAATATCCCGGTAAGTATCTTCTGCGTCGTGGATTTCCCGGAGCCGTTCGGACCCAGAAAACCGAAAATTTCGCCGTCCTCCACAGTGAAATTCAGGCCGTGAAGGGCCTGCTTGTCCTTGCTGTAGGAGAATGTCAGGTTTTTTACCTCGATCACTCGTCTTCACCCCATTTCCTGCGCGGGTCCCTGTTCTGCTGGCGCTTTGTCCACCACCTGAGAAATTTGATTTTGAAGGGGATGGAGATGAGCAGCACCGCCGCGATCAACAGCCACCAGTACCATTGCAGACCTAAAAACATACTTGCCGCCTCCTTTGCTTTGGAGGGGAGCGCCCATGCCGCAGGGATATGCAAAATAAAGAGGTTTGGAAGGGCGTTCCCCTCTCTTTGCAAAGAATGATAAAGCAGTGCGTTGAAGCTGCGGTGAGGCCGGTGTGAAGCGGGTGTGAAATCTGCTGCGGGGCAAAAAGAAAAGGCTTCTATCCAATTTGGAAACAGAAGCCTTTCCCATGACAGGAAATGATTATTTTGTGATAGGTGCAGAAAAGTAAAATACGATGCCATCCTGCCTGTTTTCAACGCCATAGTCGATATGCTGCATAGACAAAATCTGTGCGACAATGGCAAGCCCCAATCCCGAACCCCTGTATGCGGCGTTCCTGTCACGATAGAATTTTGCCCAGATTTTGGGGAGGTCTTCCTGCGGAATCGGCGGCCCCTGGTTAAAAACGGAGAAATACAGCATACCGGCCTTTTCGATCAAATCCAGTTTCAGGATCCCGCCCGGCCGTACATTCTTTTTGGCGTTGACGATCAGGTTATCTAAAACCTGTTCCATGCGGCTTTTATCAAGGCTTACATGGACGGGATGTTCAGGCAGCTCGTATTGCAGGGAAAAATCCGCGTCGGGGCTGTCGATCAGCAGACGCCCCGCGACCGTTTCCAGAAGTTCCACAAAATCAAACCGTTCCGGGCGGAGCTGTGCAGCGCCGTTTTCCAGCGCGGACAGATCCAGCAGGGTGGTAATCAGGCGGTTCATACGCTCCGTTTCCGACAGGATGACATAGAGATATCTTTGCCGCTTCTCCTCGTCGGCCCCATCCTGTAAGCCTTCGGCGTAAGCGCGTATAACGCCCAGGGGCGTTTTCATTTCGTGGGAAAGGTTGTCCGCCAGCTCTTTCCGTTCGGATAACAGCCGCTCTTTCTGCTCCACATCCTGTTCTAACCGTGTGTTCGCGTCTTCCAATGCCGCAAAGGCCCGCTGAAGGTTTTCCGCCATGCTGTTCAGGCTTTTGGAAAGCCCGCCGAATTCATCCAGGCTGACAACCTTACAGGGATGGGAAAAATCCAGCTCCGCGATACTCCGGGCCGCCTCGTTCAGTTCAGAGACAGGTTTTGAAATAAAATGGGCCATCAGCAGATCGACCGCACAGGTAAGCGCCGCGACAAAGGCTGTCCAGATTATAAAGAAACAGTCTTTGCTTACAGGCAGCCTGTCAAGCAGGATATAGGAGACAATCAGTAGGGTGCCGGTCAATTTAGAAGCCCATAGTATTTTTTTGCGGATCGTAAAAAATTCCATGTTGTATCCTGTTTTCATATTGCCGCCTCGAATTTGTAGCCGGAACGGATAAGCGTGACAATGTGCCTGCTTTCGTCGCCTAATTTTTGGCGCAGGGTCTTGATATGGGTGTCGACGGTCCGGGTCGTCCCCTCAAAGTCGTATCCCCATACCCGGTTCAATAACTGTTCCCGGCTGAAAATCCGGCTGGGGTTGGAGATCAGGAAATGGAGCAGTTCATATTCCTTGTGGGTCAGCGTGATTTCCTGCCTGTCCACAAAGACTTTATGAGACGCCGGAAAGACCGAAATTTTTCCGGCGTCCAGGCTGTTCGCCGGGGCGGCAGAGGCGCGGCGCAAAAGTGCGTTCACTTTTGCCAGCAGCACTTTTGGGCTGAATGGTTTTGTCATATAGTCGTCAGCACCCAGGTTATAGCCTTCCAATTTATCGTCCTCGCCGCTTCTGGCCGTCAGCAGGATGATAGGGAGGTCACTCATTTCCCTTGCCGTTTTGCAGACGGAAAACCCGCTCAGGTGGGGCATCATAATATCTAATATCATCAAATCTACGGGGTTGTTTTTCAGGAGCATGAGGGCGTCTATGCCGTCATCGGCGGTCAGGCAGGTGTGGCCGCCTTTGCGCATGTAGTCCGCAATGATCTCCTGCATGGCTTTTTCATCCTCAACGACCAGAATATGTGCCACGATTGGCCACCGCCTTCCTGTACTGAATGTATCCCTATTATAAGAATTGAGGGGGTGGAAATCAAGAAGGAATTTTGGGAACCCGCGGTTTATGGCGGTTACAGCGATCTCTTATCCGTGCCCTATGGATGCAGACAAAAAAGCGGGCTTACAGGATCCCCTATAAGCCCGCCCAAATGGTCGGAGTATTGAGATTTGAACTCAAGGCCTCTGCGTCCCGAACGCAGCGCGCTACCAACTGCGCTATACCCCGGAAAGAAAACGGCAGCTTTTGCTGCCGTTTGGTTGCGGAAGAAGGATTCGAACCCTCACAATGCGAGTCAGAGTCGCAGGTGCTACCATTACACAATTCCGCATCAAACCCCTTGACGAGGAAGCGTGACGCCTCGTTCAAGTGCCTTATCAGTATACAAAGAATTTCCGCGATTGTCAAGCCCTTTTCGCGATTTTTGCCTGAAAATTTTGCGGAACGTCCAGAAGGCGGGAGATTTCTGCCTGTTTCCCGCCCCGTGAGCGTGAAATACAGAAAAATGATTATTTTTTTCCGCAAACACGCCCGCCCAACCTTGACAAATGGGATTTCCTTCTATATAATAATACGGAAGGCGCGGCCGTGAACGGCGCCCTTTTGTGCCATGCCAGCCGAAAACCGTGCTCTTGCAGGCATGAAACCAGCGGTCATGGGCATGCGGCATTTTCAGAACAGCAGGCTTTTGCGGACGGGCTTTGCCGCCGCGAGGGCCTTGGATCATAGCAGGAGGAGGTGCTACAACATGGCGGTACCAAAGAGAAAGGTTTCCAAAGCGAGGCGCGACAAACGCCGCTCGAATGTCTGGAAGCTGGACGCCCCCACACTGACGACCTGTCCGCAGTGCGGCGAGTATAAACTTCCCCACAAGGTGTGCGGCAACTGCGGCTATTACAAGGGCCGGGAAGTCATCAAAAAAGAGGCGTAACAGGGATTTCATTTCAAAGAGGAGGGGGAGCAGATTCCTTCTCCTCTTTTCGGGTTTACAGCCGGCTCAGCCCGAAAATGAGAGATGCTCCCGCACGTTTTGTCCTATTCCTGATTGAGACGCGGAGGTGCTGTGGATGGCGGTAAAGATCACGGGCACGGAAAAGGGCAGCCCGGCGCACAAGGCGGGGCTGGCCGGAACGGTGCTGCTGTCGATCGACGGCAACGAGATCAACGACATGCTGGATTACGAGTACCATTCCTCCGGCGCGAAGCTGGAACTGGCCGTGATGCGCGGCGGGAAGCTGCACTATATCGCGCTGAAAAAAGAGGAATATGAGCCGTTGGGATGCCAGTTTGAAAGCTACCTGATCGACAAAAAGCACTCCTGCCGCAACAAGTGTATCTTCTGCTTTATCGATCAGCTCCCAAAGGGCCTGCGCGAGACGCTGTATTTTAAGGACGACGACGAGCGCCTCTCTTTCCTGTTTGGCAATTATATCACGCTCACGAACCTGAACGCGCACGAGGTGGAGCGCATCAAAAAGATGCACATTTCTCCCATCAACATTTCCGTGCATACCGTGGAGCCGGAACTCCGTGTGCAGATGATGACGAACAAACACGCGGGCGAGGTGCTGCGCTATATCGACGAATTCGCCGAAGCGGGCATAGAGATGAACTGTCAGCTTGTGCTGTGCCGGGACATCAACGACGGGGAACACCTGCGCAAAAGCATTGAAAAGTTAGCGGGCCTGTACCCGGCGGTGCAGAGCATCGCGGCGGTGCCCAGCGGCCTCACGCGGTACCGGGAGGGGCTGTATCCGCTTGTACCCTACGACAAGGAAAGCGCGTGCGCCGTGCTGGATATTTTAGAGGAATACGGGGAGCTTTACAAACAGCAGCACGGCGTCCGCATCATTTACCCTGGCGACGAATGGTTCCTGCTGGCCGGACGCCCCATCCCGCCCAATGAATACTACGACGAGTATTTGCAGCTTGAAAATGGTGTGGGTATGTGGCGGCGTCTGCATGATGAGTTCATGGAAGCGCTGCCCGCGCTGAAACGAACCTGGCTGCCGCATATGATCGACGTAGCAACGGGTACGCTGGCATACCCGCTGATTCGCCTGCTGACGGACACGCTGCAAAGCCTGCATCCCAACGTACACATCCGTGTGCATGCCATTGAAAACAATTTCTTCGGCGGCAACATCAGCGTCGCGGGCCTCATCACAGGCGCAGACCTGATCGCGCAGCTCAAAGGAAAGCTCAAAAGCCGCACGCTCGGCATCCCCATTGCAATGCTGCGCGAGGAAAAGGATCGGTTCTTAGATGATGTCACCATCAAACAGTTGGAAAGGGCACTGGGCGTGCGCGTGCGCATCCTGCCCCAGGAGGGCGCGGCCCTGGTGGCCGCGCTGCTGAAATAACAAGGGACTCCGCCCCTTGATCCCGCCGGGCGCTGCCCGGACCCGCCAGAGGGCGCCGCCCTCTGGACTCCTGCCATCTTTGAAAAGGTGGACGAAACTTTTAATCGCCCTCAAATTGCATGTGAGGGCACCAATGGAATGCAGGGGCTTTGGCTTGTAAATTTGCAAACGCATTTTAGAGGAGGAAGCGTTTATGAAGAAGTTCACGAAGATTTTCCGCGATGTCACCCAGATACTGACGCTGATTTCGCTGTTTGTCACCGTCGACTTTGGGTTCCAGTTCCTGTATAACCTTATACCGGGCCATGATGGCTACGCCGCGCACGGCCTGATGCAGTCGGTGTTCCACGTCTTTGGGGACCATGACTGGACGCTCGACAAGTTCTTCTCCGCGTTTGAGCAGTCCGCATGGCTCACGGTGTCGCTGCTGCTGCTCCACTGCTCGGTGGGGCTGTCGGACCGCCTGATGTCTGAAAAGGACGGGTAAACGGGATGTCTATTTGTGTGAATTCCGCCGGGCGGGGGTCACACGGAAATATCTCTGCACAAGAAAGGAAGTTTTATGCCAAAACCCATCGTCGCCATCGTGGGGCGGCCGAACGTCGGCAAATCCACGCTGTTCAATAAGTTGGTCGGCCAGCGCCTCGCTATCGTGGAGGACACACCAGGCGTCACGCGCGACCGGCTGTGCGCCGAATGCGAATGGCAGGGGCAGCGTTTCCTGCTTATCGACACAGGCGGCATTGACACAAATACAGACGATGTACTCCTGCGCCATATGCGCGCGCAGGCGCAGCTTGCCATTGACACGGCGGATGCGATCGTATTTGTGACGGATATCCGCAGCGGCGTTACCGCGCAGGACAGCGACGTTGCGTCCCTGCTTTTGCGCAGCGGCAAGCCGGTGTTTTTAGTGGTGAATAAAGTGGATTCCCTCGGCGAAGCGCCGCTGGAACTGTATGATTTTTACTCCCTCGGCGTCGGCGAGCCATACCCGGTCTCCTCGGTGCATGGGCACGGCACGGGCGATCTGCTGGAGGCCGTGTGCGCCGTCCTGCCTAGGCCGGACGAGGAAGGGGAGGAGGACGAGCGCATCAGCGTGGCCGTCATTGGCCGCCCGAATGTGGGCAAATCGAGCCTTATTAACTATATCTTAGGAGAGCAGCGCATGATCGTTGCCGACGAGGCGGGCACGACGCGCGACGCGGTGGACAGCGATATCGACAATGCCCACGGCAAATTTACGTTTATCGACACCGCCGGCCTGCGCAGACGCGGCAAGGTGGAGGAGGGCGTGGAGCGCTACAGCGTACTGCGTAGCCTCGCCGCTGTCGAGCGTGCCCGCGTGTGCGTGATTATGATCGACGCCACAGAGGGTTTCGCCGAACAGGACTCCAAAATCGCGGGCTATGCGCACGAGCAGGGCAAGGCGTGCATCATCGCCGTCAACAAGTGGGACGCCGTGGAGAAGGACGATAAGACGATGGACGCCCAGCGCAAAAAACTGATGAACGATTTCAGCTTCATGTCCTATGCGCCAATCATCTTCCTCTCGGCGAAAACGGGGCAGCGCGTCGACCGCCTGTTCGACCTGATCAAATATGTGGACGAGCAGAACGCCCTGCGCGTGGCGACGGGCATGTTGAATGAGCTGCTTGCGCGCGCGACGGCGCGGGTGCAGCCGCCCAGCGACAAGGGCAGGCGGCTGAAAATTTTCTATATGACGCAGATCGCCACCCGCCCGCCGACGTTCGTGTGCTTCTGCAATTCCAAGAAGCTGTTCCATTTTTCCTATGTACGGTATTTGGAAAACCAGATCCGCGAGACATTCGGCTTGGAGGGTACGCCTGTGCGCATGCTGATACGTGAACGCGGCGAAAAGGCATAGAGGGGAGCGGTCCAGGCAAAGAGATTTTGTTTGTTCCCCCGCCCTGCGGATGGGGGAACAGAAAGGGAATAAGGGGGGCGTGAAATGAAACTGTTGCTGTGCGGTGCGGTGTGCGCTGTTCTGGCTTATCTGTTGGGTTCGCTGAGCTTTTCCATCATTGTGTCAAAGGCGCTGTTCCACAAGGACATCCGCACCTTTGGTTCAGGCAACGCGGGCATGACCAATGTGCTGCGCACCTTCGGCAAAGGGGCGGCGGCGCTCACGATCGTGGGCGATATCGGCAAGGGCGTACTGGCGGTGCTGTTGGCAAAATGGATCTTCGGCGCATTTTCGGGTGTCGCGCCTATCTATGGGGCGTATGTCGCGGCCATCTTCGCGGTACTGGGGCATGTGTACCCGCTGTATTTCGGGTTCCGGGGCGGCAAGGCCGTTTCCGTCGCGACGGGCACGATCGTCGCCATCCAGCCGGTGCTGATTTTGCCGCTGGTCGTGCTGTTTTTCAGCGTGTTCGGGGCCAGCAAGATGGTCTCACTCGCAAGTATCTCCTGCGCGGCGGCGTACCCCGTTGTCACGTTCCTGTATTTCTTTTTCATTGCCAAGCAGGACGCTGTATGGACGACGCTGTGCGCGGCGGCTGTCGGCGGGCTGGTGATTTGGCTGCACCGGGGCAATATCGAGCGCATCAAAAACGGCACGGAGTACAGGTTCGGAAAGAAAAAGGGGTGAGGCTGCAGTGGAGATCCGGGAGTACCGCGCCTGGCGGGAAGATGAGATCCTGCGCCTGTATGCCAGCGTGGGCTGGACAGCCTATACACAGCGCCTCGAAACGCTGCGCGCGGGCTTTGAACATTCCCTGCTGACGCTGGCGGCATATGAGGACGGCCGGCTTGCCGGCCTGATCCGCACAGTAGGGGATGGCTGCACAGTCGTTTTGATACAGGACCTCCTGGTCAGCCCGGAGCATCAGCGGAAGGGAATCGGTTCCGCGTTAGTGAAAGCTGTGCTGGCCCGGTTTGGCGGTGTGCGCCAGATTGAGCTGCTGACGGACCAGACGCCCCGCTCCGTTGCCTTTTACCGTTCGCAGGGGTTTCGGGAGGCATCCGAAACAGGCTGCCTGTGTTTTGTAAAGGAATAAAAAAGAACCGCCCTGTGTTCCCATAGGGCGGCTTTGACGTTCCTGAATCAAACAGCACGGGTGACTTTACCCGAACGCAGGCAGCGGGTGCAGACGTGGATGTAACGGGGGGACCCATCCACCATCGCTTTCACTCTTTTCACGTTGGGTTTCCAGGCCCTGTTTGAACGCCTGTGTGAGTGGGAAACCTGAATGCCGAAGTTGACACCTTTCCCGCAGCAATCGCATTTTGCCATATCCCTGCACCTCCTCTTTGCAATCTGCTATATCATAAAACGAGCAGAATTTTCTTTGCCTCCCCGCCATCCGGCCAAAGAAGCAGCGCCAATTCTCAACTGCATTGACGATAGCATCATACCAGATATTGCGGAAAAAAGCAAGTTCTTTTCAAAAATATTTTTGAAGAATCGGCAAACCCTGTGCAAAAATGGGGCTTTCCGGCGAAAAGAGAAGGGAAAACAGCCCGGCGGCGTCTTGTGCTTTGCATAAAAAAATGGTAAAATACCTTTATTCGCTGCAAAATATCCGAAAAAGGCGGGGAAAGCGCCCTTTGGGAACAAGATGGGTTTCCAAAGGGGCTGCGCCCCTTTGGCGGAGTCCAGAGGCA
>CANCXY010000112.1 GCA_947381875.1 uncultured Clostridia bacterium | reverse complement strand
ACCATCATGATGACGGCGGCGTCATCGTCCAGTTCCCGGACAATGACGGGGATGGCATCCAGTCCCGCCAGTTCTGCGGCATGGTGGCGGCGGTGGCCGGAGATGATCTCATACCCGCCGTCCGGGTCCGGGCGCACGATGAGGGGATTGGCAACGCCCATCTGCCGGATGCTCTCCACGGTCTCCGCCATAGCATCGTCATCCAGCACCTTGAAGGGATGCCCTTCAAAGGGGTGCAGTTCGGAGAGGGGCATCCGCTGGACGGTCTCCGTCACGGCCCCGGCCGGCGCCTCCGTCTCTTTCTTCTTTGCTCTTGGCATTTGTGTTCACCTCGCTTTCTCAATGTGGGATTATGGGAAAAAGAAAAAAGGCGTGTACCCAGCCCCTTCGATGGGGCAGAATACACGCCTATGTAACTTTCCTTATTTTGTTTTGCTATCTGATTTATGCGGCGGATTTGTGGCAAGAACGCCCGTAAACCCGCAGGGAATCAGCACTTTTTTCGTTTAGTCCAAATAAAACACTACCATTGCCCACGGCAAGATCAAAGAAGTCGCGCCGGTCGGTTGCTTCAAAGCCTGCAACGGTGATGTTTGCTTTTGGATAGAGCTGCTTTGCAATGCGTCCTGTGATGCTGTCCAACTCTACGCCGTACAGCTTTGAAGCCGCCATGCTTTCCGGCAGACAGCCGAAGAAATTCCCCACGCCGCAGGAAGGTTCCAGGATATTTCCGCTCTTAAAGCCCATGTTTTCCACAGCGCTATAGACAGCGCGGATGACAGTGGGCGTTGTATAATGGGCATTCAATGTTGACGCTCTGGCGGCGTTGTATTCGCTTTCCGTCAGTGTGTTTTTGAGCAAAGTATATTCTTCACTCCATGCACTTTTATCTGCATCAAAAGCGTCCGCAACACCGCCCCAGCCAACATATTTTGAGAGGATTTCCTGCTGTTCAGGTGTGGCCTGTCCTCCATCCTGTTCCAGCTCTTTGAGAAGCTGGATCGCATCCATATTGGTCTTGAATTTTTCCTTTGCGTTTCCCTCGCCGAGCTGTTCATCCGTAATGCGGAAATTGGGAACAGTAGGGCGTAAAGGCTCTGTAGCTGTTTCTTCATACATAGAGCGCGGGGAAAGGTCGATTACCAGACTGCGCAGATTCACTTCCGGCGCATCGTTCAGAATACCTTTCTGTGTCAGATCTTGTATAGCGATTTCCGCCAGCTCATCTTCTTCATAATACCGCCAGCCATATTCTGAACCGCCCGCCACCAGCGTTTCAGGGGGAAAACAGTTTTTCCGCATCAGCTTCACGGATCATCAACCCGCCATGCCGCGCGGTGCTTACCTTATACACACCATCCACTAAAGCCCTGCTCTCCTGTACTGCGCCCCACGGTGAGTGGTCTCCCTCCTCGATTCCCCACTGCGGGGATTCCTCCATATCATAGGCTGTATCCTTGTCTGGGTCGGGAACCCTGCCAGTTGCCGCACCCACTGGCTCATGCGAAAACCCATCCAATTCCTGCTGGTAAAGTGTGCGCAGCAGGGGCGTCACTGCCTCCCATATCATGGCGCGCCTTGTGTTGAACTTATCGTGGATTTCAATCGTCATGCCTGTGGGAGAAGTAAAGCAGTCCACCGTTTCACCTGTTTCCAATGTTGCTGTTTGTGTGCGGTCTGCAAGCAATGTGGAAAGATGTTCGGCAAGCTGCTTGTTATCCGCGCCGGCGTGTAACCAATCGGAAATCCGGGTTTTGTCCTGTTCCGTCAGCAGATGGTTGGTCAGCATATCCCGAACATCTGCATCAGCACTTTGTAAATGCGCGGGTAAATATCCCGTGATATGTTCGTTGCGGGGGTCGCGCAGAAGCATCCTTTCAAACTGCTCTTTGTTTTCTAAACGGATAACCGGGTATGTTTGCGCCCTGTCCAGAAGCTCCACATTCCGCTGCCCGATATCCGTGATTCTATAACCCACGTTTTCAAGATAGGCGGTATCGCCTACCGTATATGCGGGCGCGAGCGGGTCGCGGGATGGCGTAGAAAACACAGGCGTATTCTGTGTTGCGGAAACCGTCATTTGTGAGGTTGCTGCGACCTTTTGTATCTGTTTCTGTATTTCCTCTGGTAAATCCTTTTCGTAAAAAGTCACTGTGCGATCTGGGTCAATGTGGGCGATGGTTTTGCAGTCACTGTGTTCCTGCTCCAGGCGATTCCATACGGTCAGGCCATTACCCAGATAGCCATAACCAATGTCATACTTCTGCGTTTCCGGTGCATTGTTTTTCTGCTCCTGCGGTTCGCTTTCCATCACCTGTAAAAGATGGTTATTTTTCGGATTCTGCTCCAGCAAACGGTCAAACTCCGCGCGTGTCATTTCCCTGCTGTCCAGCGGGAACGTCTCGTCATATAGCTGAACCATCTGCTCATCAAACGCCAGCAGTTCATATTTCTGCGTCCCAAGGTACACCGTATCGCCAAGAGAAAAACGGTATTCTTTGCGCGGCGGATGCAGCTCCTCATAGGTCGGTTCCAGCGGGGCCACCAGCAGACCGCTCAGGGCGGTGAGCATTGTCTCGCAGCGCTCGGTCAAATGCGTGTTTTCTTTGATGATTGTCTGCATTGCCTCGCGCATCGTAGGAAGTACAAAGCTGCCCTCCCTTGTCAGCACATAGCACTTCTTTTCCTCCATGCTGAAGTTGTCTGCACACCTGCCGGCAAACAGAACATCCGCGCATTGATCTTTTTCGCCAAGCTGTGTTTTGAAGTCCACATAGTCCTTCACGATTGCGCGAAATTCTTCTGCAATTTCCCGCCGATCTCTGCTCTGCTCCTGCTCTTTCAGATACTGCGGGTATTCGTCTTTTTCAGCTTGTGACAGGTAACGGTCGGCCTTTATCAACTCTCCGATACGCTTTTCTACTTTCGCCCAGGGCATGAAAAACTTTTCTTTTGGCATCTTGTAACTGCGGGAAATAGTAATACCTTTTCCGTCATGATCTTCCCAGTATCCGCTGCCGGGAATCGCGTCGGAATGTCCGCCCTCCCCATATTCATCTTTGAGGAATTTGATGTTTTCCTGTGCGGATTGTCCCCGCTGGAATTGCTCAAAGATTCTGTATTTTCCCTGTTCCATAACGCCACCGCACAAGATATAGTCAATGGCTGTCTGCGGGAGCGTAAAAGGAACAGGTTCATTTTTCTCCCGGCTTTCGATCAGCGCGATCTGTTCCGCTTCATTGGGCAATACATGCTCATCGTGTTCAAGCCATGTATTCAGCAGGATTATGCCATATACTGTATCGGCAACACTACGCCAGCGCAGATATACTTCTTTCTCGCGCGACAAATACGCGCCGCGCCAGAGCATCAATACATCGTCCCACGCATGATAACCGGCCCGCTGTTCATTGCTCAGGATCATTTCAACATAGGTGTCGCCGAAAAAGGATTTAAGAAAATCGCCGCGCTCTTTGCCGTCCGTATGTTCGGCAAAGAATGCGGCGATTTGTACCCTGTGCCCCTTGAACGCATCGCAGGTGCGGAGCAACTCATTTTTTTCGTCGTCCTCATGGTAATAGGGGATTTCAGACAGCGCGTTAAAATCGTGATGGCTGATTGTCAGGCCCGTAGGACCTTTTTCGTTTAGCTGTAGATCAGCTCCCGCATCACTGTTTCCTCCGCCGATGCTTTGATGTTGTTCATCAGCCCCACCCACTTCATTGGATCGCTTGCTTTCAGTGCTTCGTTCACGCCCTGCTGAGCCGCCATCTGTTCGGTCAGCCGCTCCACCATCTCGCTCGCCCGCCTGTCTACTTCCATCAGATGGCTGTCCAGCTTGCCGGACAGCATCATCCCTGTGTAGACCCCATTCCGATGTTCCCTCAGATAGCTGCGGCGCAGCATCCCATACTTTCCCAGTACCGGGGCTTCCGGCGCAGTCAGGTTCGGCAGCTGATAACCGCTCTCGGTCCGATAGGTCAGTTCCATTTTCAGGCCCTCCTTCTTGTTTTGGGTTTCTGTCCTCATCATAGCCGACTTTTTCCTGTTTTGCAAGGCTGTCATTTTGCAAATCTTTGTGCCGCTGCTGCTCCATGACAGTGGCGGCGATCTCCCTCAGCGCCATTTCCGCAACATCACTGGCGGCAGCGCCCAGAATGGAGATCGTTTCTGGCGTGTTAAAATCGACGATATAGGTAAAATCGTCCTTCGCAAAATGCTCCCGTGCGTTGATGCCGCAGCGCGTCATCAGCATATATGCGATGCTGTTTTCAAGCAGGTTTTTCAGCCATTTCTCCGTGTTGAGGTCATCCAGTTCTTCCAGCAGGCTGCCGTCTTTGACTTTGCAAAGGTCGGAATAGTAATCACTGAAATTGTCCTCTGTAAGCACCTTAGCCGTTTGCAGGAGGCAGGCGGTTAGGTCGGATTTTTCGGGCATTTCCCCATAGCTGTTTTCCAGACTTTCTATGACGGCACTTTCATATTCCGGCTGCATCTGCCAGACGGGGATGGTGCGTCCCGCGCGGCTGTTTGTATCCGTCATATCGAAAACATGGCGCAGCTTGTATGGCGCGTCCGTATCGACTAATAGCGCGATACCCTTAGAGCCTCTATTTACCCACCGTCCATACTTGTTCCAGAAACTAATCTCCGCACAGGCTGTAGCATCCGGCTTTTGGGCGTAAATAAGGAGCTGGTCACGGAAGCTGTACTTGAAGTTATTTGCGGCGGTGGTGAGGAACGACATATATTCCTCACCGCCGCGCGTGATCTCCTTCGCTGTCTGCGCCGCTAAAGCAACTGTCGATTCATATTTTCCCGGCAAATACTATCCCCTTTCCATTATGATGTGAAAAAAATTCAATCTACACAGTGCTTCCGCATTTCCCGTTCGGCGCACCGCTGGATCGCCTTTTTAATATCTTCGATGCGATCCGTTTCATGCTTCGCATATTCACCGAAGATAGCGTCCATTGGGTCGGTCAAATCCAACAGCGCCCGCGCCTGTTCATAGGGCAGATCACAGCGTCCCAGGAGCATTAGAATATCCTCGCGGACAAGGTACTCATATACGTTATCGAGGACTTCTGACGATGCCAGGCTGCACAGCCATTCGCTGTACCGTTCCTGCTGTTTGAAAATCTTATCGTAGAGAGCTTCGTTGACGCGCTGGGCGCGGGAGATTTCTCGATATACTTTGCCTTTTTGCCAACGCACACAATTTGTGCGGCGCTCCCGCGATTTCCTTTTATCGTTCATATGTACCTTTCCTCGCTTCCCGCATTTTGTCCAGCTCTTTATTGGCCCGGCTTTCGATGGTATCTGCGATAGTATCCATATATCACGTCTCCAGCTTCTCAAAATCCTTGAAAATATCGCTGACAGGATCAGCCAATTTCAGCAGCGCCTTTGCCTGCGGATAGCCTATATCCCGGTACTCCATCGAAAGCAGAATATCCTCACGCACAACGTATTCGTAGGCGTGGTTCAGGATTTCCTCTGGCGGCTGCTTGAACAGCCAGTCACGGTAAGCCCCCTGCGCCGCTCTCATTTTGTTGTACAGTGCCTGATTCGCCTGCTGTGCTTTGTCCTTCATTTTTTCAGCCATGTTTTACCCTTTCTCTGCATGCCGCGGACGGCTTTTGTAAATGTCCTCCGCCCACTCCGGGCGCATATATTGCGGCTCGATAACCAGTGATGCACAGTTTTTCTGCTGTTTTGCAAAAGCAAAAGCGTTGTTGAGGTCAAGGAAAAACCGCACGATGAATCCGCTGCCCTCGATTGTATCTACAACTGCCCAGCCTTTTATCATGGGAACCGCACTCATCGTTCCATCCCCCAATCCGGGCGTTTGGTTTTGCCTGCACATTTGTGGTTTAGCAATAGCGAGCGTACTGGAACCACTGTCCTCTTACCGCGCTCCAGTATCTCCGCAAGCTGACAGATATGGTAAATTTCTGTGTAGCCTGTTCTTTTGCTTGTAAGCTCAAGATGGCACTCATCAATATACCGCGCGGTGTTGTCATACGTTTTACCGCCTTCGGCAACAATACGCACCGTTTCACCATCTTTTACCCGGAATCTCTCCTGATAATCCGGTGTGATAAAGCGGATACCATGTTCCGCATGCTGCATATGCCGGTCAAGCCATTTGTGGTGGTAGCAATAGATAGAAACATCTTCTGCAGGCTTCATCCTGGCAATATATGAATACTGTTCTGTATCGGCGCGGACGATATATGCGCCGTTTTCCGCCCGGCTCTCCGGGTGTTCTGCGCAGAATTGCGAGAGGCTTTCTTTTATCGCTGCAAAAGCGGCTTCCGAATCCTTTTTGAAATCCTCCGTGTTCAGGTCGGCTTGATAATCTCTCCAGCTGCTCTCCTGCCCATCTTTCAAACTCACCTGCCAGCGTCCAATGCTTCCAGTCTGTCCTTCAATCTGCATACTTTGCCTGGCAGCGTACAGACGTTCGGCGGACGTTGCCGCCCGCATTGTCATATCCATCTGTAAATTTCACACTCCTATCGTTCTATTGCCCTGCTCTTTTTCCCGATCCGCTCATCGGCGGGTTTAATGCGCGGGTACTGGATTTCCGATACCCGCGTATTATTGGAATCAAGGAATTTTTCGGTGTACATATACCGGCGGTAATAGCGGTCAGCCTGTTTGCGGGTCAGGCCCTGCAAGACACCGTTGTCATAACCGCAGACGAAGAACCGCTCCCGGATAATCGCGCCATTTTCGAGGGTACGGTTCAGGGGTTGATTTTCCTGCTGCCCGGCACATACAAGCGCGATTACGTCATTTCCAAAGGGCAAAAGCGTCCGGCTGCCGGCTCTAATTACTTTGTCGATAGCCTCGTCACTGTCTTTGAAGGATGCCGTATAGGGCGTGTAGCCAGGTTCAAATACCAAAGCACGCACTATCTGTCTGCCCCCTTTAGCGCTCTTGCCCGCGCTGTTGACGGCTGCGATGAAAGGCTTCGAGCGCGCGGATGATATGTGCCAGCATCTGCTCCCGTGTGGCATCCTGCGGGAAAAACCGCTGCACCTGAAGCACGGGAATCATGAGGTTTTCGCCGGGCGTTTCTTTGGATTTCATGCTGGGGACAGGCGCGGGTGGACGCGGGGCCATAATGCTTTTCAGTTTGTCCTCCTGCAAAATTTTCTCTTTGCTGGCGGCTTTGAGCTGCTGGGCCTGGGAGAGAGATGGCGTACAGCCCTCGCTGTCGATGTAGTCTAAAAACTGCTCCTGTTCTTCGGGCGTTAAGTATGACAGCTCCACGGCGGGATTAAATTTCAGCTTTTTCTCCTCGACCATATCTTGCAATTTGGGAATTAGTTCGTTGAGGCGGATGTATCTTTGCACTTGTCTACCACTCTCTCCAGCATCCCGGCCAACAATTTCTGCGCTCTCTAAATTCCCGACAACTTGTCGGGAATTTTCTTTAGAGGCTCTACCCGCCTGTCGTTTAATAGCCTCCAATTTCATCTTGTATGCCTTCGCCTTCTCAATGGCGCTGATATTCTCCCTCTGGCAATTAGAATCGACCATGAGAATCACAGCCGTATCATCATCCATTTCCCGGATAATGACAGGCATCTTCTCAATCCCCGCCAGCTCACAGGCATGCTTGCGGCGGTGCCCCGCAATCATCTCAAAGCCACCCTCATCACGCGGACGCACAATCAGCGGCGTCAGGACACCATAGGTTTTTACGCTCTCCACCATCTTCTGCATTTCCTCATCGTCCCGCACCTGGAATGGATGGTCGGTAAACGGGTAAAGTTCGCTGATCGGAATTTCCCGCACCTTTTCCAGTTTTGCTTCCTGCCGTTCTTCCTCCGTCGAAAACAGACTATCGAGCGAGGGAAGATTGATTTTCACGCTGCCGTATGGCCCTCGTGCGCTCATGTTTCAACACCTCCATTGCTAATTCCTCATAGGCTTTACTTGCTTTTCCCGCAGGATCATACGCCAGCGCGCTGCGCCCCGCTCCTGTGCTTTCCGCTGTACGGGTGCAGAGGGGAATCATTGTCTGATAGATATTGAGTCTCTGGCCATAACTGCTCCGAAGCGCCTCGCTCACATCCCGTGTCAGCTTTGTACGACTGTCTACCATTGTCAGGGCGATCCCGTTGATCGTCAGCTTCGGGTTAATACGCTTCTTTACCATCTGGATGCTTTGTACCAGCGCGACCAGGCCCTTCATGGGAAAATGCTGCGTCTGCACAGGGATGAGTACGCTGTCTGCGGCGGCCAGCGCGCCCACGGTCATCATGCCGAGTGATGGCATGCAGTCGATCAAGCAGTAGTCGTACTGGTTCTGAAAAGGGGCCAGCGTCTCACGCAGGATGACTTCATGGCACATTGTGTTTACGAGTTTGACATCCATATCCGCCAACTCAATGTCGGAGGGTATGTAATCTACACCTTCCTTATGGTGGAGCATCCCGTTTGGCTGCGGTTTGCTCCTGTCCGCTATCGTATCGTCCATCATGCTGGCAAGCGACATGGGCAAGCTGTCCAAATCTTCACAGCCGAGATAGGCTGTTAAATCGCCCTGTGGATCAGCGTCCACAAGCAGGACACGCTTCCCTTTCTTCGCCATCGCCACGCCCAGATTTACGGCGGTCGTCGTTTTGCCTACGCCGCCTTTTTGGTTTGCTATCGCGATTGTGTTCATAGTGTTTTGCTCCTATCGTTCTGCGCCGCGCGTGTCCAATGCCTTAACGCGCATTTGCAAATACTCATTGTAGTCCTTGCCTTTGGGTGGGGGAATATCAAGCACGGCATAGCCTCTGGCGCTGTACATTTCCTTCAATCTTGCGGCGAATGAGCGCCCCGGCTCATCTGCGTCAAGGCAAAGCTGCAATTTCTTCACCTTCGGGTGCTTTGCGAGGAAATGTTCAAGCGCCTGATAGGTCAGACCGCCCAGCGAGAGATACGTCACCGTGCGCCACTCCCGACCCACAAGCACACGCAGGGATGCGCCGGAGAGCGCGTCGATTGGTGCCTCATAGACCTCCACGGTCGCGGCTTCAGGGTCTTTGGCTGGTATGCAGAAGCCATAGCGTTTCTGGCTCCCCGTTACATCGCCGCGAAAATTCCCGCCGCAGCCGCGTACACAGGCGTACTGCGGTTTCCCGGCGTCGTTCTTTCCAACAAACACGCAGTTTTTGTACCCTCTGCGGTCGGTCTGATAGACAAGCCCTTGTTTGACGCAGTGGTCAAGGACACTTTGCTGGATTCCCCGTCCCCGCAAATATCGCAGGATTTCCGTATTACCTGTATCGGGTCCTGGCGCGGCAAATGTCCTCTGCGGCCTTTCCATTCGCTCTGCCGGTATGCCTCTGTGAACCTCCGGCTCAAAACTGGACAGCAACGCAGGAGAAAAATCGCACAGCCGACGCACCGCGCTGATAAAATCGACGCCCTCTACCCGCACAAGGTAATTCAGCGCATTCGCGCCCCCGAAGCCCCTGCTGCACCAGTTCCATTTTCCATTTTCGCTGATCCGCAGGCTGTCGTGCGTTCTTGTCTTGTACTCATGCGTCCCGACTTTCACCAGTTCCTCCAGCTCGTGGGCCTGCAAATATCCGAGCAGCCCCACCTCCCGCGCCTGCGCAATCTGCTCCCTCGTTACGCCGTTCATTCGGCTTCCCTCCGTTCCGTTTGATTCTGGCAACGAAAGAAGGCCCTTTGCACTTCCCCTGTGGAAAATGCAAAGAGCCTTCCTTCTGTCGTCCGTTTTTTAATTTGCTGGATTCACCCGCTGAAAAAAATTTCTTTGTCGCACCATCTCCCTTCATGCGCTATTTTGGGCAATCCGCAAATTTTTTCCGCCTTTTTCATTCGGAATGCTGAAATCCTGCAATTTGCGCGTGCCCAATGCCTGATTGCAGGCTGAAAAATATTTTGGGCACCACCTCCTTCAATTTTGCTAATTCCGACGATTTGCTGTTTTTTCCTGATTTCCTGTGCAGGGTGCAAACTCTCCTCCAGCGCCTGCTAAAGGCAGATTTTACAGGCTGAAAAGAAATCTGCGCCGCTTCCGGGCATCTGTTAAACAAAAAGCCCTCTGCATCTTCTCCATGAAAATGCAAAGGGCCTTTGTAGAGGGACAGGATATTTGAGAAACGCGGGATAAACCGGGATGGCGCGGGAAAGCATAAGAAAACCCGCTATTTCAGCGGGAAACGGGGCATTTTCAACCGGGACGGGCCCGCGAGCGGGGGCTCAATTCTCGGACAACTTGAGACGAGGGCGTCGAGACGATCGGCGCTCTTTTTTCATGCCCTGGACGGCCCAGGAAGGGCCCAGGACGGCGGCG
>CANCXY010000111.1 GCA_947381875.1 uncultured Clostridia bacterium | reverse complement strand
GACCGCATCATTAACAAATACAACAAAGTGTAAAGGAGCCGCACTATGCAGGAATTAGAACTGAAATATGGCTGCAACCCCAACCAGAAGCCCGCGCGCATCTTTATGAAAGAGGGCGAACTGCCTGTCACAGTGCTGAACGGCAAGCCGGGGTATATCAATTTCTTAGACGCGCTCAATTCCTGGCAGCTTGTGAAAGAATTGAAAGCGGCGACAGGCCTGCCCGCCGCCGCGTCGTTCAAGCATGTAAGCCCTGCGGGCGCGGCGCTGGGGCTGCCCCTGGACGCTACCCTGCGCAAAATGTACGGCGTAGAGGAGGGGCTTGCGCTCTCGCCGCTGGCTTGCGCCTATGCCCGCGCGCGCGGCGCGGACCGCATGTCCAGCTTTGGCGACTGGATCGCACTTTCGGACGAGTGCGACGAGGCCACGGCGCGCGTCATCCAGCACGAGGTGACAGACGGCGTGATTGCGCCGGGCTATTCAGAGGCGGCGCTCGCCATCCTGAAAACGAAGCGCAAAGGCGGCTACAATATCGTCGCCATCGATCCCGCCTACACGCCCGCGCCCGTGGAACAGAAGGACGTATACGGCATCACATTTGAGCAGGGCCGCAACAACGCCACATTCGGCGAGGAGACGTTCGCGAACATCGTCACAAAAAATAAAGCGCTCTCCGAAGCCCAGAAACGTGACCTGACCCTGTGCCTGATCGCGCTGAAATACACGCAGTCGAACTCGGTGTGCTACGCGCAGGACGGCCAGCTCATCGGCGTAGGCGCGGGCCAGCAGAGCCGCATCCACTGCACGCGCCTCGCGGGCAACAAGGCTGACATCTGGCAGCTCCGCCATCATCCGAAGGTACTTGACCTGCCCTTCCGCTCCGACATCGCCCGCCCCAACCGCGACAATGCGATAGACGTATACATCTCGGAGGAATACGAGGATGTGATCGGCGACAGCGTATGGGCCAACACCTTCACCCGCCAGCCCGAACCGCTCACGCGCGAAGAAAAGAAAGCCTGGCTCTCCCAGGTGACAGGCGTATCCCTCGGCAGCGATGCCTTTTTCCCCTTCGGCGACAACATCGAGCGCGCCCGCCGTTCCGGCGTGACGGCCATCGTAGAGCCGGGCGGCTCCATCCGCGACGACGAAGTGATCCAGACCTGCGACAAATACAACATCGTCATGGCCTTCAACGGCCTGCGCCTGTTCCACCACTGACCAGGGGCTCTGCCCCTGGACCCCGCCGGGCGCTGCCCGGACCTGCCAGAGGCTCTGCCTCTGGACTCCGCCAAAGGGACGCAGTCCCTTTGGAATCCCATCATGCGCAACAATTTCATTGTTGCGCGGCCTGTCCAATGGGAGAGGGGATATTCTGGCATTTCCTGCCCGCAGGGCGGGGAAGTATACAAAATTTCTTTGCAGGGCTGGCAGTGCCGCTGCGGTGCGGCAGGAAGAAGGAACCATGAAACAGGATGGTGCGGCGCGTGGGCGTCGTGGATGGCTGTGGGTGGCCGGAGGCGGTTTTGCCGGGTGCGTGTTGACGGCGCTGGCGCTGTACATGGCTTGCGGCGGGCAGTCGTGGGGCGCTCTGCTCTGCTGGGGCGCGGCGGCGTTGGGTATCTTTGCGCCGGGTTTGTGCGCCGCCTGGCTGATTTGCGGCGGCACAAGGCGGCAGGAGTGCCCGCCTGCCCCCGCGCTGTTCCTTTCCCTGGCAGTACTGTGGGGGTTCGCGCTGTTTTTCGGCGTGACGCTGGCGGCGTCGGCGCTGCGCGCGCCGGTGCTGGTGCGCCTCTGGTGCGCCGCGTGGGGCGCGGGCGGTATCGTGTGCCTGGCGCGCCCCGCTGCGCGGCGGAATATCCGCCAGTTCGTGAGCTGCTGCCTGCGCTTCGCGCAGAGCGGCGCGGGCGCGGCGTTGGCCGTGACAACGGGCGCGCTGATCCTGCTGAACGCGCTGTGGGCGGTACGATACGCGCACCCAACAGCCGTGAGCGCGCTGATTCCCAGCCAGGACTTTTTCTGGAACCTCGGCAACGTCGAGAGCTTCGCAAACGGCCTGCCGCTGTCTGACCTGCGCGTCGCGGGTGTGACGGTCACATACCATTTTCTTACAGAGCTGTATGAGGCGGGCCTCTGGTTCGCGCCTGGCCTGCCCGCCTATGATACCGCCGCATTCTACGCCTACACGCCCATAGCCCTGGCACTGACAACCTGCCTCTACGCCTTGGGGCGGCAGCTATGGCCGCACGACGCCTGCCGACGCCGCGCCGCCGCGCTGGCGGGTATGCCGCTTTGGCTCTCCTGCGTGAGTTTATGGAAAACGCTGGCGGCGGGGGCGAGCCGCTTCGGGAACAGTGGCGCAGTGCATACGGTTTCCAACATCAACGGGCAGGCGACGGCGTTCCTGTTTCTGGCGCTCACGCTGCTTTTCCTCGACCGGATATTTGCGCGGGTGTGCAATCCGGCGGGGCAGAGTGTCCCGCAAAGCGAAGATACAGCCCGGCCCGGCGAGGCGTGGGAATGGCTTTCACTCACCGCCGCTTTTTACGGCCTCGCGTTTGCCAAAGGGCCGCAGGCGGGCATCTTGGCGATCGCGGTGTTCTGTGTACTGGCGCTGGTATGCCTGCAAAACCTCCGTACAAAAGGCCGGCCCATGCTCCGCCGTGTTGCCCTGCTGTGCTGGCTGGTTCCTTTGGGGTTTGAGTTGCTGTATAGCGTCTATTTCGCGGCGGGTGCGGGATCCAGTATGCGGTTTTCGCTGGATGGGACTGTAAAGCTGTTTTACTTTCAAAGTGTGCTGAACGCGCTGCAAATCCGCTTTCCGGGCGCGTGGAAAGTGTTCCTGCCGCTTTTGTGGCTGGCGCAAAGTTTCTTCATGGCCCCCGCCGCGTTTTGCGCGTGGGCATGCGCCGCCATAGGGGATATACGGAAAAAACTGCGCGTGCCGCCGGTGCGTCTGGTGCTGCACGCATGCGCCGCTGGGGGGCTTTTAGCGTTTTTCCTGTTTGACCACTATTCATCCAGCCAAATCTATTTTGCCAATTTGGCCGTATTCTGCATGGGCCTGTTCCTGCTGGACAGCCTGCCCGCGCTGTTGGCCGGAAAAGGCCGCCTGCGCCGTATCCTGCGCGCGGGCGCGGCGGCGCTGACGGCGGCGGGGTGCGCTACGTCGCTGTGCCTGTTTGTGTCGATGGGGCGCACGGCAGCGGACACCTTCACAGGCACCCTGCCCGACACCGTCCGCTGTGTACTGACGGCGGATGAGGAGCGTGCCTGCGCGTGGCTGGCAGAGAATATGCCCGAAAACGCGCTGTTTGCGACAAACCGCATGCACACGGGCGGCGCAATGGAGGGGCTTTCCAACGTCTACACGGGCCTTTCGGGGCGGCAGGCGTATATGGAGAGCTTCAAATATGCCGTGAGCAATATGGGCGCGCGCGCGGGGGACGTGCAGGCGCGCTATGCCGAGATGGAAACCCTGTTCAGCGCGGGGACAAGCGCGGCGCAGGCGCGGGAAATCTGCGCGGCGCGGGGGATAGAATACCTCGTTTTCTGCCCGCTGCTGCCGGGGGATGAAGCGCATCTGGCGCAGGCGTTCCCGTGCGTATATGAGAGCGAAGGGTGCCGCGTCTATTGGGTAGGTGCCTGACACGCTGTATAGGGTTTTTGAACGGGGAAACATACTGAGTGTTTTGGAAGAATCACATATATATCCAAATAGGATAATATGCTGAGCAATAAACAATTTGTAACCTTTTTATCGTAGAAAAGAACAGGCCATATAAGGGGGCAGTTTTATGAAAGTACTTGTCGTAGGCGGCGGCGGGCGTGAACACACCATCATCCGCAAGCTGAAGGAAAGCCCGCAGAAGCCGGAGCTGTACGCCGCGCCCGGCAATGGCGGCATTGCGTATGACGCACAGTGCGTGCCCATCGCGGCCACCGACATCGTGGGCGTGGTCGAATTTGCCGTGCGCGAACAGATGGATTTTGTTGTTGTCGCGCCGGATGACCCGCTGGTACTGGGCATGGTCGACGCACTGGCGGAAAAAGGCATTCCCTCCTTTGGGCCGAGCAAAGCGGCGGCAATCATTGAAGGCAGCAAGGTGTTTTCCAAAGGGCTGATGGAGAAATATGGCATCCCCACCGCCCGCTGTCAGACATTCGACAAAGCGGACAAAGCGGCGGCATATGTGCGCGCCAATACCGCGTGGCCTCTGGTTATAAAGGCGGATGGCCTTGCACTGGGCAAGGGCGTGCTGATCTGCGAAAACGAGTCGGAAGCGCTGGCCGCCGTCAAGGGCATGATGGAGGACGGGCAGTTCGGCGCGTCCGGGAGCCGCGTGGTCATTGAGGAATTCCTCACAGGGCCGGAGGTATCGGTGCTGTGCTTTACAGACGGCAAAACGCTTGTTCCAATGCCGTCGAGCATGGACCACAAGCGCGCGCTGGACGGCGACGCGGGTCTGAATACGGGCGGCATGGGCACCATTGCGCCGAACCCCTGCTATACAGCGGAGATTGCCGCCGTGTGTATGGAGACAATTTTCAAGCCCACCATTGCCGCGATGAACGCCGAGGGGCGCACATTCCGGGGCTGCCTCTATTTCGGGCTGATGCTCACGCCGGACGGGCCAAAGGTGATCGAGTACAACTGCCGTTTCGGCGACCCGGAGGCGCAGGTCGTCCTGCCGCTGCTGAAAACGGACCTGTTGGCTGTGATGCAGGCGACGACAAACGGCACATTGGGCGAACTGGACGTAACATTCAGCGATAAACACGCCGCATGTGTCATTATCGCGTCGGGCGGCTACCCGCAGCACTATGAGAAGGGCAAAACCATCATGGGGCTGACAGACGGCCAGCTTCCGGGCACGGGCGCGACCGTGTACCATGCGGGCACAGCCCGACAAGGGGAAAACCTTGTCACGAACGGCGGGCGCGTATTAGGCGTAACAGCCGTGGCCGATACCCTCCCCGAAGCCCTCGCCGGCGCCTACCGGGCGGCGGACAACATCTACTTCGAGGGCATGTACAAGCGGACGGACATCGGCCAGCGCGCCCTGCGGGCCGTACAGGGAGCATAAAGCGCCGCGCCGGCGTTTCCCTGGGCGCGCCGCGTACAGCATGAACAAGATGGGTTTCCAAAGGGGCTGCGCCCCTTTGGCGGAGTCCAGAGGCAGGGCCTCTGGCAGGATTCCAAAGGGCAGCGCCCTTTGGGAAGGAGGCATTTATGGTTTACCGCATATACGCAGAAAAGCGCCCCGCTTACGCTGTCGAGGCCGCGTCGCTGTTAGCGGAGATCCGCGAGCTGCTGGGCATCACAGGCGTTACGGGGCTGCGCATCCTGAACCGATATGACGTGGAGGGGGTCAGCGAGGCGTTGTTTGATCGCTGCCGGAACACCGTGTTCAGCGAGCCGCCGGTCGATTTCGTGTACGACGAGCTGCCCGAAGGGGCGGACGCCGTGTTCGCCGTCGAATATCTGCCCGGCCAGTTCGACCAGCGCGCGTCCTCTGCCGCCGAGTGCATCCAGCTTTTGAGCCAGGGGGAGCGCCCCGCTGTGCGCAGTGCGCGGGTGTACCTGCTCACGGGCAGCGTTACCGATGAAGAACTTGCCGAGATACAGCACTACACGGTCAACCCGGTGGAGGCGCGGCTTGCCTCGCTGGAAAAGCCTGATACATTGCACATGGACTATGCCGCGCCCGCCGACGTTGCGACCATAGAGGGCTTCACCGCCCTGGACGCGGACGGCCTCGCGGGATTTGCGCGGGAATATGGCCTTGCGATGGACGCGGGCGACCTTGCGTTCTGCCAGGCGTATTTCCGCAGCGAACAGCGCGAGCCGACTGTCACCGAACTGCGCGTGATCGACACCTATTGGAGCGACCACTGCCGCCACACGACGTTTGGCACGCTGCTGGACGACGTGAAGATCGAGGATAAAACGGTCCGCGCCGCGTGGGCGCGCTACCAGAAACTGCGCGAGAACGTGTACGGCGAGCGGCGGGCCGAAAAGCCGGTGTGCCTGATGGATCTTGCGACCATTGGCGCAAAATACCTGAAAAAGACCGGCGCGCTGAAAAATCTGGATGAATCGGATGAGATCAACGCGTGCAGCGTGCGCATCACCGTGGACAACAACGGCACGCCCGAACCGTGGCTGCTGCTCTTTAAGAACGAGACGCACAACCACCCCACCGAGATCGAGCCGTTCGGCGGGGCGGCCACCTGTATCGGCGGGGCCATCCGCGACCCGCTGGCGAACCGGGGGTATGTCTACCAGGCCATGCGCGTCACGGGCGCGGGCGACCCGCTTGTCCCTGTGCGCGATACCATCAAGGGCAAACTGCCGCAGCGGAAACTTGTCACCACGGCGGCGGCGGGCTATTCGAGCTATGGCAACCAGATCGGCCTTGCCACCGGGTTGGTGGATGAGATTTACCATCCGGGCTATATCGCCAAGAGGATGGAGATCGGCGCGGTGGTAGGCGCTGTGCCGGAGGCGAATGTGCGCCGTGAAGCGCCCGCGCCCGGCGACGTGGTGATCCTGTTGGGCGGACGCACGGGGCGCGACGGCATTGGCGGGGCGACCGGCTCCTCTAAGGCGCATAAAGTGGAGAGCCTTGCCACCTGCGGGGCCGAGGTACAGAAGGGCAACGCGCCCGAAGAACGCAAGCTCCAGCGCCTGTTCCGCGACCCGGACGCCGTGCGGCTCATCAAGCGCTGCAACGATTTTGGCGCGGGCGGCGTGTGCGTCGCCATCGGCGAACTGGCCGACGGGCTTTTGGTCGATCTGGATAAAGTGCCCAAAAAGTACGAGGGGTTGGATGGCACCGAGCTTGCCATTTCCGAGAGCCAGGAGCGTATGGCCGTTGTGGTGGAGGAAAAGGACGCGCAGGCGTTTATCGACGCCGCGAACAGGGAAAACTTAGAGGCCACCGTTGTGGCGTCCGTCACCGAAACGCCGCGCATGGAACTGCGCTGGCGCGGCAAAACCATCTGTAACTTAGCGCGCAGTTTCCTTGCCTCCAACGGCGCGGAAAAGCACACCGATGTGCATATTGCGCCGCGCAGCCTCCCCGTGCGCAACACCCCTTCGGGCGCGAACATGGCCGAAAAGCTGACCGCCTGGATGGGCAGCCTTGCGCTGTGCAGCCGGAAGGGCCTTGCGGAGCGTTTTGACTCCACCATCGGCGCGGGCACAGTGCTGATGCCCTTCGGCGGCAGGACCCAGCGCACGCCCGCTCAGGCAATGGCCGCAAAACTGCCGGTGCCGCACGGCGAGACGCGCACCTGTTCGGGCATGGCGTGGGGCTACAACCCCTTTATCGCCGAGCAGAGCGAATATCACGGGGCATATTTAGCAGTCGTGGAGAGCGTTTCCAAGTTGGTGGCGGCGGGCTTTGACGCAAAAAACGCATATCTGACCTTCCAGGAGTATTTTGAGCGCATGGGCACGGACCCCGCGCGCTGGGGCCGTCCCGCCGCCAGCCTGTTGGGCGCGCTGGACGCGCAGGTCGATTTGGGCGTCGCGGCCATTGGCGGCAAGGACTCCATGTCCGGTTCCTTTGAGGATATCGACGTGCCGCCCACGCTTGTGAGTTTTGCCGTAGCGGCGGGCGATACGCGCATGGTGACAAGCCCTGAATTCAAGCAGGCGGGGGCAAAATTAGTGCTGCTGCGCCCGGCGATGCGGGACGAGCTGCTGCCCGACGCCAAAAACCTGAAACAGCTCTGGGAGCAGGTGACGAAGCTGATCCGGGAAAGGCGCGTGCGCGCTGTCTCCACGGTTTCGATGGGCGGCATTGCGGCGGCGCTGTTCCGCATGGGCCTGGGCAACCGCCTGGGCGTGCGCTTTGCCCGTGAATTCGACGTATCATCCCTTTTTGATAACGCCTACGGCAGCTTTGTACTGGAAACAGCCGGGGATGTAGGCATTGGGACGGTAATTGGCGAGACGACCGGGGAATATGTTTGGAAATTCGCGCGCGAGACGGTTGATCTGGCACGCGTGGATGAGCCGTATGAAGCGAAGTTAGAGCCGGTGCTGCCCTGGCGCAGCGCCCCCGGTTCCGACGCCGCCATGCCGGTCCCGGCGCTGTGCTTTGAGGCGCCGGAGCGGCGCGCGCCGCACATTGGCTGTGCGAAGCCGCGTGTATTCATCCCGGTGTTCCCAGGAACGAACTGCGAAGATGATTCCGCCCGCGCCATTGAGCGCGCGGGGGGCGTGCCGGATATCTTTGTGGTGAACAACCTTACGCCCGCGCGGGTAGCCGAAAGCGTGGCCGAGGCGAAGGCGCGCATTGCGCAGAGCCAGGTTATCTTTTTGCCCGGCGGCTTTTCGGGCGGCGACGAGCCGGAGGGCAGCGCGAAGTTTATCACGGCCTTTTTCCGCAGCCCGGCGCTGACAGAGGCCGTGCGGGAGCTGCTGCAAAAGCGGGACGGGCTGATGCTGGGCATCTGCAACGGGTTCCAGGCGCTTATCAAGTTAGGCCTTCTGCCGTATGGCGACATCCGCGACCAGGACGAAAACAGCCCGACGCTCACCTTCAACACGATCGGACGCCACCAGAGTATGCTGGTGCGCACACGCGTTGCGTCCACGCGTTCGCCCTGGCTGCAATATTCGCAGGTGGGGGATATCCACACGATCGCCATCAGCCACGGGGAAGGGCGGCTGGCCGCCAGTGAGGAGGAGATCGTCAGGCTGTCCGAAGGGGGCATGCTGGCGACACAGTATGTGGATTTGGATGGCAGGCCGACAATGGATGTGCGCTATAACCCGAACGGCAGCGTATGGGCGGTCGAGGCCGTCAGCAGCCCGGACGGGCGCATTTTAGGGAAGATGGGCCATTCGGAACGTTTTGGGCGTGATTTGTATAAGAATGTGCCGGGCGAAAAGGATCAGAAGCTGTTCGAGGGCGGCATGGATTATTTTAAGTGAGCGGGACAGAAAGGTTTTCCAGAGGCGCCGCCTCTGGACTCCGCCAAAGGGGCGCGGCCCCTTTGGAAACCCATCCTGTTCCATATGGATTCGGTGAGGCCGGGGCAGAAGCCCGGCAGAAGGAGGCACGGCTATGCCGCACGACCAGTACATTTCCCCTTTTTCGACGCGCTACGCGTCGAAGGAGATGCAGTATATTTTTTCGGAGGACAACAAGTTCAAGACCTGGCGCAGGCTGTGGGTCGCACTGGCAGAGGCCGAGCAAAAGCAGGGCCTTCCCATTACGGACGCGCAGATTGCCGAGTTAAAAGCGCATGCGGAGGATATCAACTATGAGGTGGCCGCCGCGCGCGAAAAAGAGTGCCGCCATGACGTGATGAGCCATGTCTACGCCTACGGTGTGCAGTGCCCGCAGGCAAAGGGCATCATCCACCTGGGCGCGACAAGCTGCTATGTGGGCGACAATACGGATATCCTCATCATGCGCGAGGCGCTGTGCGCTGTGCGGCGCAAGCTGTTGAACGTGCTGTCGCTGCTGGCCGGGTTCGCGGACGAGTATAAGAGCCTGCCCGCCCTGGCCTATACGCACTTACAGCCCGCCCAGCTTACGACGGTCGGCAAACGCGCGTCCCTCTGGCTCTATGATTTGTACCTGGACTGGCAGGAGATAGAAAACCGCCTGCAAAGCCTGTCCCTGCTGGGCAGCAAGGGCACGACAGGCACGCAGGCGAGCTTTATGGAGCTGTTCGACGGCGACGCGGAAAAAGTGAAGGCGGTGGAATCCGATATCGCCGCCGCGCTGGGCTTCACGCGCGTCCAGCCCGTATCGGGGCAGACCTATTCGCGCAAAATAGATTATCAGGTATTGAGCGCGCTTTCAGGCATCGGCCAGAGCGCGATGAAGCTGGCGACGGACCTGCGCGTATTGGCGAGCTTTAAGGAGATGGAGGAACCGTTCGAGAAAAACCAGATCGGTTCCTCGGCGATGCCCTATAAGCGCAACCCCATGCGCTGTGAGCGCATCTGCGCGCTGGCGCGCTATTTGATGGTAGACTGCCTGAACCCGGCCTTCACGGCGGGCGCGCAGGGCTTTGAGCGCACTTTGGATGATTCCGCCAACAAGCGCGTCGCGGTGGCAGAGGGCTTTTTGGCGGCGGACGCGATCCTGAACCTGCTGCTCAGCGTATGCGACGGCCTTGTCGTATATCCGAAGGTAATCCGCGCCCGCGTGATGGCGGAGCTGCCGTTCATGGCAAGCGAAAATATTATGATGCGCGCCGTAAAAAAGGGCGGCGACCGCCAGGAGCTGCACGAAAAACTGCGCGTCCACGCGCGCGCCGCCGCCGCCGTCGTAAAGGAGGAGGGCAAGCCAAACGATCTTTTGGAGCGCATCCTCTCCGACAGCGCTTTCGGCCTTACCCAGGAGGAACTGGGCGAAATACTGCGCCCGGAACTTTACACAGGCCGCAGCGCCGACCAGGTGTCCGAGTTCTTAGAGGAGACCATCCGCCCGCTGATAGACGCCAACCGTTCCCT
>CANCXY010000110.1 GCA_947381875.1 uncultured Clostridia bacterium | reverse complement strand
TTTGCCGCGCTTCGCGAAGGATTCCGCCGCCGCGCGCCCAATGCCGGAGCTTGCGCCTGTGATGATTGCTGTTTTTCCTGTCAGTTTTTTCATGGCTGTATCCTCCTTTTCCTGCTGGCTTAAAATGTCACGGTGTCCGGGTGCAGGCCGGAAAGGCCCGTTGGTTCCATTGCGTCGATTTTCCGCATATCCTCCTCCGACAGTTCAAAGTCAAACACGTCAATATTTTCCTGGATCCGGGAGGGTGTGGTGGATTTGGGCAGCGGCAGGACGTTGTGCTGCAAGCACCAGCGCACACAAACCTGCGCCGTCGAGCGCCCGTACTTTTCCGCCATTTCTTTCAGCAGCGGGTCATTCAGCACGCGCCCGCTCCCCAGAGGGCTCCATGCCTCTACGAGGATATCATGCTCCTGGCACCAGCGCACTGTATCGCTCTGCATGCAGCCGGGATGGAACTCGATCTGATTGACCATAGGCAGCACGTCTGTGTCCATCAGCGCTTTCAGATGGCGCGGCAGGAAATTGGATACCCCGATGGCGCGTATTTTCCCCGCCTTATGCAGCTCTGTAAGCGCACGCCAGGTGTCTAAATTGATCTGTTCCCAGTCCTCAAAGCGCGAATCGGAAGCGGGCCAGTGGATGAGGTACAGGTCCAAATACGTCAGCTTCAGGTCTTGCAGAGTCTTTTCAAAAGCGGCAAGCGCCGTGTCATAGCCGCGCTGCGTATTCCACAATTTACTGGTGACAAACAACTCGCTGCGGTGTACCCCTGTTTCCATAACGTTCTGGATGCCGGTCCCGACGCTGCCCTCATTGTGGTAAGCCGCCGCTGTGTCGATATGGCGGTAGCCGCAGCAGCAGGCGGTCTTTACGCTGGAAATGGCAATGCACCCATCCGGCGTCTGCCATGTGCCGAACCCTACGGCGGGTATCTTTACGCCGCCGCGCAAGGTGAAAAACTTCTTCATACAAAATGCTCCTTCCTGTGACTGGCCCCGCGTCCGCTTTGTTCCGGCAGGGCGGCCTTTGGGTCCCCGTACAAAAAGCATACCGCATAACGCCTCTTTGAGAATATCAAAATGATTGGAAAAATATCCTGTATTTTGGCATCGTTTCTGGTTCCACAGGCTGAAAAACAAGCCGAAAATTGCGATATAAAAACGGCTATTTTGATATCAGGAGCCGCCCCGTTCCGGTAAAATAGGTGTAAAGGTTAATCCTGTTTTGCAGGATGTGAAAAAAGGGAGCGCCCAAGCCGCAGAGATATTTTCCGAGTATTTCCCCGACCTGCCGGGTGGAGAAATACTCAAATCTCTTTGCCTTGCCGGCTCCCTGAAAAAAGGAGAATGACGTTATGGAGCAAAAGGTCTTATCTGCGATGCCCAAGTTAGGTTTTGGCATGATGCGCCTGCCCGTCGTTGAGGGCGGCGACATAGATATGCCTGCCCTCTGCCAAATGGTCGATACCTATATGGCCGCCGGGCTGAACTATTTTGATACCGCCTATCCCTATCATCAGGGGCGTTCGGAACGGGCTGTCAAAACGGCGCTGGTCGACCGCTATCCGCGTGAAACATTCATGCTTACCACCAAGCTCCCCGCATGGCAAATGAAGAAAATCGAGGACCGGGAAGCGATCTTCCATGAACAGCTTGAACGCACCGGCGCAGGATATTTCGACTTCTATCTCCTGCACGCGATGGAGGAGGGGAACAACTACGAGGTATACGAAAAAGGCGGCTGTTTCGACTGGCTGAAAGAGAAAAAAGCGGCTGGGCTTATCCGCCACTACGGGTTTTCCTTCCACGGTTCGCCGGAGCTGCTGGAAAAAGTGCTGGACGACCACCCCGATGTGGACGTTGTGCAGATCCAGCTCAACTACTTAGATTGGGAAAACCCGGTGCGCCGCTGCGGGGAACAGTATGAAATACTCCGCAAACGCAATATCCCCATCCTCGTCATGGAACCCGTGAAGGGCGGCGCAATGGCCAGTTTCCACCCGGATGTAGAAAAGATCTTCAAAGCGGCCCGCCCCGACGCCTCTATTGCTTCCTGGGCACTGCGATTTGTCGCTTCCCTGCCGGGCATCGCCACCGTTTTGAGCGGCATGAGTACGCCGGAACAGATGGAAGACAACCTGAAAACGTTCCGCCATTTTGAGCCGCTGACCGACGAGGAAAAGCGTCTGGTGGAACAGGTGAAAAAAGAGGTGCTGAACGTCCCGCAGATTGAATGCACAGCCTGCCGCTACTGCTGCGATGGCTGCCCGATGCACATCAATATCCCCGAACTGTTCAAAGCGTACAATACGTCGCTGCTGTATCCCACCGACGTGCGCGCCAAGCGGTACTACAACGATATGACGGCGGGCGGCGCGGGCCTCGCCTCCGCCTGCCTGCACTGCGGCCAGTGCGAGGAAATGTGCCCGCAGCATTTGAATATCACAAGCTATCTGGAGACGATCGCCCAAAAATTTGAGGCGTAAAAATTTTGAGCGAGCGGCACGGGGTGTTTTCGTATATTCCCACGCCCTATGGGCGTGGGAATATACAACAATAGCTCTTTGATGCGGACACTCCCGTTGTTCCCTGTTGTTCTCATTTGTGTTATAATTGGGGTGTTGGTGAAGCAGGCCATAAAAAGGAGCCGCTTCGCCAGCGCCCCGTTATTCATAATAAAGGGCAGCGCCCAAGCCGCAGGGATGTTTTTCCCGTATTTCCCATCTACATAGTGGGGAATATGCAAAGATCCTTTGTTTTGGACGCGCCCTCATAAAAAACAGGATGGAGTGCAAATGGCGGATAAATATGTCAGTTTGAAAGACATCCGGTACCGGGAATTTTTGAACCGTGAAAACGATTTCCGGCATGCGGATTACGACACAGACATGCGGCAGTACCAACTGCTTCAGAGCGGCGACCCGCGCGCGGTTGAGGAGGCGAACCAGCGCTATCGGAGCAGTGACCGGGTAGCCCTGTCCGACGACCCTCTGCGCAGCAAGAAATATATGTTCGTCGCCGCCGCGGTGCTCGCCAGCCGTTTCGCGGTACAGGGCGGCATGTCCCATGAGCTGGCATTCAACACCAGCGACCTGTATATTCAGAAAATGGACCGCATGAAAACGCCAGAGGAGCTGAACGCGCTGCTGCATGATATGTTCAGCTTTTATACACGGCAGGTGGCGTCGATCGAAAAGGGGAAAGTATGCTCCAAACCTGTCCTGCGCTGTATGGACTATATCTATTACCACCTGAACGAGAAGATCCGCTTATCTGACCTGGCCCAGCATGTGGGGCTGAATACAAGCTATCTCTCCGAGCTGTTCAAAAAGGAAACCGGGCTTACACTGTCCGACTATATCCTACAGCGCCGTATTGAAGCGGCAAGCAATATGCTCCGCTATTCAGACTATACCTTCGTGGAGATCAGCTCTACGCTTGCCTATTCCACGCAGAGCCATTTCATCCACGTGTTCAAGAAAGCGACCGGCATGACGCCAAGACAGTACCGCGCGCAGTACAGCCATCAAACCTGATGCCATCCTTTCGCCCAGGCGCAAACAAAAAGGACAGAGGCCCGCCGCATGGCCCTTGTCCTCTTGAGCGGTTTTCTCCCCGCCGGAGGGCAGGAAGCAAAAAGGAAATCCATTTGGAACAAGATGGGTTTCCAAAGGGGCTGCGCCCCTTTGGCGGAGTCCAGAGGCAGAGCCTCTGGCAGGATTCCAAAGGGCAGCGCCCTTTGGCAGGTTCGGGCAGCGCCCGGCAGCTCCTGTTTACTCTATCAGGGAACACTCCGCGTCCCCGCGCATGCCGCCCATCAGCGTGGAGCGGAAACCCGCTTTCAGCGCCGGGATGGGGGCAAAGGTCGATTTCATGGTATATTCTGTCCCTGTCGCCGCCGCCTCGTCCAGGCCGCACAGCACTTCCAGCGCGTGCAGGCCCAGTTCCTTGCCGCAGCGGTTCGGGCGCCGCATGCGGATGGCCCAGGCCATTTCCGCCACGCCAATGCCGCGATTGCCATAGGAATATTCAAACGGCGTGGGGTCCGGCAGTGTGGGCTTGCCGTCGTAACCGTGCGTGTGCGGGAGGACGCATTCGCCGGATTCGGCGTAGATCAGCTTTACTTCCCCGCCGAATGTGTTGGGGTCGCCCAATTCCAGGATGCCCTCTGTGCCATAGATGCGGAAGGCGCTTGCCATATGGTTCACCGTGTTCCCATCGAAATGGATGCTGGCCAGCGTGCCGTTTTCAAAGCAGAGCGCGCCTGTCAGCACGTTGTTCCCCGGAACCGTCCATGCGTCCTCCGGGCTGTTTGTGTACAGAAGCTGCGCCGGGTGCGGCATTGCGGGCGCGCCGAAACCCCGGATGGTGCGCACAGGCCCCAGCAGGTTCAGCAGCGAAGCGATATAGTAAATGCCCACATCATGCGGCAGCGCGCCGCCGTTCCCGCGCAGGAAACGGAACAGTTCGGCGTTCAAGGACTGGTTGCGGTTGATGCTGACAAGACAGGAAGTCGGGGTGCCGATCAGGCCGGAATCCAGCGCTTTCTTCGCCGTCTGCATGCCCGCCCCCAGGATGGAATCGGGCGCACAGCCTACATACAGCCCCTTTTCACGCGCCAGGGCAACCAGTTCCTCCGCCTGCCACAGTTCCGCCGTCATCGTTTTTTCCGTGTAAACGTGCTTTCCCGCAAGGAGCATCTTTTTGATAACATCATAATGCGCCACGGGGCCGGTCAGGTTGACGACCAACTCGATCTCATCGGAGGCGGCCACCTCATCAAGCGTCATGGTGCGGCCCACGCCGTAGGTGCGCGCCTTTTCCTCGGCGCTGGCGGGGTTGATGTCGCACACGGCGGTTAAGTCAATGATGTAAAACAGGTTTTTCAGGTTGCGGATGTAGATGTTGCTGATCATGCCGCAGCCTACTACGGCGGTTTTCACTTTGCGGACGTTTTTTGTTTCCATGTGTACGTTCCTTTCATTGTGTATTCAGACAGCGGGCCCCCTGAGAAACGCCCGCGCCTCTGGGATCTTTCCGTGTATCTTTTGCCCGCTGGGCAGGAGGGGTCACACGCTTTTTCTTATCTTTATTATAGAACATCGCGCGTCCTTTTTCAATAATTTTCATAGATTTTCTGTAAAATTGTAAATTCAATGAAAAAGCTATTGCTTTTTTTGTCGAAATCCTATATAATAAAAGCAGTTGGGGGAGGCGGTTCTCTGCCGCGTCGTCCGTGTGAAAACCATATGGAAAGAACGGAGCGAGGAAAAATGGATACGGCTGTATATGAAGAACTGAATCGGATCCTGCGGGCTGAGCTGGTGCCGGCCCTCGGATGCACAGAACCGATCGCGATCGCCTTTGCCGCGGCAAAAGCGCGCGAGGTGCTGGGTACTCTGCCGGAGCGCATGGTCGCCTCTTGCAGCGGCAACATCATCAAAAATGTAAAAAGTGTTATCGTCCCCTCTACAGACGGCATGAAAGGCATCTCTGTCAGCGCCATCATTGGAGCTGTCGGCGGCAACGCCGCGCTGAAACTGGAAGTACTCACACAGGTCACACCAGAACAGATCGCGCAGGCCCGGACGCTGGAGGAACAGGGCATCTGCACAGTAAAGCTGCTGGAAGATGTGCCGAATCTGGACATCATCATTGAAATGTATGCCGGTGAACACTCGTCCCTGGTGGAACTGCGAAATTCCCATGTGAACATCTACCGCATGGAGAAGGACGGCGAGACGATCTATCAGGCCGACTGTGCCGATGACGAGGAGGCCCACGAGTACGATACCTCCGTACTCACCCTGGCAAATATCAAGGAATATGCGGACACGGTCGATATTTCGCAGATCCAAGACCTGCTGAAACAGCAGATTTCCTGTAATCTCGCCATTGCCCACGAGGGGATGGCACGCTCTTATGGGGCCAACGTGGGGAAAACGATCCTCCGGCATTATGGGAACCACTGGGAGGAGATGGCAGCGGCCTATGCGGCGGCGGGTTCCGACGCCCGCATGAGCGGATGCAGCCTGCCGGTCGTTATCAACTCCGGCAGCGGGAACCAGGGCATCACCGCCTCGGTCCCTGTGTATATCTACGCCAAAAACCTGCGCGTGGACGACGAACAGATGTACCGCGCGCTGGCTTTCAGCAACCTGGCGGCCATCTATCAGAAACAGAAATTAGGCAAGCTCTCCGCCTACTGCGGCGCGGTGAGCGCGGCGACAGGTGCGGGGGCCGCCATCACCTACCTCTCCGGGGGCACGCTGGAACAAATCAGCAACACCATCACAAACACGATCGCCAATGTATCGGGCATCGTATGCGACGGCGCAAAACCATCCTGCGCCGCGAAGGTCGCCACCTCGCTGAACGCCGCAATCACAGCGCACTATATGTCCATCGACAACAACGTGTTCCAGCCGGGCGAAGGGCTGGTGCGGGAGACGCTGGAAGGCACTGTCTCCGCCTATACCACGATGGGCCGCGTGGGTATGAAGGAAACGGATGTCGCCATTTTGAACATGATGATCGCTTAAAACACGCTTTATCGTCTTATCTCTTCTCTCCTAACAAAGCACCGCCCCGGAAACGCTCCGGGGCGGTGCTTTGTTACAGTCTGTTTACAGCGAAAACCGTTTATGTGTCGGAAATTTCCAAACCGCAGCGCTGATTTCGGTGTATTTCCCCGCCCAAAGGGCGGGGAAATACATAAAAACGCCCCGCTTTGGACGTCCCCTTATGTGTTCCCTGCCCTGCGGCCCGCCCGCTCCTGTTTATACGGAAGTGGACTGCCGGATTGTCAGGTTGATTTGAAGGTTGATCTGCGGCGGTGAGGAAAAATTTCCGTGCAGACGGTCGATCAGCAGCCTTGCCGCCAGTTTCCCAATGTGGAATGCCGGTATCTGTATAGCCGTAAACGAGGGGGTATACACCTGCGCAAAATCGGAATCCTCAAAGCTGATCAGCGCCAGGTCCTCCGGCACGCGGAACCCGCGCTGATTGGCGACACGGAGTACCGCCGCCGCCGCCAGGTCACTGATGGCAAACACCCCGTCCATCCCCTGCGCGGTATCAAAAAGATGCTCCGCCGCCGCAATGGTGCCGTCCATCCCCTGCTCTGTCTGGTGTACAATCAGCAGAGGGTTTTCCTCAATGCCCGCCTCCCGCAGGGCCGTCAGATAGCCATCCAGCCGCCCCTGCGCGTATTTGTAGCGCAGCGGGCCGTTGATCATGGCGATGCGCCGGCAGCCCTGCTTGATGAGGAAATCCACGGCGCGTTTTCCGGCCTCTGTGTCGTCGATCGAAACATAGGGGACATCGCAGCCCCGCGCATACTCGGAAAACTGTACGACAGGATACATCTGCGCCAGCTTTTCCATCACCTCTACGGGCACGTTCGGCAGGGACATCAGAATACCGGACGCTCCCACCGCATGCGCGAGAGCGCTCATGTCCTCCAGCGAATATTTCTGCGTCCGCAGCTTATAAACAACGCACTCATAGCCTTCCTCATTGGCTGTTTCAATAATGCCGTCTAACTCCCTGCCGGTAAAGAAATTGCCAAGCGCTGTGACAAAGATCAAAAGGATCCTTTTTTCCTGCTCCTGCATTTTCTCCGACTGCGCCGCCGCCTGGTACCCCACCTCTTTCATTGCCTGGTACACGCGGTCGCGGGTACTTTCCTTTACATTCCCCAATTCATTCAACACGCGGGATACAGTGGCAATGGAAACATTTGCGTGTTCCGCCACATCATGGATCGTTACCTTTTCATTCATACTGCCTGTCCAACCTTCTCTGCGAAAAGAATGTTCCGTTAAGGATATTGTACCTGTTCGGCGCGGATTTTGCAAGCCCAATTTGTGTGCTCCCCGCCCCGCGGGCAGGGGATACGGGAATATCTCCGCAGCACGGACACTTCCCATCTTTATACGCCGGGGCCTTTCAGGAACCGTATTCATAGCAGTTCGTTTTCAGGACCGTCCGCACCACCTGCGCCGCGCATCGTTTCAGCTGCTCCAGCGGCAGCGTCCCATCTGTAAGCGCCCGGCGCAAGGCATCGTGGTCCTCCTCCCTGCCCGGCATGATCAGCTCGTTCCCGGCGCGGATGCAGCCGGGCGCTGTGCAGATGTCGTCTACATTTGTTGTCAGCCAGTCGGTCATGATCAACCCCTGGAACACGAATTCCGCGCGCAGGATATCCGTACACAAATCCCGGTTGTTCGCGGCATGTACGCCGTTGATAAAGTTATAGCTTGTCATCAACGCGAACGGCTGGGATTCCCGGATGGCGATTTCAAAGCCTTTCAGATATAGCTCCCGCAAAGCCCGCTCGGACAATACGCTGTCGGACGCCATGCGGTTATCCTCCTGGTTGTTGCAGGCGCAGTGCTTGATGGTTGTGCCGATGCCGGGGCGGCTCTGCACGCCGCGCGTGATGGCGGCGGCACATCGGCCGCTGAGCAGCGGGTCCTCGGCGAAATACTCAAAATTCCTGCCACACAGGGGGTTGCGGTGGAGGTTCATGCCCGGCGCAAGCCATAGCTGTACATCAAATTCCAGCATTTCTTCCCCTACCATCGCGCCCACTTTTTCCAGCAGCGGCAGGTTCCAGGTCTGCGCCAGCATGGTCCCCACAGGGATGGCCGTGCAGAACTGGTAATACTGCTCGCCGTCCAGGTCCGTCCCGTCACTGAAATACCCATGCTCGATATTGCCGATAAACGGGAGGAGCTGCCCCACGCCGTCCACTACACGATAGTGCTGGTTCAATCGCAGCCCCGCTGGTCCGTCTGCCAGTACGATATTGGCGACGCCCTGTTCCAAAGCGCAGACGCTCGTCTCGCCCGCGCTGCCTGGTACGGACGTGCCCGCGCCCCCAACCACGCTGTCCTGATTTTTGCCGGGGTCGCCTGTCACCAGATGGATGAGCTGTTCCTGTGTCAATCCCTCTACGATCCGCGCCGCCTCGTCCTGCGGTTCCGCAAGGGTATAGTCTATGGTCTGCGTCTGCACAGCGGCAAGGGAATAGGCGATCTGCGGCACAGACGCCGCCTGTTTCAGGAGCGCGCTATATCGGTTTTTCCCGCGTTCCGCGGGCAGGCTGCGCTGCGCGATGGGTTGGGCGGGGGCGCAGAGGCAGCGCGTCCTTTTTAAAATTTTATCTTCCGGCAGCGCCAATGCCGCCGCAGGCCGGGCGCTGGCCAGGGAATTTCCCACATATACGCCGTACACGCCCTTTTCCAGCACCCACACCGACGATGCCTCGTCATAGCTTTCCAGCGACTCCGCGTTGAAACACAGCGTCATCCGCTCTTTCTGGCCGGGGTGCAGCAGCGGCGTTTTGCCAAAGGAGACCAGCCGCCGCGCCTCTTTCTCTATTTTTCCATAGGGCAGGGCAGCATAGATCTGTACGACTTCTTTCCCGGCCACCTCCCCGGTATTCTCCACCGTGACATTTACGGAAACGACGCCGTTTTCATCCGCTGTAACAGAGTTTGTCCGCAGGCTGAACCGGGTATAGCTCAGCCCGCAGCCGAACCCGTAGCGCACCGGGATTTCAAAGCTGTCGAACCAGCGGTAGCCGACGTAAATGCCCTCCTCATATTCCTCCCGCTCCACATTGCCGTTGTTGTGGCTGAATGTCGCCGCGTTGGGGTAATCCTGATAGTGGACGGCCCAGGAATCCGTGAGCTTGCCGCTGGGGCACACCGCGCCTTTCAGGATATTTGCCACAGCATGACCGCCCGCCATGCCTGGCTGGGAAATTACCAGCAGCGCCTTGATGGCGGGCAGTTCATCCATAAAGGAAAGGTCTATCACGCCGCCCGCGTTCACCAACACAATCACTTTCGCATACAGTGCGCACAGGTCCGTCAGCATACCATACTCTGTGACACTCAGGTAGTAATCCTTTTCCGCCGCGCGGCGGTCCGCATTCTCCCCAGCCACTCGGCTGATGACAAAAACCGCTGTATCCGTCCCCGTCTTATAGACAGCCGGGCCAGACGGCATGGCATACTGGCGGGCGGAATACGCCTTGAAAAAGGCGTTGAATTCCCCTCTCGTCTTCCGCACCGTCGCGTCCGCCACAATCTCTTTTTTCCACGCCGCGCGGCTCTCCTCATACTCTTTTTCAAATGCCCGGATCCATTCGGTGGTGGTGATCTGGAACCCCGCGTCGGTCATACCCCGATAAATGCTCACAGTGTCCCGCTCGTTCACATCCCCGCTGCCCGTGCCGCCTTTGATGGTGCGGACCGCGCCCGCGCCGAACAGCGCCACGCGGCTGCCCGGTTTCAGGGGCAACACGTCGCCTTTGTTTTCCAGCAGCACGATCCCTTCTTCCGCCGCCTCCCGCGCAATCTCCGCATGCCGCGCCTCATAGGGGCGCGGCTCTGTAAAGGGCACGCCCGTCAAATTCCTTTTTCGGATTGTTCTCGCCATAACGCTTCTCCTTTCTGTTGGGCTGCCGCCCAAACCTGCCCAGAGGCGCTGCCTCTGGACTCCGCCA
>CANCXY010000109.1 GCA_947381875.1 uncultured Clostridia bacterium | reverse complement strand
GTTTCCAAAGGGGCTGCGCCCCTTTGGCGGAGTCCAGAGGCAGAGCCTCTGGGGCTGCCTACAGCGCCTCAGCCGGCCTCAGATCGAAATAGTCCGGGTAGGCGCGCACCACGCGGGTGATGTTCTCCATGCTGTTGTAAAGCGGCTGGCGGCGAAGTTCCTGGAGCCTCTGCGCGTCATGTGTTTCCAGCGCGTCCACGATATCGCGGTGGCGCTGTAAAATATCCTCGCACACATGCGGGTTGAGTGTGTCGTTCAGGATTCGGAAGCGGTTATAATGCGGGCGGGTGGTGGAGATAAAATCCCATACGCCGGTGCGGTCGACAAGTATATACAGCGTCCGGTGGAACATGTTGTCCGCCTGCAAAAAGGCGCGCACAAATTCAGCCCGGCCGAGCGCGGCCTCGAACAGGCGTTCCTGCTCCATCAGGTGCAGGCGCAGCTTGAAAAGGCCGCGCGCGTCGATTTTCTCCGCAAGCTCGTTCAGCGCGGCAATTTCCACCGCTTCGCGGATAAACATTAGATCGTTCAAGGGGGCCAGCCGGATGCGGCTCACGAATGTACCGCGCTGCGGGCGCACCTCTAACAGCCCCTCTAACTCCAGCCGCTTGAACACCTCCCGTACCGGCGTGCGGGATACCCCAAAGCGGCGGCATACCTCGCTCTCGCTCACCAGTGCGCCGGGGGCGAGCGTCAACAGCATGATCTCCTGCCGAAGCGTCTGGTATATCGTATCTGTCTGGACGTGTATTTCTTTCATAACGGAACGCTCCCTTTCCCGCATTTTCCAGCACACGCGGTCGAGTGCCTGCCTTAAGCGTATCACGTTTTTTGTCGTCTGGCAAGATGGCGGCGGCGGCCCAGAAGCGCTGCCTCTGGGCTCCGCCAAAGGGGCGGCGCCCCTTTGGAATCTCATTTTGTCCCTTGAATCACGCAAAACTTGTATACATGGAAGAAACGCTTAAAATTATCCGCTCTATACAATACTTTCTTGTGCATTAAGCACAATATACAAAAATGGGGCGCTAATTTTGGAACAGGCTATAAAGTTTTATTGTTGCGATAAAAATTTATTGCAATATGGCACAAAGCCTGTTATGATAGGGAAAACAGGGCAACCCCTGAAAATGATGCAAAAAAACCCGAACGACCCCAAAGAGAAATGGAGGAAAAGTTATGAAAAAGGCACTTGCCATTTTGCTGGCAGCTATCCTGCTCTGTGTGCTGTTTGCGGCCTGCGGCGGATCGTCATCCTCGACCAGTTCATCGTCCAGCAGCACGGGCGCGGGCACGTCCCAAAGCAGCTCCACAACGCCTTCTTCGTCTGGCACAACCGCCCCGGCGGATGTGACGCTCGCCTTTACATGGTGGGGCAACCAGACGCGCACCGAGCGCACCGAGGCCGCCTGCAAGCTGTATACCGACCAGAACCCGAATGTCACGTTTGAACTGAGCGCCATCAGCGGCAAGGAGTATTGGGATAAAATGACGGCGCTGGCGGCGGGCAGCAACGCCCCCGATCTGATGCAGCAGGACTACGACCGCTTCAAGATCTTCCAGGAAAAAGGGATCTTAGAGGATATGAAAGCCTATGTGGACAGCGGCATCATCGACCTTTCGGATATCCCCGAAGCCTTCCTCGGCGCGGGGCAGGTGGACGGCGGCTATTACGCGTTCAACCTGGGCGTAAACGCGCCCTGCCTTGTATACAACAAGACGCTGCTGGATGAAGCGGGCATCACAGTGCCCGATCAGTTGACATGGGACGACTTCAACGCACTTGCGAAAGAAGTATTTGAAAAAACCGGTGTAAAAACGTCTTATGGCACCTACTACGGTCCGCAGCACCAGATCCGTATCTCGGTGCGCAACTCCGGCAAGCATGTTTATAACGAGACGGGCGACGGCCTTGGTTTCGACGACGTAAGCCTGGTGGAGCGCGTATTCGCCAATTATGAGTACTCCCGTACCAGCGGCTACGGCGTCGCGGGCGAGCTGTACACAGGCGCTACGTCCGTGGAACTCGGCCCCATCGTCACACGCGCTTCCTGGTGTGAGTTTTTGAGTACAAACCAGGTGGTAGCACTTCAGGCCGCGATGGAGGATGAGCTGGCGATGGCGATGAACCCTGAGTACGCCGGCAAGACGATGGACGGGGCCTACCTGAAGCCCAGCGTCATGATTTCCCTCGGCGCGCAGGGCACACAGGAGGAAAAGGACGCGGCTGCGGCTGTTGTCAACTACCTGCTCAATTCCGTGGAGGCCAATGAGATCCTGCTGGCGGAGCGCGGCGTGCCCATCAATACAAAGGTGCGCGAGGCCATTGCCGATAAGGTGGACGAGATAACGCAGAAGACCTTTGACGTTATCTCCCTTGTGGAACAGCACAGCACCGAAATCGACAACCCGGACCCCTCGTTCGCGCTGGAGCTGGACCAGGCGGCCAAGGTGCTGATGGACGAAGTGCTGTACGGCAACAAAACCGCCCAGCAGGCCGCTGAGGAGTGGATGGCGAAGGCGAAGTCCCTGGTTGGTTAAGCCGTCCCGCGCCAAAACAGCCCTGGCGGCGCTGTAAAAGCGCCCGCCCCCGCATAGCCACAAAAATGGCGGAGCCGCGCCGGTATCCCCCGGCTGCGGTTCCGCCGTTTTTCTATACCGCCGCGCGGCAAAGCCTGCCCGCGGCGGCACAAAAGGGGAGTGTTTGTTTTCCCCGTCCCCTTAGAGCGTTTGAACAGAATGGTGGTGCAAGATCTATGCGCAAAAAAAGCGGCCGTGCCGTCTACAGCCTGCGGCAGAATATAGAAGGGTATTCCTTTATCGGCCTGTTTGTGATCGGCTTCCTAACCTTCACGGTACTGCCGATCCTCATGTCCCTTGTCTTTTCGTTCACGAAGTACGACATCCTCTCCCCGCCCGAATTTGTAGGGCTGAAAAACTATATTCAGATGTTCACGGGCGACCGTCAGTTTTGGGTGTCGTTCGGCGTCACCTTGTTTTATGTGGTGGTGTCTGTGCCGCTGCGCCTGATGTTTGCGCTGGCCGTGGCAATGCTGCTGCAAAAAACGACAAGGATGACGACGTTTTACCGCGCCGCGTACTATCTGCCCACCATTATCGGCAGCAGCATTGCCATCTCTGTGGTATGGCGGCAGATGTTCAGCAGTGACGGCCTTGTGAACAGCCTTATCAACAGGATTTTCCATACGGATATCGACATCTCGTGGATCGGCGGCGAAAAGACGGCCATTTGGACGCTGATCATCCTGTCTATCTGGCAGTATGGCTCCTCGATGCTGATTTTCCTGTCCGGCCTAAAGCAGATCCCGCGCGACCTGTACGAGGCGGCGGATATTGACGGCGCAACACGCATGCGCAGTTTTTTCCGCATCACGCTGCCGATGCTCACCCCTGTGATCTTCTTCAACTTGGTGATGCAGCTGATCCAGGGCTTCATGACCTTTACACAGAGTTATGTCATCACGCAGGGCATGCCGATGGACAAAACCCTGTTCATTACTGTGTATGTCTACCGCAACTCTTTTACCTATTATAAAATGGGCTATGGCTGTGCCATTGCGTGGTTTTTGCTGGTCTTTATGGCAACCATCACGGTCCTGCTGTTCCAAAGCTCCAACAAATGGGTATTTTATCAGGCGGAAGGAGGGGACTGAATGATGGCGGGCAATAAAACAAAAAAGATACTGGGAAAGATTGTCTATCATGCGGTGTGCCTGTTGCTGTGTGTTATCATGCTGTACCCGCTGCTGTGGATGGTGTTCAGCTCCTTCAAGGAGTCGAACGCCGTATTCACCACTGCGGCACAGCTCTTTCCTGAAAAATGGACGCTCGACAACTATATCAACGGGTGGCGCGGCTTTTTAAGCACCAGTTTCGGCGTGTTCTTCAAAAACAGCCTGTTTGTCACCGTGGTCGCGAGCATCGGGGCGGTGTTTTCCTCGGTCATCATCGCGTTCGGCTTTGCGCGGCTGAAATTCAGCGGTTCGCGCCTGTGGTTTGCCTGTATGATGCTCACCATGATGCTCCCGTTCCAGGTGCTGATGGTGCCGCAGTACCTGCTCTACAACCGGCTGGGCTGGCTGGGTACCTATCTGCCGCTTATCGTGCCGTTCTTCTTTGGGCAGGGCTTTTTCATCTTTTTGGATATGCAGTTCATCCAGGGCATCCCGCGTGAGCTGGATGAGGCGGCGCGCATTGACGGGTGCAGCACATGGGGGCTGTTCCTGCGCGTGATTATGCCGCTGGTAGTGCCCGCGATGGTCACTTCGGCGGTGTTCTCCTTCATCTGGCGGTGGGAAGATTTCCTCGCGCCGCTGCTGTACCTGGACCGCGTGCCCTCCTATACGATGGCGATCGCACTGAAAATGTTTTCCGACCCCTCGGCGCAGAGCGACTGGGGCGCGATGTTCGCAATGTCCACACTGTCGCTCATCCCGGCGTTCCTCATCTTCGCCATGTTCCAGAAATATCTGGTCGAGGGCATTGCCACCTCCGGCTTGAAAGGGTAAAGGGAGGAAAACAGGATAGGACGTATATAGGATAGATGATCGGTTCGCGCTGCGCTTCCCGTCCGCGCCGGCGCGGAGGGATATACGATCATTCAGTGAAAGGAGCGTTCATGACCCACACAAGAATACCGCCTGTGCGTTTCGCTATCGCGGGCATGGGCATGATGGGGCGGCTGTACGCCGAATGGCTCACGCAGGGGCGCGTGCCGGGCGCGGTGTTCACCGCCGGGTACGACCCGAACCGGGAGAATGTGGAAAGGCTGCGCGGGCAGTTCCCCCAGGCACAATTTTTCAGCGACTATGCCGCGCTGCTGTCGGGCGGCGCGGCAGACGCGGTGATCGTGGCCGCGCCGCACAAGTTCCATCCGCAGATGGGCGAACAGGCGCTTCGCGCGGGGCTGCATACATTGGTGGAAAAACCGGCGGGCATCACCGCCGCTTCGGTGCGCGCCATGAATGAGGCGGCGGCCCAGAGGCCGGCGCTGTGTTACGGCGTGATGTTTAACCAGCGCATGAACCCGCTCTACCGCCGCCTGCGGGAACTGGTGCAAGGCGGCTCAATGGGCCGGCTGCGCCGCGTCACATGGATCATCACTACATGGTGGCGGCCGGAGGTCTATTACAAAGACAGCCCGTGGCGCGCTACATGGGAGCATGAGGGCGGCGGCGTACTCACCAGCCAGGCCCCTCATCAACTGGATCTGCTGCAATGGATCTGCGGCATGCCCAGTCGTGTGCGCTGCCATATGCAGTTTGGCTCGCACCGCCCGGTATCAGTGGAGGACGATGTAACGGCCTATCTGGAGTTTCCAGGTGGCGCGACCGGCGTATTCATCAGTTGTACGCATGACGTACTTGGCACGGATCGGCTGGAACTGCTGCTGGACGGCGGCAAGATCGTAGTAGAGGACAGCCGCCGCGCCATTGTACGGCGTTTGTATAAACCGGAACCGGAGATGAGCGTCTCGCTGGACGCGGCCCAGACCGCAAGGATTGTGGAGGGAGGCGGGCTTACGGGCATCTTCAAGGAGACGGTACTGGAGCATGAGCCAGACTGGGACACCCAGCACTGTGAAATGCTGGCAGACTTCGCCGCGTCTATCCAGACAGGTACGCCATTCACCGCGCCGGGTGTGCAGGGGCTGGACGAGGTGGCACTGGCGAACGCGATGTACCTCTCTGCCTGGCAGGAGCGGACGGTGGAGCTGCCCGTGGAAGAAGTCGCGTTCGAGGCGGCGCTCGCCGCACGGATCCAGGCGGAGCGCGGCGATAAAAACGGCGCGGCCCGTGAGAAGGAAAGTGAGGCAGCGGAAAATGGCAAATAAAGAACGCATTGTGGAGGACATTGAGACGCTGCGCCGTATCACGCAGCCGTGCGCGTGCGGCACCCAGCGCCCCAGCTATACGCCGGAATACCGGCGGGGCGTGGAGTATGTGAAACGCCGCATGGCGGAATTTGGCCTGCAAACGCGGGAGGACAACGCGGGCAATCTGTACGGCCTGCTGGCGGGGACACAGCCCGGTGAACCGAAACTCATCTCCGGCTCGCATCTTGATTCTGTCAAATGCTCCGGCGCTTATGACGGCATCGCGGGCGTATTGTGCGCACTGGAGGCGGCGCGCATGGTGGTGGAAAGCGGCGTCCCCCTGCGCCGGTCTTTGGAAGTGATGGGCACCATCGGTGAGGAGGGGACGCGCTTTGGGCAGGCGCTCATCGGCAGCCAGTTGGTCGAGGGGAGCTGGGGTGAGGCAGAACTGGACCGGTTCCACGGATTGGAAGACGGGCTTTCCCTGCGGGACACGATGCGCGCCTACGGCCTGCCGGGCAGCACCGAGGGCGTATGCCGGCGCGGCGAGGCGGTCCGGGCCTTTATAGAGCTGCACGATGAACAGGGGCCGGTGCTGGAAAACGAGGGGATCGCCATCGGGGTGGTGGAGAATATTGTCGCCATCTCCTGGATGCACGTCACGGTACACGGTCTGGCGAGCCATCCGGGCACGATTCCCATGAGCATGCGGCGCGATGCGTGCGTGGGCGCGTGTGAGCTGATCTGCGCCGTCACAAACTACGCGCGCGAGCATTACGACGGCGAGGCCACGGTGACGGCAGGCAGGCTCGACGTGTTCCCCGGCAACACGAACTGTATCCCGTCCCGCTGCGATTTCACACTGGATATCCGCACATGCAGCGGGGCATACCGGGATGACCTGGTGCGCTTTATCCGGGAGAAAAAGGCGGATGTGGAGCGTGCCTGCCGCGTGGAGATCGAGGTGCGGGAGGGCATGCGCCAGGCGTCGACGGCGCTGGACGCAGGGGTGCAGCAGTGCATCGAGGACGCCTGCAAGAAGTTAGGGTACACCTGGCGGCGCATGAACAGCGGCGCGGGGCATGACGCGATGATCTTCTCGCGCATCTGGCCCACGGGCATGGTGTTTGTCCCGTCCCGCGGCGGGCTGACGCATCATCCCGACGAATTTGTTTCCCCTGAGGCATTGGCGCAGGGCGCGGATGTGCTGTATGAGACATTCCGCGCGCTGGACGCGTAACATAAGAGGAGGCGGACAAAGAATGCTGAACATCATCCCGGCCGTGCAGCTCTTTACACTGCGCGACCATATCCAGACGCCGGAGGGCTTTGCCGACGCCATACGCCGCGTGCGGGAAATGGGCTGCGGCACGGTGCAGTTTTCCCGCATCGGGCCGTCCATTCCGGCGGACTTTATTACAGACGTACTCCGGGAATACGACATGCGCGTATGTGTCACGCACTCGCCCATGCAACGCATTTTCCACGACTTGCCCAAGCTCATTGAGGAGCATAAGGCGTGGGGCTGCCCCAGTGTAGGGCTGGGGAACCTGGAAAACTGTTATTTAGACGACGGGTACGAAGGGTACCGCCGCTTCCTGCGAGACATCGCGCCCGTTGTAGAGGAACTGAAGAAAAACGGTATGACGTTTGCCTACCACAGCCATACATTCGAGTTTGTGAAATATAATGGCCGGTGCATGTATGATATGATGATCGAGGAGACGGACCCGGAGGGTTTCCACTTTATCCAGGACTCCTTCTGGATGAAGTACGGCGGCCTGCCGCACGGGAAATACATGGAGAAAGTGGCCGGGCGCATGGACGTGATGCACGCGAAAGATTTCACGCTGCTGCTGCTGCCCCTGGGCCGTTTTGTGGGCGAGACAGGCACCATCGGCGAGGGCAATATCGACTATCCGCCCCTGCTGCGCACGGCGGCGCGAACGGGGGTAAAGGTGATTGCAATCGAGCAGGATCGGTGTTACCGGGATCCGTTCGACAGCCTGCGCGATGCCTTCGCGGAATTAAAGCGGCTGATTGAGCAAACGGAAGAAGGGGGCGGGGAAGCATGATGAAGATCGCGGCAAGGATAGATACGCTGCGCGCCTACTGCGGTACGCAGGACGGCTTGTGGGAAACGCTGGAACGCCTGAAAGGGATGGGCTTTGACGGTGTGGAATTGGAGAGCGCGATGCTGAAAAACGCAGAGCGCCAAAAAACAGCGGAAAAGCTAACAGCGCTGGAACTCCCGGTCTGCGCCATCCGGTCGCCGTTTGCGCGCACAGGTTTTGGCCTGGAGGATATGATCGAGGAGGCCAAAACGTTTGGCTGTGCGGCTGTCGGCGTCGGGACGATCACGGCCAATTACTTCTTCTCCGGCACAGCGGCCCTGGAAAAATATTTTGAACAGGCACAGGCGGTCTGCGCCCGGTTCGCGGCGGAAAACCTGACGCCTCTGTACGATCTGCGCGAACATGAATTCACACGCCAGAGCGACGGGACATGGATCTTCGACAAACTGGTATCCCGTCCAGAGACAGCGGGCTATGGGTGGGAGCCTGACGCGTTGGCGCTGACGCGCGCGGGTGTCGACCCCCGCACGATTTTTGCGCGCCTCTCCGGCCGCATGCCCCTATGCCGCCTGTCCGATCAGAAGATACGCGAAAACGACGTATATTTCTTCTATGCCAAACGGGAGGAATGCCCGCTGGGTGAGGGCGTGGTGGACCTGCCCGCATGGATGGAAGCAGCCAAAGCTGCCGGGGCGGCGTGGATTACCGTCGGTCAGGAGCTGTGCGACCGCGACCCGTTTGACTGCCTCGCCAGGAGCCTGGCCTGGGCAAGGGCGTTCTGTGCATAGGGATGAGCGCAGCCTCGTTTGGGGACCGTCTTGTTTATTGCATTTCCTAGCCTCCGGCGGGGAAATGCAATATAAGTATAAAAGGAGAAAGGGGGAAGCGTTGTGGTATGCGACGGCGCGAAACCCTCCTGTGCCGCCAAAATCGCCTGTGCGGTAGACGCGGGGATTTTGGGCTGGGAAATGGTGCGGGATGGACGCCAGTTCCGGGGCGGCGACGACATTGTGACAAAAGGGGTGGAAAATACCATCGCCAACGTCTGCCGTATCGGGCGCGACGGCATGAGGCAGACGGACAGGGAGATCATTGGGATCATGCTGGAAAATGAATAGTCCCTGTTTCCGTCAATAAGGCGGAAATAGGGAACTGTGGTAAATATACTGAAAATATCTTCGCGGCCTGGACACTGCCCTATAAAAGGCATCCTTGCTAAAACCGCAGCGGTGGTCTCGAAAAAGAAGACAGCCGCTGCGGTTTTATGAGTGTGCCTGTCAAGGGCAACAAATTGGTGGGGAAAGGATACCCCCCTGTTTTTTGCAGATTACAGCACGTTCACTCCATCAAAAACCGTGCCCAGTTGCTGCCCGCCTGTTCCATAGCCTCATCCAAGGTAAGCCCGCCTGTAACATACTTCTCCAACGGCTCGCCCACGGCGGGGTACCATCCGGTGATCTGGTCAAAACGGGCATAGGATACATTCATGGCGTCCTGTATCTGCTGGAAGTATGTCTTCATTTGTTGTTCTAACCCCCAGCCCTTCCATCGCTGGCTGTTATGATATTCAACCCACCGCTCCTGTGCCGCGGTATTGGCAGGCAGGGTATCTATTGTATAGGTGTACCCGCTGTCCAATGTCATTGCTTTGCCGCTGGCCAGGTATTGCAGGAAGTCCCATGCGGCTTCCCTGTTTTCCGAACGCTGGGAGACGGCCCAGCAGAAAGCGTAACCCTGCCGCTTCTGGCTGACCTCCCCCAAAGGAAGCGGGGCCGCCCGAAGGGGGATGCCGTGATCGTCTGACGCCATCTGGATACGGTACACCCGGTCTGACAGATAGCCATTGCCCCCGTAAGCACCGACAATCAGGGCTTTCGCCGCCTGTCCGTCGGATCGAACCATTTGGGGGCTGCCGGACAGCGCCTTGAACTTCTCCAATAGCTCGCGCAGATAAGGCTGGTTCAGTCGGACGCTGCCGTCGGACTTAGGAAGGTCATACAGGTTGGCCAGCAGCATATCCTCGAATATCTGCGCCTCGGTGCCGTACATGCCGATCCCTGCTTCCTTTATCTCCAACGAAAGGTCCGTGCCCTGCTCTTTCCACGACAGCGCCAGATCCAGCAGCTCTGACCAGGTAACAGTATAAGGGTCGATGTTCAGCTCATCGAGTAGCTCCTGGTTCCAGACATAGTAGGTGGGCAGAACCCCCAGAGGCAGGCCCCGGATGGAGCCGTCCTCTCCCCGCAAAGGATCAATGAGGTTGTCGGGAAGCTCCTCCCGGAAGGGGCAAGCACTTAGATAATCGGACAAGTCGGCAAAGGCGTCGGTTTCCGTCATGGTCTCCGTGCCCAGGCCGGAGCCTGTCACCATCACGATGTCGCCCACGTCCCCTGTCATCACACGCAGCGCAATTTGATCTTTGTACTCCATAGAATTCTTTTGCAGCTCCTCACGGGAGAGGAATTGGGTATCCCACACAAGTTCCACGTTGGGGTGATCCCGCAGGTACGCGCGGGCCGCGGCGGCGACGCTCTCCACCTTGTAAGGTGCGGTGATTGTCAGCGTCACCGCATCCGCCGGGTCTGCTTCGACGGGGTCCGGCTCCAACACATACAGGTCCCGTCCGAACACGGGGTTTTCCCTGTCGCTGAAATCGAAGGACAGACAGTTGAAAT
>CANCXY010000108.1 GCA_947381875.1 uncultured Clostridia bacterium | reverse complement strand
GTGGAGGCGGCAGTTTCCGTGGAGGCGGCGGCAGTTTCCGAGGTGGTGGAGGCGGCAGTTTCCGTGGAGGCGGCGGCAGTTTCCGAGGTGGTGGAGGCGGCAGTTTCCGTGGAGGCGGCGGCAGTTTCCGAGGTGGTGGAGGCGGCAGTTTCCGTGGAGGCGGCGGCAGTTTCCGAGGTGGTGGAGGCGGTTTCAGCGGCGGTTCGCGCGGCGGCGGAGGTGGCAGCTTCCGTGGTGGCGGTGCGGGGCGCGGCCATTGACCGCGTATCACTTTTTTGGAGTGGGAGCGCCTAAAGCAAGGCTCTTTGTGTGTTTCCCCGCGCGCGGAGGAGGAAACACACAGAAATATCCCTGCGGCCAGGCCGCTTCCGAGTTTTGATTGCAGTTTTGCGCCCCAGCGCGGCGCTGTAAGTAGAGTAAATCAGGTGGGACAGGACGGCCGGCCCGGCGCTGCCCACAGTTCGTAGCAGGAGGGAAGGACCGCTATGCCCCAGAATATTGAGGTCGTGGATTACGACCCGGAATGGGAACGATTTTATAAGGATGAAGCCCAGAAGATCAAGCGTATCCTTGGCAGCAACTGTATAGAGACATGCCATATCGGCAGCACAGCCGTAAAGGGGATGGGCGCGGAGCCGACGTTGGATATCCTGTGTGTGGTGAGCAATACCGCGCTGGTGGATATCCAGAACCCCGCCTTGGCCGTATTGGGGTACGAGCCGGTGGAGTATCAGCAGTTGGTGGGCCAGCGCGTATATCGCGGCAAACGGGAACAGAGTGTCCCCGACGCGTTTCTGACGAAAGAGGCGCAGAAGGAGCAGGAGGAAAGCCACATCTGCAACCTGTATATGTTTAACCGCACCAATAAGCGCGACATCAACCGTTTCCTTGTGGTGCGCGATTACCTGCGCGGCCACCAATCGGAGGCGGATGAGTTTGTCGCAATCAAAAGGCGTTTGGCGCAGCAGTACGAAGACGATATAGAGGGCTATATCGCCGCGAAAGAGCCCTATTTGGATCAAATTGAACAGAGCGCCCTGGAATGGCAGCGCCAGCAGGATCGCCTGATGTCCTATATGGCGATCGGGATGTGCGTCGGCACAGCCGTCGGCGCGGTGTGCGGCACCCTGCTCGACCACACCGGTGTCGGCCTGTCCTACGGCGTCTCCTTCGGCATGCTCGCCGGGCTTACGATTGCCATGCTGTAATGTGTCGGGCGGCCGCCCGAACCCGCCTGGGCGCTGCCCAGACCTGCCAGAGGCGCTGCCTCTGGACTCCGCCAAAGGGGCGCAGCCCCTTTGGAAACCCATCTTGATTTTGGATAAAAATTTTCGCCGGAGGGCGCGCCTTTGCAGACGCGGCTTTCCGGCGATTTTGTTCATGCAGGGAATGAGAAAAAGGGGTTTATGAGTTTTGTTGATTTGAGGGAGCATCCCCCAAGTTATACAGGTCGCATCCTCTGATGAAAGTTAAATGTTTTTCGTTTGCGTTGTTTTGTAAATAGCATACATACCAAGAACAAATACGCATGTAAAAAATATGGTAAGTCCCCAAAACATGCCATCAGAAATAGCAGGTTTATTATACAAAATAAAATCCGGCAAATTCGCTGCGGCATGGGCTATGATACATACCCATAAAGATTTATACCTGTAGAAAATATAGCCAAAGACTGCCGCCATCAATACCGCGCCGATTACCAGCGTAGCGCCGCCAGCGGCAAAGTGCATAATACCGAATAAAACAGAGCTTATAAGAATCGCTGTGATGGGGTTTGAACCTTTTTCGACCCTTGTATAAACAACGCCTCTAAGCGCAATTTCCTCTGCGGCAGGCGCTATTGCCAATAAATTTGCTGCCATCAATCCAAACCCAAGCACAGGTGATACTTTTGAATAGAAATCAACAGACTTTGCTATCATCATGGAATTTTCCATAGAAATATCATAGGTACATAACGCAAACAGAAAGGAAAAAGAGAAAGCGACAAGCGACGCTAAAGCAGCGCCGCTTATTTTGAATTTGTTCAGTTTCCATTCCTGTTGTATCGGCTGTTTGCGAATCTTGAAAATAAGATAGAATGCCAAGATAGTCAACAGGCCGGAAATGACGGTTATCCCCAGAATATGATTATTCGCAAATTCGACGATCAGCGTTTCCTCCCGGAGGCCATTTGCCGCGCCGACAGCCATAAATCCCATAGATAACAGGATTTGGTAAATCCCAAATACAGGATGAAATATACAAGCGCTTTCCCAATATTTTTCATATCTTCATCTCAATATTCATAAGATATATGTACCCCGTGGGCACTTTCAAAGCACGGGTTCAAAAGGGCGTGTCCAAACCACAGAGATATTTCCGCGTATTTCCCCCCTTTGCGGACATGGAAATACACGGAAACGCTTTGGAAGTCCCGGCTTTCAGGAAAAATTACAAATTATCCCAATCAATCTTCCTGTCCTTGAAATAGTATTCCCGGTCATGCTCGTTTACCTCGCGCAGCACCCGGCAGGGATTCCCCACAGCCACTACATTGGAGGGGAGGTCCTTTGTCACAATGCTGCCTGCGCCGATCACCACATTATCGCCCACGGTGATGCCCGGCAGGATCACCGCCCCTGCGCCGATCCAGCAGTTCTTGCCGATATGCACTGGCGCGTTGTACTGGTATCCCTGCTGGCGCAGTTCCGGCAGGATGGGGTGCCCGGCGGTGGCGATCGTGACGTTGGGGCCGATCATGGTGTAATCGCCCACATAGATATGGGTATCGTCCACGCAGGTCAGATTAAAATTTGCATACACTTTTTTGCCGAAATGCACATGCGCCCCGCCGAAATTGGAGTGGAACGGCGGCTCAATATAGCACCCTTCGCCGATTTCGGCAAACATTTCTTTCAACATGGCTTCGCGCTTAGGCAAATCAGTAGGGCGCGAAAGGTTGAAATCACAAAGCCGGTCGATGCACTGCATCTGCCCTTCCATAATCTCATCATCGTGGGGCAGATACAGTTCACCCGTGTGCAGGCGTTCTTTCATTTTGCTCATGTTTGTTTTTCTCCTTGTACAAAGCGTCCGGCGGTAGGGCACGCGTTTCAGGCGTGCTCCGCGGTTGCAACTAAGTATTTGATGATCTGCGGCTTAAATTTTTCATACAGCCCCAATCCCTCATACAGCCCCTTGTAATAGACAAACAGCTTCGATTTCACACGCACGACGCTCACGAAATCGATCTGCGTATGGGTAAGGCTTTTCTGGTTGTCGACGTAATAATACACGGGCGTATCCACCGTGCAGAACCGGTGCGCATAGCGGATATATTCTAAGTTGAACAGAAAATCCTCACTCCAGTTCAGCTCCTCGCGGCACAATACGCCGTTGTCGCGTATCAAAGCAGTGCGGTAGAGCTTGTTCCAGAGTACGCCGTAATAAAAGCTGGCTGGTTCGTCCATCAGCTCCCTGGCAAACTCGCGCTGATCCATCACGTCGCGGCGTTTGAGGAAGGTGTGGGTCGTAGTGCCGCCCTTTTCGTTTACACGGTAATAGGGGGCAATTACCATATCGACGCCCTGGCGTTCGGCGCGTTCCAGCATCGCGGCCGTGGCGCTGGGGGCGAGGTAATCGTCGCTGTCCACAAATTGCATATATTTGCCCTGTGCCGCCGCGATACCCGCGTTTCGCGCGGCTGAAACCCCCGCGTTTTCCTGATCGATCACATGGACGCGCGGGTCGATGCGTTCATACATGTGGCAGATCTTACTGGATGCGTCCGTGCTGCCGTCATTGATCAGGTAAATTTCAAGATTGCGATAGGACTGTTTGCGCACACTTTCGATACAGCGCGACAAATCGGGCGCGGCGTTGTATACAGGGATCACAACAGTCACAAGCGGTTGTTCCAAGAGTACCTCCTTTGATAAAGTTGTGGATACGCGAAACCGGCCATCCGGCTATTTCCCGCCGCGGGACCCCGCGGCAAAAAACCAATGCAAATACGCTGGCGGGGTTCAGTGCCCGAACTCTGTCAGCAGGCGCTGGCGCTCGTCCCAAAGCTTCTGCGAAAGGTCGACATAGTAGCGGTGCGGGTTTTCAAAGCGCGTTACCTCGTCCCAGAGTGTGTCTACCTGCGCAGCGCAGAACGCGCGCACATCGGCCAGCGGCGGGCAGTCGTACACGCGCTTGCCGTGAACGTAAATGGGGCGGTTCAGGCGCTCGGCGCGCACGTTGGTAAAGGTGCGCTGTTTCCAGGTCTCCACGGGGTCAAACAGCGTGATGCCGTCGGAAACGTCCACTTCCTCGTCCGCCATTGTCAGATAATCGGCCATAGCCTTGCCGGTCTCGTTATCGTAGATGCGGTAGAGGTTTTTCAGGTGGGGGATTGTCGTCTTTTCCGCCGTCTCACTGATCTTGATTTTCGGCACGTATTTTCCGTTCCGCACCACAGCGGCCAATTTATACACGCCCCCGAACACAGGGTCGCTCTTGCTGGTAATGAGATTTTCGCCGATGCCGAAGCTCGTCAGCTCCGCGCCCTGGAGCAGCAAGTCGCGCACAAGGTATTCATCCAGCGAGTTGGACGCGCACACGCCGCAGTCGGGATATCCGGCGGCGTCAAGCATTTTGCGCGCCTTTTTGGAAAGGTAGGCGATATCGCCCGAATCAATCCGAACGCCCTTGGGGCGGATGCCCTTCGGCTTGAGTACCTCGTCAAACACGCGGATGGCGTTGGGCACGCCGCTCTTTACCACGCTGTAGGTATCCACCAGCAGCGTGCAGTTATCGGGATACAGCTCCGCATAATGCCGGAACGCCTCATATTCACTGGGGAACATCTGCACCCAGCTATGCGCCATCGTGCCCAGGGCGGGGATGCCGAACTGGCGGTCGGCCAGCACGCACGCGGTGCCCGCCACACCCGCGATATAGGCCGCGCGTGCGCCCAGCACCGCGCCGTCGTACCCCTGTGCGCGGCGGGAGCCGAACTCCATCACAGGCCGCCCCGCCGCAGCGCGCACAATGCGGTTGGATTTTGTCGCAATCAAACACTGATGGTTAAACGTGACAAGCAGCAGCGTTTCCAAAAGTTGCGCTTCGATTGCCGGCCCTTCCACAATCACAAGCGGCTCATGCGGGAAAACCGGCGTCCCCTCGGCCACGGCCCACACGTTGCAGTGAAACTCAAAATGGCGCAAATACTCCAAAAACTTCTCCGAAAAACACCCTTTGCCGCGTAAGTACGCAATATCCTCGTCGTCAAAATGCAGCTCGTCCACGATCTCGCAGAACTGCTCCAGCCCCGCCGCAATCGCAAACCCGCCGCCGTCGGGCACACGCCGGAAGAACATGTCGAACACAGCGACCTGATCCACATACCCTTCCTCAAAATACCCGCCCGCCATTGTCAGCTCATAAAAATCCATCAACAGCGTAAGGTTGCGTTCCTCGTTGATCTTCATAAGAAACATCCCACTTCCCGTGCCCGAAAGCACTAAAAAATTTTCTCCTGCGCCCAAACGCAAGTTTGGGCGCATATAAAGTTTCCGTCCACCCTTTTCTAAAGGGTGGCGGAGTCCAGAGGCAGAGCCTCTGGCAGGATTCCAAAGGGCAGCGCCCTTTGGGCCGGCGGCAGCCAAACTCAGCGGCGTTTCCTGCGGCGGTGCGCAGCGGCGGTGATGGCGGCGTAGGCGGCGACGTAGAGGACGGTGACGACGCAGACGACGCGGAAATAGGTGCTGTGGAAGAAGGCGTCGATGCGGGAGAGGAGGTAGAGGAGTTCACTGCGGGCCACGTCGCGGCCCGCGATGAGGTCGACGGTGCCCACGGTGTCGTCGCCGAGGGAAAGGGTTACGGTCCCGATCTTGTCGCCCATGACGATGGGCGCGTCTACGGTTTCGGGCACGTTGAAGTTTTTTGTCAGCATGGATTCGTCGCCGTTGGGCAGGACAGTGCGCAGGTCGCTGGCAGGGTAGAGCATCAGCGTGTCGGAATCGGCGGAATAGTTTACGCGCACCTCTGTGACGGGGGACGCGGTGTCTATGGACGGGCGGACGGAGTAGTTGGCGAACAGCCAGTCGTAGAGCTTGGCGGTGTCATAGAAAGAATAGGCGTATTCGTTGGCGGGCACGTCATAGGGCGTGCCCAGCACTACGCCGATATACGCTTCCCCGCGGTCGTTGACGGCGGCGGAGGCAAAGCAACGGCCAGCCGCGACGGTGGAGCCTGTTTTGATGCCCTTGATATACGAGCGGTAGACCGTGGCCGAGGGGTTCAGCATGCGGTTCGTGCTTTGGATCGTGTACGGCTCTTTGTGGCTCTCGGCGGCGGGCATCTGGTGGGAGCGCTCGCCGACTACCGTTCGGAAAATCTCATGCTCCCAGCAGGCTTTGGCGATCAGGGCCATATCGTGGGCGCTGGAATAGTTGCCGTCTTCCTGCTCCAACAGGCCGTTGGTGCTGGTGAAATGCGTGTTTGTGCAGCCCAGGGAGGCCGCGCGCGCGTTCATCAGCGCATAGAAATTGTTCAGGTTGCCGCCGCCGATATGGTACCCCACGGCCTCGGCGGCCTCGTTGCCGCTGGGCAGCATCATTGCGTAGAGCATGTCCAGCGCGGTGTGCGTCTCGCCCGGCCAGATGTCGGCGGTGGAGGCGTTGGAATTTGTGATGGGCGGCACATAGAGGCTGCGCTCGGCGTTGATGTGCGTGCCGGTCAGATCGGGCACACGCTCCAAAAGAAGGAGCGCCGTCATCATTTTCGTCAGGCTCGCGACGCTGCGCGCCTCGTCGGCGTTTTGTTCAAAGACCGTCAGGCCAGTGTCCAGATTGATGATATACGCGGCCTGGGCGGTGATTTCCATTTCCTCCGGCAGGGGAAAACCTGCCGCCGCCGCGCATGGCGCAAGCAAAGAAAACAAAAAAACCAGCGCCGCCAGCGCAAACAGGTGTTTTTTCATATGGAAATTCCCCGAATAACGTGATAGAATAGAGGAAAGCCTTTAGGAAGCGGAAGCTTCCCTTGTACTCTACCCTATATTATAGCAAATCATTCCAGAAATTACAAAGTTTTTTTCCGCTAAATGCAAATTTTGCGGGAGCGTTCAAGCGGACGGGATATTTTCGTAGATTCTCCCGCCCCGCGGGTGGGGGAATCCATAGAAGCGCTTCCCGTTTTGCGGCGGCGAAAACAAATCCACAAAAAAACAAGGAGGCAGAAACATGGAACTCAAACGCAATGGCGGCAATGGACGCCGCTCGCTCAGCGTGGTACATGGCAATACGCTCTATACCAGCGGCATCACCACCACCGACCTGGACGCCGATATCACCGGGCAGACAGAGGACATCCTGCGCGTCGTCGACAATATCCTGACGCGCAACGGTACGGACCGCTCCCGCGTGCTGACCGCCACCGTCACCCTGGCCGACATGGCTGATTACGGCGCATTCAACGCCGTGTGGGACGCATGGATTGTCGACGGCTGCGAACCGGCGCGCAGTGTCACAGGTGGGGCGCTGGCCGTCCCCGAATACAAGATCAAAATCGCCATCGTGGCAGCGCTGTAACGCCTATCCTCGGAAGTGTCCAATGCGGGGAAATACACGGCAATCGCTCCGCGACGCGGACACGTCCCCATCCTCGAAGGGAGTGTAGAACATGAGCCGATACGTCATGGCGCTGGACCAGGGCACAACGTCGAGCCGCGCCATCCTGTTTGACGAGCATCAGAACATTGTCAGCATGGCGCAGAAGGAATTTGCCCAAAGCTATCCGAAGGCCGGATGGGTAGAACATGACCCGCTGGAAATCTACGCCTCACAGTATGGCGTGCTGGTGGAGGTACTGGCGCGCAGCGGGCTGGAGGCGGCGGATATCGCGGCCATCGGCATCACCAACCAGCGTGAGACTACCATTATCTGGGACAAACAAACGGGCAGGCCCGTGTATAACGCCATTGTCTGGCAGTGCCGCCGCACGGCGGATATCTGCACGGACTTAGTGGAGCGCGGCTATGCCGACATGATCCGCGAAAAGACGGGCCTTTTAGTCGACGCCTATTTCAGCGCCACCAAAATTCAATGGATCCTCGACCATGTGGAGGGCGCGCGCGAGCGCGCCGAGAAGGGGGAACTGCTGTTCGGCACCGTCGATACCTGGCTGATTTGGAAACTGACCGGCGGCGCGGTACACGTCACCGACGTGACGAACGCCTCCCGCACCATGCTGTTCAATATCCACACCCTCGAATGGGACGCCGATATCTGTAAGCTGCTCCATATCCCCCTATGCATGCTGCCCAAAGTGTGCGATTCCAGCATGGTTTACGGCACGGCGCATATCGGCGGGGCGGAGATCCCCATCGCGGGCGCGGCGGGCGACCAGCAGGCCGCGCTGTTCGGCCAGACGTGCTTTGCGCGCGGCGACGTGAAAAACACCTACGGCACCGGCTGCTTTATGCTCATGAACACGGGTGATATCCCCGTAGAGAGCAAAAACGGCCTGATCACCACCATCGCCATCGGCCTGAACGGCAAAGTGACCTACGCGCTGGAAGGCAGCGTGTTTGTGGGCGGAGCTGTCGTCCAATGGCTGCGCGACGAGATGAAGCTCATCAACGACAGCGCCGACAGCGAATACTTCGCCCAAAAAGTGCCCGACAGCGCGGGCGTATATGTCGTACCCGCGTTCACCGGTCTGGGCGCGCCGCACTGGGATATGTACGCGCGCGGCGCGATCCTGGGCCTCACGCGGGGCGCGGGGCGCAACCATATCATCCGCGCCGCGCTGGAAAGCATCGCCTACCAGACGCTGGACGTTTTGCGGGCGATGGAAGCCGACAGCGGCGTGTGCATCCGGGAGCTGAAGGTGGACGGCGGCGCGTCCGCCAACAACCTCCTGATGCAGTTCCAGGCGGATATCGCGGGCATCACGGTGCGCAGGCCCATGATCCGCGAAACGACGGCGCTGGGCGCGGCCTATCTGGCGGGCCTGGCTGTCGGCGTGTGGAGCGGCCTTGACGACGTGAAGGGGCAATGGACGCTCGACCAGCTCTATGAGCCTGCCATGCCTCCCGCCGCGCGCAACGCCCTTGAGAAAGGCTGGCACAAGGCCGTAGAACGCGCCCAGGACTGGGCCGGGGACTGACGGGCCGCATGGAAAAAGGATACGCCCGCCTGTTCGACGTGGTTATAGTGGGCGCTGGCCCCATTGGCTGTTACTTCGCGCACGAGCTGGCCGTGCGCGGCAATACCGTGCTGATGCTGGAGGCGTGCCCCGCCGAGCAGTTGGGCGGACAGTACGGGATCTATCATATCGCCGCCAAGGAATTTGCGCATTTTGACCTGCCCCGCCCCCGCGAGGGCGACGACCTGGCCTTTGAATTTTCCCGCACGGAGAACCGCTCAGCGTTCGACCACTATACCAAGCGCGGCAGCGAGCATATCATCGGCCTGCACCGCCGCCGCCACATCCTGCGCATGAATCTCTGGGCGATGGAGGCCGGGGTCGATATCCTCTATGAAACGCCCTGCGAGGGGCTTGTGCTGGACGAAAACGGCCAGGTGTGCGGCGTGCGCTACAACTGGCAGGGCGAGACGCGCACCGCGCATACGCATTTAGTGGCTGACTGCTCTGGCGTCGCCTCGGCGGTGCGGCGCGGTCTGCCGCCCAATTTCGGCATTGAAAGCGGCCCCATCGGCACCGAAGAACTGCTCTATGTCAACCTGCGCTATGTGCGCTGGCACGACACCGACCACGTTACCGATCATTCGCGCGGCTGGACGTATTATAAAACCTGGGAGGCACCCAGCGGCGAGGACGACGGCGCAATTTTAGGCGTAGGGGCCAGTTTCAGCACCGACTACGCCGACAAGATGTTTGAAACATTCACCCAAAATGTCAGGCTGCCGCCCTATACGGTAGAGCGCGTGGAGCGCGGAGCCGTGCCCTACCGCCGCCCGCCGTATTCCATGGTAGGCGACGGCGTACTGGTGATGGGCGACGCCGCATGCCTGACAAAGCCGTCGTGCGGCGAGGGCGTGGCAAGCGCGCTGGTGCAGGCCAAGATCGCCGTAGATGTCGTCGACCCGCTGCTCAAGCGCGGCAATCCCCTCACGCGCGCCGCGCTCTGGCCCATCAACACGCGCTATTACGCCCAGCAGGGCCGCGCATTCGCCGCTCAGCTTGCCGCCATCACGGGCGTTGTGGGTTCCAGCGCCAAAGAAAACGAATTTTTCTTCCGGCACAACATCATTTTCAGCGAAAAGTCCTTCCAGGCGCTGAACGCCGGACGGGAACTCACGTTCACAACCGGCCAGATGCTCCGCATCGTGCCCACACTGCTGGGCGGCATGCTGACAGGAAATGTGCGCCCCATAACAATAAGCCGCCTCTGGCGCGCAATGAAAAACAGCGCGCGCATCTCCAAACTCTACGCCGATTACCCCAAAACGCCCGCCGCCTACCGCGACTGGAAAACCCGCGCCGACGCCGCCTGGGCGCGCGTACCCACCATGGCCGAGGCCGCGCGCGCGGCGGAGTGATGGCGGGCTGCCGCCCGCGCCTGCCCGGGCGCTGCCCGGATCTGCCAAAGGGCGCTGCCCTTTGGAATCCT
>CANCXY010000107.1 GCA_947381875.1 uncultured Clostridia bacterium | reverse complement strand
CCGGCGGGAGTCCAGAGGGCGGCGCCCTCTGGGCAGGTCCGGGCGGCAGCCCGGCAGCGCGTCAGCGCCGGGTCTGGTACCACGCTACGCTGCCTATGACAAGGGCGGCGCCGGCCAGCGCGAAAGCGCTCATCTGCTCGCCGTAGGCGAGCATGACCCAGATGGGCGTGAGGATCGGCTCTATGGCGGTGAGGAGGCTGGCCGTCATGGGCGGCGTGCGCGCAAGGCCTTTCGCCATCAGCACATAGGAAAGGCCTAACTGAAAAATGCCGAGCGCAAAGATGCACAGCAGCGGTACGGCGCTGAAATCCCGCTCCCGGAACAGGAACGGCAGGCCCAGGAGCGCCCCCGCAACCTGGCCGAAAAAGTATGCGGAGAGCGCGTCGCCCTCCGGCTCCGTGTTCACTAAAAATACCCCCGCATAACTGATGCCGCTGCACAGGCCCAGCACGTTCCCAAACAATGTGCCCCCCGAAAGGCCGTCCGCTACCAGGCACCCTACCCCCGCAAATACCAGCGCGCACGCGCATACCGCCGCGCGCGGCGGCTGTTCGCCCCGGAAAAACCAGAGGTACAACAATACAAAAATCGGCGCGGTGTACATCAGCAGGATCGCGTTGGCCGCCCCCGCTAACTTCGTGGAAAACACATACAGATTCGTCGTGAGCGCCAGGCTCAGCGCCCCGCAGGCCACCGCCCCGTTCAGGATCAGCCTGTGCCCCGTCGACCGCAGATACAGAAACGTGATACACGCCGCAATGGCGTTGCGCGCGCCGTTAATCGCCAGCGGCGTCCACGGGATGCTTCGGATACATACCCCGCCAATGCTGCACAGCACCGCCGCCGTTATCAGCAGCGGCGCGCCGGTTTTCTTTTTTTCTTCGGCCATAGCCCCGTCCCCCTCTTGCAATGCGCCCCGTTTTCCTGTATTGTTATATAGAAAGGGCCTTTGTGCGTCACGCAGAAATCAGGTTTTGCGATTTTATGCGGCGAAAAACAATAGATTCTGCTGTTTCTCCCCCCTCCGGCGGGGAAAACGGACAAAATTGGTTTCTGTACCCGGAAATGCACAAATACGCCGCTATGAAATTCTATGAAATGGGAAAAGGGGAAATACTATGCCGAAAAAAGAAAAGACCGTCACCATTATCCAGCCGAGCTACTATGCGCAGTTTTCGTGCATCGGCCCCGACTGCACCGACAACTGCTGCCACGACTGGACCGTGACGATCGACAAAAAACATTACCTCCAATATATGGGCGTGCCCGACCACGCCTTCCACGAAAAATGCAAACGGGCCATCCTGCGCAACAAAAAAAATAAAAGCGACGCCGATTACGCCATCATGCTCCTGAACAGCGGCCGATGCCTCTTTCAGGACCCCGACGGCGGCTGCGGCATCTTCCGCAAGCTCGGACAGGACGCCCTCTCCGATACCTGCACCATCTACCCCCGTTTGCAGCGCGCCGTCGGCTCCGATACCACCTGGGAGCGCTCCCTCACCCTCTCCTGCCAGGAGGCCGCGCGCCTGGCCCTGCTCACCGGCCAGCCCCTCCAGTTCGAGCGTGTGACCGCCTCCATCGCCCCCGACGACCGCCTGGGCAGCATGTATACCCACGCCGCCATGAAGGAATCTGACCCGCACTACGCCTCCCTGCAGGCCATGCGCAAGGCCAGCATCGAGATTATGCGCCTGCACGATGTCCCCCTGCGCGACCGCATCCTCTCCGTCGGGCTTTCCCTGCGCGCCGCCGACCGCTACCTGCACGAAAACAAAGAGGACCGCCTGCCCGCGCTGCTGGATCAGTGCGTCGCGCAGGCGGCGGAAGTACACGGTACGGGGAGGGGGTCTATGTTTGACCGCATGCCCTACGACCCCGTCACCCACCGCTGGGCCATCCTGCTGCCGGCCAAGCACCTCCTGATGACGCCGGAACGCGCCGTCGAAAAATTAGAGATGATGCAGGTCATCGGCGGCTATTGCGAAAACCTGGGCGGCGGACGCTTCGAGATCGGCCCCGCCGCGCTGGATTTCATGCGCGACAAGGCGCGGGAAACCGGCGACCCGTTCCTAAAACGCTACACGCAGGCGGCGGAAAATTACCTTGTCAATTACATTTTCTCCTCCCTGTTCCCCTTCACCTATGTGGGGGAGCAATGCTCTCCCGCATACCACGCAGTGATCCTGGCCGAACAGTATGCGATGCTGCGCATCCTGCTGGGTGTGATGCCCCCGCGCGAGGGCGAGGACGACGACGCGCGGTTCATCCGCCTGATCGCGGTGCTGGCGCATATCACCCAGCACCGCAACCTGGGCCGGGATGTGAAGGCCCACGCCAGCCAGAAGGAGGGGCTGGATACTTTGGCTTATGCGGCGTATATGCTGCGGTGAGCGCCGGGAAAGGATTTCCCGTCCCGCGCCCCTTTGGATGATAGCGTGAAATTCTTCTATTCCCCGCCCTCCGAGTGGGAAAGTATCAAAGAAACAAACACCTGCCCGAAACAGATTTTCTCTGTTTCGGGCAGGTGTTTTCTTCCCTTTGATGGCATAAAAAATCTGCCTATAACAACTTCTTTCGTTGTTTTTAGACAGACTGTGGTGCACTCTCAGGGACTCGAACCCTGGGCCCGCTGATTAAGAGTCAGCTGCTCTACCAAACAGGTTACACTCTATCTCAGATTGATAGGCAGCGAATTTCAAATCATTTCAGGCCACACCAATTTCACTGCGGTCTTCCTTGCCTTGCAATAGTATGCTTGGATGCCCTAATTCAATAAATTGCCGGTAGCTCATGCCCAAATGTACCGTCACCTGATACCCTCGTCCAACTTCAACTTTGTCGTAAAGCTGGCTGAGAATCACGCGCTTGCGCGCGGTGGATGCCATCTCAAATTCATCGGCCCATCCACAGAACTGATTATAGCACTCTCTGACCTTTCGCGCAACTTCCTTTTCGTCCTCTGCCTGCTTCACTGCCGCTGCATATTCTTTACGGGCGGCTTGCAGTTCTGCTTCGGCCTTGGCGATCAGCCGCGATAACATCTCCTCCGAAAATTTGCTCTGCCCGTCAAGGCATTTCAGCACCTCAGATTGGTAGCGGTCAACCGCGTGTTCACAGTCTTGCAGCTTCTTTTCGAGCGCACGTTTCTTTTTCCGCTGCTCGCTGCCCTCCTGCCGGACTTTCTGCTCCATAGCCTTATCCCTCGGTTCCCGACGGATCATCTCGAACAGCTCGCGTGTTACTGCCAGTACCACCGCGTCTACGCGCTCGGCCAAATAGATGGCCTGCCCGTCACATTCCCGCAGGCCCTGATACCGTTGAAAACAGTTGTATTTGGCTTTCATAGCTTCCACCACCGTGCCGTCCCGCAGCTTATAGCGGTCTTTGTGCATGAAGCCGGAAAGCCTTGCTCCGCAATGTGCGCAGTAGAGATTCCCCGTAAGGAGCGCGGGATTTTCTGCTTCCCGTGCCAACCTCTTTTCCTCTGCCTTTTTGTCGCACCGCTGCGCAATGATTCGGTTTGCCTGTTCAAACGTATCCCGATTGATGATCTCCAATTCGGGAATGTACTGCGAGCGGGCGCTTTTGGTGACGATATAGCCGGTATAGCCCTCGTGCCGCAGGATGCGCAGGATATGATTCCCTGTGAACCGCGCACCATTGTGCGTGCACAGTTCCCTGCTGTTCAGCATTGACGCCAGCGCATAGGCACTGTATGCCTCTTCCACGGTTTTGCGGAACACTTCCTGCACAATGAGTGCCTCGTCCGGGTCGATCTCCAAATCCTTGACCGGCTGGCCTTTCTTGTTGACGCGGCCTTTGTTAACCGCGCGATAGCCATACGGCACCACACCGCCCGAAAACAGGCCGCTCGAATTGAGCTGCTGGATACGGGTCGCCACACGCTCGGCGGTCTTTTCCGACTCCCCTGCCGCCTGCCAGAAGCGGATGTAGTTAATGAGCTTGTCCGTATGACTGTCAATGCGCTGCTGGCCCTCGCGGGTACTCCAGACTTCAACGCCATGCTTTACAAACCATTCTACCACATACGGCGTCTCGCTTTCGATCCGGCCAAGCCGGTCGAACATGAACACCAGCAGGATGTCAAAATGGCCCTTTTCGGCCTCGGCTTTGAGTTCCTGTATGGCATCGCGCTTGCTGGCGGACACCTTGGAGCCGGATATGCCCTTTTCGGCCTTTTCCAGCACCACGCGCCAGCCACGATCAGCGCAGAATTTGCGGCACTCGATCTTTTGCATGGGGATGTCGTCATGGTCTACCTGTCCTTTGGTCGATACCCGGAATGCCAGCGCCGCGCGCGGTGCATCGGACGGCAGCTTCGCCATCTCCCTTGCAAAAAAGTCATCGTTCAGCCACACTTCATCTGATGATGAAATGTTAATTGTCTCCCCAAATTGATTGGTATATTTCACTGCCCTGTCCTCCTTGTAAGGTCTTGCCCCACAATTCAGACCGGATCATATTCGGTTTTCAAGGTACCGTCAGGCGTTCGCCCTATGGCATCATCATACGTTCAAACCGGTCATTTGGCAAGGCTGTCATTTTTGTTTTCAGATAGATATTCAGCCTTGACTTTTCTCAATGGAATCGTGGGATGTCTTTCTCTGTGCATAAGTCTCTGCTATTCCTTGCACTGACATTGCAGCTTACCTTGTTCTGTCATCTTCCCTGCCCGCTACCACGCAGCAGGCATAGCCAATGAAAGCAACAGCCAAACACGCAATCGCTATGGTCATAGCTGACCCCTCCCCAATATATATATAATGTAAGAGGGCGGCAGCGTCAAGCTGCCGCCCCTGTTCACATCGCATCCGGCATAACCCTCTGAAGGTAAGCCTGCATGATAAGATCAAGTATCCTGTCCTCCGCCTCCGGCACATCCTGCGGCGCAAAGCAGATTTTTACATGGTAATCACCGTATTCACGCTCCAGCGTCACCGGCTCTGCTTTCTCTTTCATGTACTATCAACTCACTTTCTCAACCACGGCAATCCCATCCCAGTGGAAAAAGATCGCTGATAAAGCTGCTGGGATAGTCCCATACTGCGCAGGGCGGTATAGGCATCTTCGGCGGTGCAAAGCAGAACAGCATTGTTGTCCTGCAATATTTCCAGTATCCGCAGCAGTGTTGCCTTGTCCTCGCTCAGGCGGCGAACGTCATGTACAAGGATCGCGTTCGCGTATTGGCGGCGCACCGCCCGCAATGCTTCTTTCAGCCCCATACGGTCAAGCGCTTTGCCGCTGCTCATGTCCTGTGAAGCTCCCACGGTCTGGATGCCTTGCCGCTCGGCTTCGCCCAGCAGTTCCGTCATCTGGCAAATCAGCACGGCGGGTGATACGCCAAAATCCCGCGCATAGGCCCATGCTTTGATCTCGTCCCTTTGCTGCACAGATACGCCCCCTTTCATTGCAAAAAATATTCCGGGCCTTTTCTGACCCGGATAAACTGTCTCACATCCTGTATCCTGCCTGTGACCGGACAGGGCGGCAATGCGTCTTTCACCTCTGCATGGTATTTCCCTCCGGGCGCGGCGCGCCTATCCAATATCGCAACCACACAGGTGTCTGTTTCGGTGCGGATGGCGCGGCCTACCCCTTGCCGCAGTTTGGTCTGCATTTCGGGAATGACAACCGCGCGGATATAGGCTTGCAGATCGGGGTATTGCTCCCGCTCCGCCTCACTCACCGGGTTTGGCACCGGAAAGGGCAGCCGCGCAAGGATGAGCAGCGAAACCATATCGCCGGGAAAGTCGATGCCCTCCCAGCACGGCCCCGCTGCGAACAGCACCGCGTTGCGCGCCTGTTTGAATTGCCGGACGGCCTGCTGGTTTCCGCGCCATGCTGCAAACAGCGGATAAGACAGGGTATCTTTCAATTCTCGAAAGATGGCGCTCATCATGGTATAGGATGTAAAAAGCACGAGCGCATGGCCGTGCGCGGCGGCAATCAGCTCCTGAATTTGCCTTGCGAAAAGGGCTGTTTCGGTTTCTGATTGGTCACTGCGTTCCCTCCTTGACAGCAGATAGAGCAGCATGTTATGCGGATAGTCAAAGGGCGAATGCGCCGTAAACTCCCGGCATTGGGCAAACCGCTCCAGCCCCAGCATCTGCCGCGGGCGGGCAAAGCTGCCGCCCGCGGCCAGCGTCCCCGATGTCAGAATAGCGGGATTCCCCGACAGCCAAAGGTCGCGGGTAAGCTGCTGCGGCAGCTTGCGGCTGGCTGCGCAAAGGGTCGGCATCCCGGCCCTGTCATACTGGATGTACAGTACCTTTTCCGGGCTTTCATCCCGGAAATCCGCAAACAAGTGCGCCATCTTTTCAAACTGGCGGCAGACAATGTGCGGCAAAACGACGCTTGAGCGGGCGAGGCTATGCAAAAGCCGACATATCGCATCCAGTGCAGCTGCCCGCTCCTCAGTCATAACAAAAGCCTCCTCCTGCGAGGTTTTTTTCGGCTCCCGCTTGAACAGGCTTATCAGAGAATTTCCCGCGTCGGCCAATCCGCGCGCCGCTTTGAACAGGTGTTTTGCTTTCAGCGCGGCTTCCATCTGTTTCAGTTCGGTTAGTGAAACGGCCTGTCCATACATCTGGCGCGCCGCATCCGGCAGCTTGTGGGCTTCATCTACGATGAGAATGCGATAATCCTTTAAGAGAGGGCGCATTCCCTGCTGCCGGTGCATGGCGTCGGCCAACAGATAGTTGTGATTGCAGATTTGAACGTCGATGCCCTCGCTTTTTGCTTGCTTCAAGAACTCCTGATAGCGGCATATCTCACGCATGGGGCAGCTTTGCGGGCAAACCTCTGGGACGCATACACGGGCGCGGTCATAACCGGAAAGCCCTGCGGCTTCATCCAGATCAACAAACCGGCCAAGCTGCTTGAGCGCAGCCTTTCGCGTGGGGCTGATCCGCTCGCTCACTGTAATCTGCTTTAGCCTCTGCATCAGCCGCCAATCGCAGACATACCGCTCCCGGCCTTTTCGGATCACCGCATGGATGGGCTTGGCGAGCAGTCCATCTTCCGCGAGAATCCTTGAAAGCGTGGGCAGATATTCCTTTGTGATTGCGTTTTGCAGGGCCACGCTGGAGGTCGAGATCGTCAAGGTCTGCGGCAAGCCGCGCGGACGATGCTTCTGCCAGAGGATTCCGGCAACGAGGTAGGCGTGCGTTTTCCCAATGCCCACTCCTGCGTCGCACAGGGAAACCCGGCCCGAAAACATTGCAACAAGCATCTCATGGCACAGCTCGATCTGCGCTTGTCGGATGGCAAGGCCATGCGCGGGCAGGAGCGTCCGAAAAATGCGCTCTGCGTCCGTATGGGCCTTACCCAAAGAGGATGTCTTTTCCATTTTTATTTCCTCTATTTCGCCTGTCATCAACGACAAACTGATGCGGCGCGGGCCGGAGGCTGCCCAGACCCGCGCCGCACGGATTCGCCGTCGATGACGGTACATCCACAAAGATTCAAATGCCGTATTTGCTGCTCGCCCCCCGGCATGGTGGGAAATACTGACCCGATCGGCCCCAATATTCCCAAGGGAACACGGTAGGCGGGCTGCTGGCATAGGACTTTTATATCCCGCAGCCGCTCACAGGCTTTCCAAACGTCTTACTGCTTACAACGTAAGGTCGGCGCTCCCGGTCTGACGTGCCGGGCAACAGGCGTATCATTGATGGCTCCGCTTCTGGTCGTGGCGAAAAAGTCTGCCTTGGCTTCTTTCCGGCTGAAAGGAATCGCTCGGCACAGGCGGCGCATACCGCCGCCCACTGAAAGCGGGGCGGCAGCATGGCCTCCTGTGCGTCATGGCGCTTTCGCCGTGATCGCTCACAGAAGCGGGAACGTACCTGCCGTGCTGGTATTCTGTTGTCAAGGTAGAGCCGTTTCTCAGCGGCCTACTTATATTTTAGGCTTCTATCCGCATTCCCGCGTGGGCCTTGTGGGGCCATTTTGTGGCCCTTGTGGGGCCACAAATTCACAAATTGTGAACAATATCCGTCAGTTCGGCAATCACTGTTTCCAGTTGCGCCCTTACATTGCTGTTTTTCTTACATCCCGTCAAAAGAAAATCCGTACTGACATGCAATCTGGCTGACATCTCTATCAGAAGATCAATGGATATTGCTTTAACGCCTCGCTCCATACGGCTGATATGCTGCTTGTCAACATGGAGACTTTGCGCTAATTCCTCTTGGGTTATATGTAATCCTGTGCGCAGAACCCGCAGGCGTGATCCGAATTCTTTTTGATTGAATTGCATTCTACTTCCTCCAGTTTTGAAATAGCTGATTTTCAAAACCGAAGTGGGTGGCCCACGGCATCGGCCTTTTTCGCCGTTTATCGGAAATTTTCGACAAATAAAAAAGCCATACTTCCCTTTGTGGGGAAATATGGCTTTGCTGTTTATTCTATTATGTGGTCTACACAACCATCTTTGACTTACTTCCATTTTTGCGTACCGAACACACTGCGACTATTCCACAGGTGTTCACATACGCAAAAAAGCCGCGAATACGCGGCTTTTTATCTATCCCGTCATTCCATCACATTGTGAAATGCTACAATGTTTCGGAAGGGCTTTCGCATTGGTGTTATGGCCCTTATTCCTGCCCCTTTGAATATCCACACGCTTTCAGATATATTCCTATCAGATTCTGCACGTCCAAAAGCTGTTCGGCACTAAGCGGTTGTATAAGCTCCATAATGGGGCGACAATCCCGGTCATTGACAGTTCCCAGCAAAATATAATCCGTACTCACCTGTAACGCCTTTGACAGTCCTATAATGCTGTCGTCGCCCAATCCTCTTTTGCCTTTTTCAACATTGGCAATATACTGCTGCGACAAGCCAGATAATTCCGCAGTTTGCTCCTGTGTTAAGCCTAACTGTTTTCTACGGGCTTGAATGCGCCGGCCGATTTCACACACCAGCGCACTTTTCCTGTCGGCCAAGATCGTCACCTCCTCTCCTTAGGATCATTTTTATATAATATTATTCCAATATCGACAAATTTTGTATATTCAGTAGATGTTTTTATAATGCACTTGATATATAATTGTGGTATAATAGATAAAATATACCTTTTGTCATTCTTAAAATGGCAGGAGCGGGAGGATGCGATGTGCCAGAGCTATGTTTTTTCGGACAATTCCTATGTGGATCAAGAATATGAGCAATCGTTCAGCGATCACCTCACAGAGCAGCGCAAGGTGTTGGCATCCTTGAACCCGGAGCAAACTGCACTATTCTTTGGCGTAACGCAACGTTTCTCGTGCCGTAATTCTGAAAGACGGGAATGGGCCGCATATTCTCAAATGAAATTGTTACAGCTTCTGGATACCGGCTTTAACACGATTCTCGTAAACGATTCCACGCTGTTCGGCTTTTATGCCCTGTCTGATTTTCTCGCACTTCGGGAAACTCGCAGCTTCGCCCTATACCGCATTGATTGTGCTTTTGATAGAAATTACTGGATAACCACTGACAATTTCCGGCTGAATGAGATGCGCTTAAACAAGCACCTTCACATGACTATTGAATGCGATGACTTCTTTACCGGAATTACGATTTCCGATTGGTACGATCTTCTTTTCCGGCGCGTTGGCATTGCCATAACTGATGTACCCCGCACCTATGTCAACCGCAAATACCTTTCTGAACGGAAAATTCAACAGTGGTCGAATGCCCGTGATCTGCCGTCGTATGCCCTGCCGACATAAAAACAGGACGCCCTCAACGGTTTCCCATTGAAAGTGCCCTGCCATGTGCTTATCCTTTAGATATTCTGTGTCTTGAACTCCCGCCAATCCTTGGCAACATGCAGCTCTGCCCCACTGCCGACCGCCTTGAAATGCGCCTTGCCGCAGCGGATTTTCAAATCCTCCCGTCTGCGCAGATCAAACAGATTCGTGCTGCCCTTTGTTTCAAGAATAAAATACAGTTTTTTCGCTCCATCTATTTCGACATATACGGCCCAATCCGGGTTGTAGCTGCCGATGGGCGTGTCCACCTTAAATTTTGCGGGTAGCTTGACAAACATTTTCACATCCGGGTCGTCGTCCAGCGCAAGGGCGAAAGGCCGCTCTACGGTTGCGCTGTCATACACGATATGGTCATAAACGCTGTGATCGACCGGGACAGCGTTGCGGTCAAGGTTGGCAATCAATTCCGCGCTGTCGAAAATCTCCTGTGCGAAATATTCCTCACCGTACAGGCGCTTATAGCTGATGCCGTCCACGGCCAGCTCCCGGCGCGCATCGGTGATGATCTGCGCGGCCTGCTCCATGAACATTTGCGGATTATTGAGAAAATCCTCCAGCCGCCCGCTCTGTTTCAAAATCTCATAGATTGTGGCCCGCTTTGTCTGCGTCTGCTCGCTTAAAATAGCGAGCACGTTCGGCAGAGAAGAATAGCCCTCCTGCACATCGGCGGTACGGATGCCGCGCTCCTGATAAGTGACGCCCGGCCGGTCGATCTGGATGTCCGCCGTCTGCGTAATAACGCGCGCCTTGTGAATGCGCTCCATCTCCCGCAGCCTTTTCGCGCTTTGCTCAATCAGCTTCTCCGTGTCGATCTGGATGCGGTATACCGTTTTCTG
>CANCXY010000106.1 GCA_947381875.1 uncultured Clostridia bacterium | reverse complement strand
GAGATGTCCGTGCGTGACTGGAGTTCAGACGTGTGCTCTTCCGATCTGCCTCGGTTTCCCCGAAGCGGGCTTCTCATTTGGTGCGAGGGACGAGACTTGAACTCGCATAGCATAAGCCACACGCCCCTCAAACGTGCGCGTCTACCTGTTCCGCCACCCTCGCATAAATGCCGCATCAACATGCTACAAGAGATATTTTAGCACATCCAGCGCCGGAAAGTCAATAGGGAAACCGCAAATTTTCCCGGCAGATAGAAAAAATCCAGACGCAAAATACGGAAATCACTCAAAATTTGGTGTTGCCGCCGGGAAAATCGGATGGTACAATAGAGGAGAGCAAGAAAAACAACCCGCATATATTGCAAGGTACGAGGAGGTAAAAACCATGCCCTACGCGAAATTGAACGACCTGAATCTATTTTACGAGGAATTTGGCAGAGGCACCCCCGTCCTGTTCCTGCACAGCCATTTCAGCCGCGGCCTCCTTGCGTTTTCGGGTCAGATACTCTGCTTTGCGGGCCGATACCGCTGTCTCTACCCTGATTTCCGCGGTCATGGCCGGACAACCTGCGAAAACCTCACCTGGAACAGCCGCATGATAGCGGACGATATGGCGGCATTCCTCGACGCAATGGAAATACCGAGCGCCCACCTGGTGGGGTATAGCTGCGGTGCGTATGTCGGGTGCTATATGGCGGCGAAGTATCCCGGCAAAGTAAAAAGCCTTGTGACAATCGGCGGCGCGGCGTATCCCCGCCCACAGGGTGCGGAAGATTTTCTCCCGGAAAAACTGATAGAGCAGCATGAGACGGATTTTATAGAGGACATGAAAGCACGCCACCAACAGGCCCACCGGGGCGATTGGCAGACATATCTGCGAATGACAGTCGACGATTGGAAATCGCACCCCAGCCTCACGGAAAAAGAGTGGGCGTCCATACAATGCTCTGCGCTTTTTATCAACGGGGAGCATGACATTCTTGGCACCTGTGCGGAATTGCAGGAAAAAGTGCCGTCTGCCAAAATATACGAGGTGAAGGGCGGCGGGCACCGTCCCCATTTTATCGGGGAGCAGGTGCAGGAAGTAAATGCTTTAATAGCAGACTTTTTATCAGCGGTCGACAGCGGGGAAGTATCCCGGTAAAACATTCCCCAAAGCGGGAAAAGATACAGCAATACGCAAACAGACGGCGCGGGCAGGTTCCCGCGCCGTCTGTTTATATGCCGTTAAGCCTCCGGCTGTTCTTCCTCATAAGGCGCGGCGGGCAGCTCACAGACTGGCGCGGGATGAGGTTCCGCCGCCGGTTCCGGCTGCACCAGAATCACTTTCGGGGGCTGCTGTACTACGAGTACTTCGGGCGGTGTGTTTATTGCCCGTTCATGCTCCCGCCAGACGACAGCCCCAGCGACTGCCGTTATCAAAAGCAGGCAAGCCAGAAAACCGAGCCACATGCCGCGTATCTGTCTGCGGGCGGCGCAGGCGGCACCGCCGGGCAGGGCCTGCTGCAATTCCTGTGCCATCGTCTCCGGCGCGCCGAACTGCCCGGCGATTTGTTCAAAAGAGCTGTGGCGCGCGTCGGGAAAAGCGTCCAAAAGCTCCTGTTCCAGCCCGCCCAACAGACGACTGCGCTCCGCGCGGGAACAGCAGAGCGCCCGCCGGACCTGTTTCAGATAGCGTATGTATGCCGGTGACATATCCGACCCCCTCCTTGCCTTTCCATGTTTCCCCGCCCGCCGGGCGGGAAAATATCAAAATATTATTTCACTATATTTCCTTCGCCGACGATATCCATAAACGCCTGGTGGATGGCTCTGTATTCCGCCATAGACTGGCGCAGGTATTGGCGGCCTTCTTCCGTGATGGCATAATAGCTGCGGGCGCGGTTGTTCGTCACCTCTGTGCGCGCCACCCGGATATAGCCCTGTTCCTCCAAACGGTAAAGGATGGGGTACAGCACGGCAATGGTGAATTTCCCGCCGCTTTTTTCCTTCATCGCCTGCGAGATCTGATACCCGTACATCGTGCGCCCCTCCAGCAGGTGCAGCACGACCAGAGGGCTGGTAGCCCGTTTGTAATAAGCCTCTACACTGTGGCCAGTATCGCCCATTGCTCCACGCTCCCCGCATTTCTATAGATATTTTAGCACTGTTTCTTAGAAAAATCAATATATAGCATTGACATATATAGAATAATAATATATAATAAGGAAAAAGAGGGCGGATTTCTCCCTCTAATTTAGCAGGAAACGAGGTCGTCTATATGAAACGATACAAGGCCATCTGTGCGGCATTGCTGTGTACGCTGTGCCTGCTGACAGCCTGCGGCAAACCCGCGCCGTCGTCTGCCTCCATACCGGACACATCGGGCGGCGATATAAAATCTCAGCCGGACAGCACAGCATCTTCCGTCAGCGCTTCCCCATCGGACAACTCTTTTCTTGTGAAAGATATTGAGGGCAATGATTACGACCTTGCCGCCACGTCCTGGGGCACGAAGTACCCGTTCATGGTCGATTATTTCCGCAGCCTCAAAAGGGAAATCGAAGCAAACGGCGGGGATCAGCAGCGGGAGGATGCCTTGCTGAAAAACTGGTACAAGATCACCGTGCAGGATTCGTGCGTTACGCCCGCTGGCACCCCGGCAGTCGTCCTGATGGGCTTCGACAGCGAGGGAAATCCCGACCCGGACGGCCCGCAGTTGACAACGACCATACATTCCGCCGTACTGGATGCCGCGGCAGCGCTTGATCTGAAAGATGCCTGGGAAAAAGCGGAAACACAGGATTATTTGACTGTCACCCTGACAGTAGAAAACACAGGCAAAGAGGAAACGGTATTTTATCTCAACAGCATTGTCCCGCATGTGATTGTAGATGGGGAGATAGCGCAAACAGCCGCCCTGTCGGAAATGGTTACAGCAGATGGCACAAGCGCGGCGCAGGACGGACATTCGTTTTTCCGCTGTACGCTTTCTCCCGGCCAGTCGCAGGAATACACGGCGGTATTTTACGCGGACCGCCGCCTGGAACGAAGGGATATCTATCTGGAATTAGGGTATACGGGCGTAGCCAACCAGCCCATGTCTACCGCTGATCCGTTGGTCTATACACAGACAGGCGTTTTCTGTGCGCTGGAATGAGGGGTATCAGATGGGAAAGGTGTTCCGTTTTGAGCTTTCCCGCGCGCTGGGCGGCATCCGTTTCCGCCTCTGCGCCGCGTCGGGGCTGCTGATTGCCCTGCTGCACTGTATCACCAGTGTCCTCCCCCTGACAAAATGGCTGGATACATGGCGGGAAAAACCGTTCCTCACGCCGCATTCCGCATATACCCATTGGATCGGGCTGGACCTTGCCACGGTTTTGCCGGTGCTGTTGTTCACGGTGCTGCCCCTGTTCGCGGCGCTGCCGGCGGCAGATAGCGGCTGGTGGGACAGGGACAGTGGCTACATAAACCATATCCGCCTGCGCTGTACTGATCGTCAGTACAGTGTATCAAAGGCGGCGGCGGTGTTTGTTTCGGCGTTTCTGGCGGCGTTTATCCCGCTGATGGCGGATTTCCTGTTCACAAGCGCCGTATTGCCCTGCGTACTGCCGGAACCCGCCAGTGGATCCGTCCCATTGACGGATAAGGATCTGTTTGGCGCTGTGTTCTATCATCATCCGGTGTTATACATCTTGGGCTATACGCTGTTCGACGGTGTCTTCCTCGCCATGTGGACAACACTGGCGCTTTCCCTCAGTCGCTGGATGCGTCAGCGCTTTCAAGTGCTGCTGACGCCCTTCATTCTCTACCTGCTCGCCTATTTTGCGGATATCTGGTCGGGCAGCGCGTTCCCATCGCCAATGGCCCTGCTGCTGCCATTCCAGCCGGTGGACGGGGTGCGTCTGTGGATGCCGTGCGTTTTTCTGGCCGGGCTGGCGGCCCTGCTGGCCGTGTGCTGGTTTGCACCGGGAGGGCGGGATGATGCGATATAAACAGGCGCGGCAGGACGCTTTGCCATATCCCCGCCTGCTGCCCTGGGTGCTGCCGGTGCTGATCGGCGCGGCAAGCTGGTGCAACGCCCGGTACTGGGCAAATCACTACCTGAGCATGGGCGTGACGCTGTGCCTTGCGGACTGTGCCTGTTTTTCACAGCAGGCGTCGCTGCTGCCGCCTTTCGTCGTGCCGCTCCTGTTGTTTTACAGCGGTGCGCGGCGAACGGGCGTATATAGCAGGCGGCATATGTACCGATATGCGTCCCGTGGAACATGGTGGCGGGCGCAGTGTATGGAAGCGTTGAAAGCGGCGGTGTGCGGTGGCGGGATTGTTTTGACGTTTTCCGTGCTGCCGGGGATGATGCGGGGAAAGCCGCTGACGGCCATCAACTGGGGTGGTGTGAACAGCCTGTTTGCGCTGATGACAGGGAATCCGCTGCAAAGAGAGACATCTCTGCCCGCTGTGCTTTTGGCGTGCGGGGCGGCGGTGTATTTGCAGGTGTGGGCGCATTCGCTGTTGTATCAGATTTTGGCCTGTCGGCTGCGCCCGTTGGCCGCGTTTGCCATTGTAGCGGTGACAGGAATGGCATGCGGAAGCCCTGTCTGGCACCCGGTTTGGGACGCGGCAAGCCTTTCCTATCGCTGTTGGTCGGAGCCGTTTGGGGCGGCGGGCGTAGTGGTGCGCTGGCTGGCGGTGTCGGCGGCGCTGTGCGGCGTGGGTTATGGTGTTTGCCGGAAGGTGGATGTGTTGTGAAGGGAGCATGGAGACGGTGGCAGGCGGTGGCGAGGGGCGATCTCCTCCTCTCCTGGCGGGCAGCGCGTGGGGGGATCATCATCGGGGCTGTGCTGTTTTTTGCCGCCTCGCTGCGGTGTCAGGCCGGGGCAGGAGGAGGGGAAAGGCTGACGCTTTCAGCATATTTCTGTGATGTGTTTGCCGGGAGCCTGCCGTTCGCGCAAAGCGGCGGCGCGCCGTTCACCCTGCCCGCCGCATGGTTCGCATTGGTATTTTTCTGTGTCCATAGCTGCGCGCTGTTCCCCGCCCGGCTGCTGCGGGGGATGGGCACGGCCCGGCTGATGCGCGCGAGGAGCCGTCTGCGGTGGTGGCGGCGCATGATGTCACTGGCTGTCTTTTGGAGCGCCGTCTATCTGGCGTTTGGTGTGGCGTGCATGGCAGCGGCAGGCTTTGTCGGTACCGGCACGCTGCCAAAAGCGGATATACAGGCCGGGCAGTTCTGGCTGGTGTTCCTCACGCTTTGTGTACTTTCCAGTATGCAGGCGGCCTGTTCGGCGCTGCTTTCGCCCTTTGCGGGGCAAGCGGCATTGATTTTGCTGCTGGTGTGTTCGGCTTTCTGGGATTCCCCGTTGCTCTGGCCGCGCTATGCCATGCTGTGGCGCGGTACGTCTGAGCAGGGCGGATTTCCCGCCGTCTTTGCCGCCGCTTATCTGATTGTTTCATTTCTGGCGGTTTTTGTTTTGGGCGCGCGGCTGTTTCAAAAGCGCGATATTGTATCGCCGCGCAGTTAAAGCATTTATGTGCGTTTCCCCGCCCACAGGGCGGGGAAACTGATGGAAAGATCCCGGCGGTTTGGAGACGCACGGAAAAGGCCATTGGATATCAGGTGCGGCCGCTATATCGCATAGCAAGGAACGGTGATAAGGCTTATGAAAATTGATATAGACCATTTTACAAAAATCCTGTATGGCCGGACAGTGCTGGACGGGGTAGACCTGCACTTTGACAGCGGGGACGGCCTTGTTGTCGGCCTGCGGGGCGTGAACGGAAGCGGGAAAACCATGCTCATCCGGGCGCTATGCGGGCTGATTTACGCCACGCGGGGAGCAGTGCGGGTGGATGGGCAGACGCTTGGGAAGGATATTTCTTTCCCGCCCAGCGTGGGCGCATTGATCGAAGACCCTGCTTTCCTGAATGAGTATACAGGGCGGCGCAATCTGGAGCTGCTGTGTTCCATCCGGGGAAAGACGGCGCGGGGCCAGATTGACGATACACTGCGGGCGGTGGGGCTGGACCCGGACGACCGCCGGACATACCGCAAATATTCTTTGGGCATGAAGCAGCGTCTGGGCATTGCCGCCGCCCTTGTGGAGCAGCCGCGGCTTCTCTTACTGGACGAGCCGTTCAATGCGCTGGATGGGGACGGGGTAGAGCGTATTTGTGAGCTGATCCGCCAGCAGCGCGCCAGCGGGCGCATGATATGGCTGGCCTGCCACAATGCCGGGGAACTGCAAAGCCTGTCCGATGTGATCGTCACAATGGAAAACGGCGCGCTTTTGAGTGTGTCCCCGCCCGAAGGGCGAGGACACACAGAGAAAAATCCCGGCGGCCCGGACGCACTTGGGGAACACATAGGGAAAGGCAGGTGAGGGAAGATGGGGAACCGAAGGCAGCGCCGCATACTTTGGGCGGTTGTGGCGCTGATACTGGCCGTGCTGTGGGCGGTGTGCGCGCTGCGCGTCAACCACGCTTACCCGCAGGCGGTGTCCGTGCAGGCGGGGATGAATGAGCCGCTGCGCTATGGGCCGTATACCCTCACGCTGACACAGGCCCGCATAGAGGATACAGCGGCGTTGTATGCGGAAAACGGGTTGGCCACACAGGGGGCGTTTCTGCCGGAAAAAACGCTCCTCTGCGCTGTCACAGTCGGGCGGGACGGCGCGGCGCAGGAGGAACCGGGAATGCTGTATGCCGCCGCTGTATCCGGTGCATGGCAATGTATGGCTGATAGAGGGGAGATATACGGGGCGCTGGATTTGGCGCGGCCCGACTTGTCCGAGGTACAGCCCGGCGAGCCGCAGACATGGCTTTTCCTGTTCGGGCTATACCGGGAGACATTTTCCGAGGAAAGCTGGGAACGGCTGACAGAAAAAACATTTGCGCTCCAATTTTCCCTGTACCCGGAAAAGCGCGAGATATTATTCCAGCCTGAATCCGCGTAATCCGCCACCTGCGGGGCGTGGGATTACACGGAAAATCTCTGCGGCTCGGACGCGCCCGGAAGCGGCGGAGCAAACAGCGCTCCAATCTGGATACAAGATGGGTTTCCAAAGGGGCTGTGCCCCTTTGGCGGAGTCCAGAGGCGGGGCCTCTGGGCAGGTTTGGGCGGCAGCCCAACATTTTTTGACAAACGGGCGTGGCGTGTGGTATAATACAGGCACTTTGAAAGAAAGGGGAGAATGAAATGAAAAAGAACATTGCGCGCAGACGGAGGGCCTGCGTTCGATGATTTGCCCTCCAATATATTTTGGAGGAAATATTGAGCATGAAAATCAAAGCACAGAATATTGTCCTGCGGGATATGCGGGAAAGCGATATCGACGACGATGTGCGCTGGAACACCACCGAAACTGAATGGGGACTGTGGGACGCGCCGTGGGAAACAGAAGAAGAAATTGTCGGTTTTGACGAGGACGCATATCGGAAAAAGGAGATGGAAAGCCTGCAAAAGCCTTTGCCCGAACACCGCCTGACCTTTGAAATCGAAACGGCGGACGGCGTGCATATCGGCGGGGTGAGCAGTTATTGCATCGACGAGGATTGCCAGTACCTTTCCTCAAAGCCGGATACCGAGGAGGAGCGCAAAAAAGCCCGCTGGGCCGTGGGGCTGGACATCTGTGAATCGGCCTACTGGTCGGGCGGATGGGGCACGCAGGCACTGGCCGCTTGGGTGCGCTATTATTTGGAAAACGGCTATTCGCAGTTGTACACACAAACGTGGTCGGGCAATTTCCGTATGATTGGTCTGGCTGAAAAGTTAGGGTTCCGGGAGTGCCGCCGCAAAAAGGGCATCCGACAGGTGCGCGGCGGAGTATATGACGGGCTGACGTTTGCGCTGGACCACGCGGCCTTTGAGGCGTACTGCGCCGAAAAGAAAACGCGGGCCTGCGTCTGCATGGTGAAAGACCCCGCCCGGAAAGAGGCTGTGGCCGCGTCGGTGCTGGCGGAGCTGCCGGATTGGTTCGGCCTGCCGGAGAGTACAGCGGCATATATCCGGGGCAGCCGGGCGCTTCCCTTTTGGGCGGTGATGGAAAACGGCCAGCCGGAAGGGTTTATTGCGCTGAAAGAGACAGGCCCCCGGACGGCAGAACTGTATGTGATGGGCGTGCGTCCGCACCGCCACCGCGCCGGGCTGGGCCGCAAACTGTTCCGTTCCCTGCGCCGCTATGCCGTGGGGCGCGGATATGCCTTTTTGCAGGTCAAGACCGTGCAGGAAGGGCATTATACGGCGTATGACAAAACCATTGCGTTTTACAAAGCGATGGGCTTTACCGAATTGGAGTGCTTTCCCACGCTTTGGGATGCGCACAACCCCTGCCAAGTGCTGATCATGGCGCTGCCATCCGCGCAGGATACAAGCGGGCCGTGCTGATGAAAAACGCGCCTGTCCTGTGAAACAGGCGGGAAAACAGAGAGCGGGCAGAGACGGAAACGTCCCTGCCCGCTTTGTGTTTGTGCCATTGATGCGGTTAATTTTTTCCGCTTTTTTCTTCCTGCTCCTTTTCGCGGCGGTACTGCCCGACAAGGCCGTCATACTTTTTGCCGGCGATGCGGAAATAGATGTCAAAGCCGACGGTCATGATAATAAAAGTCAGGAAGAACATGCCGATAAACATAGCCCATGCGCCTATTTCCTCCATCGGGAACCAGTTGAATTTCCATGCCGCCAGCGTCAGCAGCGGCAGGAACAGCACAACAAACAGGATGCTGCGCCGTGTATAGCGCATTTTTTTGATCACCCATTCGGAGAAGCATATGGCCTGGATCAGCGACCCCACCACGCTGACAAGCAGCAGCCCCCACAGCATCATAACAGGCACTTCCCAGGTACCATAGATCATGCTGAAAATCAGATAGAATATCACGGCGGCGGTAAACATCAGACACGCCGAGGTTTTCCATTGCATAACGCCTTTCAGAAAATGTTTCATTTCAAAATGCTCCTTTCCAATTCATGCAGTTTTTCGTTCAATTCCCCGCTGTACTGGCGCGATACCCAAACCTGTTCGCCGTTGTCCATTGTCACGAGCAGGCGGCGGCCCAATTCTGGGCGGATGGAGCGGATACGCCGGAAATTGAGGATCGTCGAACGCCCCACCCGCAGGAAATCCAGCCCCCGCAGCGCCTCCTCTAACTCGTACAGACGCAGCGCGCTTTGATATACTGTGTGTTCTGTGTACAGGAATGTGCGTTTGTCCGCAGTGTCGATATAGAGGATGTCCTTCACGTCCAGCAGATGCCGCTCACCGTCCAGGATGCCGACAAGTTTTTTCTGGTACACCCGCAGCATAGCCATTAAACGAAGGATCTCCTCATCCGCCTGGGAACAGTGGATGATGACTTCCGTTTCGGTATAGGATGGATCCTGATTCAACGTGATTTTCATGTGTGCCCTCCTTTCACCTCCATTGTAGGCAAAGCGGCAGAGGATTACAAGCGTTTTTGCCTGTGCGGGCTTTTTGGAAGCCTCAGAGGTACCAATTTTGGCCAGGTACGCCAAAACGCCCAGCGGGGTACTGACCCGCCGGGCGGTGACACTACAGCTTTTTCTCTTTCAGGCAGCCGCGTTTGAGTTCCCATACAATGTCTGCCTGGTTCGCCGCTTCGCGGTCGTGCGTCACCATCACAACGCACTTGCCGAATGCGCGGGCGCTCTTTTTCAGAATCGACGTGATTTCCCCGGCGGTATCGGCGTCCAGGTTCCCGGTCGGTTCGTCTGCCAAAATGACAGGGGAATCCGAGGCCAGCGCCCGCGCAATCGCCACCCGCTGCTGCTGACCGCCGGACAGCTTCAGCACATTCCGCCGCATTTCATCCTTTTCCAGCCCAAGGCGTTTCAGGATGGGGGCGGCGTCCAGTTTTGCAGTGAGCTGTACATTCTCAACAGGTGTCATATAGTCAATAAGGTTATAGCTCTGGAAAATCAGCGCGATATGGTTTCTGCGGTGGTGTTCCAGTCCTTTTTCTGTGATATCTTCGCCGTCAAACAAAACGGTGCCCTGCGCCGGCGTGTCCAGCCCGCCCAGAAGGGAGAGCAGCGTGGTCTTGCCGGAGCCGGACGGGCCGAGGATGGCGTACAGTTTCCCGGTTTGCATTTCGGCGCTGATATTCTGTAAAACTGTTTTGCCTTTTTCGTAAGCATAAGAAACATTTTTCAATTCCAATATAGACATGGTGCCGCCCTCCCTCAGCTCATTTTGGATAAGATTTCACGCGGCTTCAGTCGCATAACAGTAATGGATGATACACTGACAGCCGCAGCGATTACAGCAAAGCCAATCAGATAGAGACGCCCCAAATCTTCCCCCTCAACAGACACCTGAATGCCGTTTTCCGTGGGCAGGGGCTTTTGGAGCAGGTTGTCCGCGCCCACGTCGACCGCAGCGGCAGCGGAAACAAGCTCGTTATCGTCATTCCGTTCCGCTTGCATGCTCTGTTCCCACAGGCGGCTGCCGATTTGCTCCGCTATGGCGCTGCTGGTGAACCAGGACAGGCCAAAGGCAAGGACAGCGATCAGCAGCACCTCTATCAGATATTGCCCCACAATGGCCGATTTCCGTATACCCACGGACAGGAACACGCCGATTTCATGGATACGGGTCTTTGTCCAAAGGGTCAGGATCAGATCGGAAGAGCACACGCCTGAACTCCAGTCACGCACGGACATCTCGTATG
>CANCXY010000105.1 GCA_947381875.1 uncultured Clostridia bacterium | reverse complement strand
CTCTGGACTCCGCCAAAGGGGCGCAGCCCCTTTGGAAACCCATCTTGTTCCATTTTTTTCTGTTTGCGCGTTTAGGATTCCATCTGCGGGCCTTGCGCCTCAAAATGTGCGCGCGCCCTGCGCCAGCCGATTCCCATCAGTAAGGCAAGCTGGACGCTCTGCGCCGCGATGGCCGCGATGGTCGTGCCCTGTAGTCCCCAGCGCGTGATGCACGGCCCGCTTGCCAGTGCCGCCGCCAGAATCGCGCCGATATTGGCCGCGATCAAACCCTTCATGCAGCGCATTACGGTTAAAACCATGCTGCAAAACAGCACCAGCGCCGTCAGGATGGCCGAGACGACCATCGGCGGCAAAAGGTATTGGTAATCGGCCAGGGCCGGAGAGACGAACACAGACAGCCCCCAGCGCCCCAGAAATACCGCTACAGCCAACCCAATGGGCAGCAGAGCCAGCACCACAAGCAGAACGCCGCGCACCGCTTTCCAGAAAGCGGGTTTGTCGCCCCGCGCATAGCTCCCGGAAAACACCGTGATAAACGGGTTAAACAGGTACGTCGCGCCCACCTGCAACAGCAGCACCGGCTGTGTGACAGGGCCGTAAATGCCCAGCGCCGCCTCCCCCATCAGCCGCCCCAACAGCAGCTTCGGGATAGACGCGGCGGCTGTGCTGAGGAAGCTGTACACGGCCAGCGGCGCGCATGTCCACAGCAGCGCGGCCACGCGCCGCGTCTGCGGGTGTTCCGATGTATAGAACATGCGGGCGCGCGGCAGCGTACCGAACAGGAACACCGCCGCGCTGACGGTCAGCATGGCGACCAGCGTCCATAAGATATTCTGGGTCAGGTACAGCACGCCCACAAAGGGGATGACCGTGGCGAGGCCGCGCACCGCATATATCTTGCCGACAATATCTAACCGCTCAGCGCGCTGTAGGATGGCGTTGTATACATCCGTATAGGATTCTACCATGCGGTACCCCAAAAACAGCAGCACGGCGGCGCTCTGCTCGGCGCTGTAGGGGTTCGCGCCCCCGCACGCGTTCACGGCGACAAAGCCCACGCACAGCAGCACACTGGCGCAGCACGTCCACAGGCGGCTTCGGATATAGGCGCTGTCGGCGTACTGGCGCTCGACATCCGAAACCTGAAAGCTGTACATGCCATATGAGGCTGCGGCGAGAAAAATACTGGTGGCCGTGAGCGCTGTATTATAGACGCCTGAGACCCGCTCCCCCGCCAGGCCGATTACAAGGATACCGCATAAAAACTGGCAGCCCATATAGGTGAGCTGCCCGATGGTGTTCCAGAAAAAATTCCTTCTGAGCGCTGACGCGTCCGTCATGGATTACTTTTTCTTCGCTGCCGTAGTTTTCTTCGCGGCAGTTTTGGTGGTAGTTGTTTTCTTTGTCGTAGTTGTTTTTTTTGCGGCTGTTTTTTTCGCGGGCTTCGCGGCGGGTTCCTCTGCCGGTTTCTCCTCCACAGGCGCGGGGAGCGGTTCGGCGGCTTCCGCCTGGGCTTCTCCGCCGTCTACGGGGATGAGCGCCCATGCCTGGTTTGCGCCGTCCACGTCGTCCCAGATTTGCAGGCGCGCGCCGTTGCCCTCGGCCATTTCCACGATATCCAGCACGCGGCCGGACAGCTTGGAACGCAGTTTATACAGCCCATTTGCCGTCGGCTCTACCGTCCAGAGCTGATTGTCCGCGCCCACGAAATCCCACTGATGCAGCCACGCGCCATTCTCCGCGCCCGCGTCGATCACGTCCAGCACTTTGCCGGTCAGCTTATTTTCCAGCTTATACACGCCCTCGCCAACCTCGGCCAACAGCCACTTCTGACTGTCAATGTTCGCGTTTTCCCAAAGCTGCACAGACGCGCCATTTTCCACACTGAAATCCGCGACCTCAAGCACACGGCCATCGGCGGCGGCAATCTGATATACGGTATTTGCTTTCATAATTGATCCCTCCGTTTGTTAATAAAGTACCATGCACAGCGAAAAAATGCAATGCTTTCCAGAAGATTTCAGAGCATTTCACAAGATAAATGGAAAGAGCCGGACAGCATTGGTGAAATTGAATAGAATTTTTCGGCGCAAAACGCCCATAAAACCATATAACAAGATTGGTTTCCAAAGGGGCTGCGCCCCTTTGGCGGAGTCCAGAGGCAGAGCCTCTGGGCAGGTGTGGGCGACAGCCCACCATCACACGTCCGCCGCGCGCAGTTCTTTCCGGCAGAAGATGTCGTAGAGGACGGGCACGACGAACAGCGTGAGAAGCGTTGCGTAGGCGAGGCCGCCGATGGAGACGATTGCCATAGGCTGGGTCATCTCCGCGCCGCTGCCTATGCCGAGGGCCATCGTGGACATGGCAAGGATTGTGGTGAGGGCCGTCATCAGCACGGGGCGCATGCGCGTTTGGCCGGTTTGCAGAATCGCGTCGGCGCGCGTTTGGCCGGAAAGGCGGAGCTGGTTGATGGAATCGACAAACACGATGCCGTTGTTTACCACTACGCCCGCCAATACCAGGAACCCTAACATTGCGATCACCGATATCTCGCACCGCGTGAGCCAGAGAGCCAGCAGGCCGCCGGTGAACGCGAGCGGGATTGTAAACATGACGATGAACGGCGAAAGCAGGCTTTGGAACTGTGCCACCATGATGAGATAAATAAATACGATTGCCAAAGCGATCATTTTTACAAGGTCGACAAGCGCGGTGTTGATCGTCTCGTTTTCGCCCTCCAATGCCACCTCACAGCCTGCGGGCACCTCCAATGACGAGAGCTGACGGGTGATCTCGCGGCTCACAAGACCGATGTTGTGTTCGCTGTCCACCGCCGCCGTCACCTGCATGGTGCGCACGCCGTTTTCGCGTTGGATGGCTGCAAGGCTCTGCGCCTCGCTCTGTGCGGCGATATCGCGCAGGTAAACCGTCTCCTCCTCGCCCGCCGCGTTCGTCACGGTGAAGGCGTGGTCCATCAGCGTTTCGCGCGTGGGGGCGGCGTCCGCGTCCCGGCATACGATCACCGGCAGCTCGCCGTCGTCCAGTGTCAGCGTTGTCGCGGTGGTGGTGTCGGTCAGCGCGGCGGCCAGTTCGGAAAAGACCTGCGCGACGGTGAGGTTGTACTGTGCGGCTTTGTATTTGTCGATCGTGACACGCGTCTCCGGGTTCTGGGCGGCCTGCGCCTCGGAGATATCCGTCAGGCCCTCCACGCCGCGCAGAAGCGTGCGCAGATCGTCTGCGACGGCACGCATGCTGTCCAAATTCTGCCCGCTGATGACAAGCTCCACGCCGCTCCCGCCGAGCGCGGACATATCCATCGTCGACTCCTGCACGGAGACAGTGCCCTCCATGTCTTGCGTGCTTTCCGTGATGGCGCGGGCGACGTCGGTGTTGGATACGGAGCGCTGATCGGCCAGAAGCACATAGAACGTGAAACTCTGCGTGCCTGCACCCGACGAGCCACCGCCCATCATCGACGACGCCCCTCCGCCTGACATCGCGCCCACGGTCTCCACGCCCTCCACCGCGCCGACGCGCTCCATCAGCGTATCCGCCAAGGCATACGCCTGCTCCCTGTCCATGCCGCGCGGGGCGGTGAGGGAAACGGACATCTGCGGGCTGTCCATCGCGGGGATGAACGCTGTGCCCATCTGCGCCGCCAGGAACACGCTGCACACCAGCAGAGCCAGTGCGAGGGCCAGTACGGGCGTTTTGTGCCGCAGCGACCACTTCAGCAGCCGCCCGTAGCCGCCCACTAACTTTTCAAACCACCCGGCGGCCTTTTCCTTTGCGCCGCGCAGCACGGACGCCCCCATCGCGGGCACAAGCGTGAGCGCTACCACAAGGCTTGCCAGCAGCGCATAGGCGATGGTAAGGCCCATATCTGTAAAGAGCTGCCGCGAAAGCCCCTGCGTGAACACAATGGGCACAAACACACAGATCGTTGTGAGCGTGGAGGCGAAGATGGCCCCCGCCACCTGCCTCGCGCCCTCTACGGCAGCTTTGGCGGGCGGCACGCCTTCGGCGCGCAGGCGGTAGATGTTCTCAATAACAACAATGCTGTTGTCTACCAGCATGCCCACGCCCAGCGCAAGGCCGGAAAGCGAAATGATGTTCAGGGTCACATTGCTGAAATACATCAGCGTCACGGCGCACAGCAGGCTGAACGGGATGCTGCACGCGACAATGAGCGTGGGGCGCGCGTCGCGCAGGAACAGGATCAGCACGAGGATCGCCAGGAGGCCGCCCCACAGGAGGTTGGAAAGCACGCTGTCCACCACCAGGCGGATATAGTCGCCCTGGTCCATCAGCGGGGTGATATGCAGGCCCGGTTCGCTCTCCTCCAACCGTTCAATCGCGTCGTTGATGCGCTCGCTGACGGTGGCCGTAGAGGCTGTACTTTGCTTCTGGAAAGAAAGGACAACGCCATCGTTGCCGTTTACCTTCGCGTAGCTTTCATCCGCGTCGTCGGCCATCTCGATATCCGCTACATCCGAAAGATAAATATCCCCCACGCCCTCGGCGTTGATGTGCATCAGCAGCAGGTTTTCCAGCTCCTCCGGCGCGCTGAACGCGTCACCCACTTTGACGAGATAGCGCTCCGCCCCCTCCGTGATATACCCGGCGGGCATGCTCATATTTTGCGCCATCAGCATACGGCCCAGCGTCTCCATCGTTAAGATGCCGGAGAGGTCCGCCCGTTTGTAGGCGGCGTCGCGCGCGTCGTCGAACTGGGCCTGCGCGTCCTGGAGCTGCTGTTCCGCCTGCTCTAACTGCGCCTTTGTCTGGTCCAGCGTCACCTCTCCTCTTGTCATTTCGTTCACCGCTGTCAGTTTTCCCTTTTCCAGCGCGGCATATGCGTCCTGCGCCTTCTGGAGGTTTTCTTCTAACGCGGGCTTGCTGGCGGCCAATACCAACAGGCGTGTTTCGATATTGCGTAATTCCGTTTCAATTTCCGCCGTGCGCCCTGTCGCATACGACAACGCGGCGCGCAGTGTCTCGCCGATCGCGGCGGGGTACGACGGGGTGTCCGCCGCGGGGAACGCGGGCATCTGCGGATCCGCCTGCCCCAGCGCGCCGTACAGCATCGCCACCTGCGCGCAGAACGCGGGCGACGGCGTTACACCCGTGCCGTCCTGTGTGGGTGCCAAAACCGCCTCCGGGCCAACGAAAGCGGGCATCTCCGGGCTTTTGGCGCGCAGAGCTTCATACAGGGCGGCCATCTGCATATAGCCCTCGGCAGAAAGGGCGGGCTGCGCGCCCTCGGCAGGCAGGAATACGCTTTGCAGCACCGCACACAACGCCTGCACCTGCACCAGCAGGCCGCGCTGTGCCTCAAAGCCTGCCTTGTTCGCCTGCAATGTCATTTCCTCGCTGAGCAGCGCGGAGAGGGACGCCGACGCGCTGTCTAACTGCGCCGCGCCCTGGGCCATGCCGTCCAGCGCCGCGCCTTTCTGTTCGGCCAGCGCCGCCGCCCCTTTTTCCACCTCTGCTTTCCCGCTGGCGAGCTTCGCGCGCCCGTCCTCCAATTCCTGCTGCGCTTCGGCAAGCTGGCCGTCCACGCCCGCCAATACCTTTTTGTTCAGCGCGTCGATCTTCTCCTGCCGCAAAGTGACGCGGAGCTGCCGCGTGACAAGGCCCGTGGCGTCCACGCTGGCCACGCCGTCCAACCGCTCAAAGGCGGGGGTGACGGTATCGCGCGCAAAATCCGAAATGCCGTACACGTCCAGGCCGTCCCGGTCGACGCTGGCGACCATCACGGGCAGCATATCGGGGCTGATCTTCAAAAACATCGGGGAGCCAACCGCGTCGTCAAAGCTGCCGGTGACAAGGTCGGCGTTGGAGGAGAGTTCGATCATGGCGGAGTCCATGTTGGTCCCCTGCTCATATTCCAGCATGATGATGCTGGCGTTTTCATTCGAGGTCGAGCTTACGTTTTTGATGCCGCTGCCCGTGCCAAGCGTGGCCTCCAGCGGCTTTGTCACAGTCGATTCGATCTTTTCCGGGCTGGCCCCAGGATAGGATGTAATTACCACCACATAGGGAAGTTCGATCGCTGGCAGGAGGTCGGTCGTCATCTGGGTGAACGAAATGACGCCCAGCACCAGGACCAGCACCACCGCCACCAGTACGGTATATGGCCTTTTCACGCTGTATCGCGCGAGCATATGTTTTTCCCCCTTCGTGCGCGCCTTTTTGCGCGCCAATGTGTTCCAGTATAGCACGCTTTTTGGTGGGCGCAAAGCGGGCGGGCGCGGTTTTTACAGTTTGTTTACATTAGCCGCCCCATAAAAAGCGCGCCCCGCTTTCACGGGGCGCGCCTGCGTTTGATTTTTTTGCTTTCTTCCCGCCGGAGGCGGGATAAACGCCATGAACATCCGGCAAACCCGGCTCAGGATTTTCCTCACAGCGCCATTTTACGGCTGCGCGAGGTACTCCTCTAAGCACAGGCCACTTGCCTTGATTTTCGCCGCCTGATCCGGGCCGACATAGCGGTAGTGCCACGGCTCATAGTCCATGCCCGTTTCCAGCTCCTTATCCGCCGGATAGCGCTGGATAAAGCCGTATTCCGCCGCATGCTCCACAAGCCACTGCGACGCGGCTGTTTCGGCATACGCAAGGTCTTTTGTCTGGTGGTCCTGCGAGACGATATCCAGACCTAAGCCGGTGTTGTGGTCGGACGCGCCCGCCATAGAGGTATAATCCAGCGCGCGTTCTTCCGCCTCCTGCTGCGAAAGGCCCTGGTTGAGGAATTCCTTTACGCGCCTGTCCCAGGCGGCCTGCTGCTCCCCAACCGTGCGGTAGCCGTTGTTCGGCAGGAGCTGGATGCCCGCCGCCGACGCGTCGTTCACCATCTGGCGCAGGGCATCGGCAATGCGCGAATCGACCGCCGCGCTGCCGACAGTAACCGTCTGCGGCACCGCGAAGGTGGAGGGCAGGCGGTTGTCACGGTTCGCCAACACCATATACCACTCGTCGCGCGGGATCGGCTCTGTAACGGGGTCGACAGGCACGTCGGAGCTGGAATCGTCGGGCGTCTGGGAACCCGGCTCGCTGCCGCTCACAGTGGAGGACGATGTGCCGGACGACCCGCCGGAGGTGCCGGAACCGGAATTCGCGGGGTCGCCTTTATCGGCGAAGATGACAAAGTAGAGGATGATCAGCAGCGCGATCACTAAAAAGCCGATCCACCACAGCCACGTTGTAGAGCCGCCCGCGCCGCCTTTGGACGGGCGCGCGCCACCGGGGCCGCGGCGGCGGGGGGATTCGTCCTCATCGTCCCCGTCGTCGTCATCGGCGCGCTCGAACTGGCGGCTGTAGCTTTCCAGCAGATCGTCACCGAGGGGTTCCCCTTCGTCAAGGTCGAACGCCAAAGGCTGTGCGCCAGCGGCACCGAAATCCAGCGGGTCCGCCGCGCCGCTGTCCGGCTGTGCCGGGGCGCTCTGCGGCCTTGCGGCGGCAGGGCGCGGCGAGGCGGACGGCGGCGTCTGGGGCTGCTGCCGGGGCTGTGGTTGGGGCTGCTGAGCCTGCTGCTGCGCGGGCGCGGCGGCTGACGGCGTTTGGAGCAGGGACGCATTCCAGTCGATGGGCTTTGGCGTGCCGCGCTGTCCGTTTTGCGCGCGCGGGGGCGCGGGCCAGTTGGGGTCCTGCATACTACTTCCCTCCCTGTCTGCGCTGTCGGTACCGGTGACGGACGGCTCCGGTGCGTCCATCAGCGCGCTGAACACGGCCGCGCCGACATTTTTTTCCTTTTCTATACGCGCCGCGCGCACCTGCGGTGACTGCGGGGGCTGCTGCGGCACAAATACATTGTCTTTCGCGTTTGCCTCGGCTTCAGCGCGGGCGGCGGCGGTGATGTCCGAAATGGGCATAAAGGCCAATGTGGGCGCTTCCACGTTCACATTGTTGCCCAGGGAGAAGGACAGTGTGGGTGAATCGGCGATTTTCGAGACAGGCCGCACGCCGGGACGGCGCGGGCGCTGCGGTGCTTCTTTCGGGGCCTGCGCCGTGCCGCGCGCCGCTGCGGGCGCGGGGCGGGGCGCTGCCGGGGGCGGCGCGGAGGCGGGGCCTGCCGCCACAATGGTCCCGTCGTCCTCGACAGGGCGCGGCGCGCTTTTCACCGGCGCGGCATTTCTCGCCTGTGCGGCGGGCTGTGCCGGGGCCTGGGGCGCGGTGTTCCTTGCCTGCGCGGCGGGCTGCACCGGGGCTGTCTGGCGCGCGGCGCCCCCTGCCTGCGGGCGGGCCGTCTCCGGCACGGCGCGGGCGGCAGCCTGCGGCGCGGCCTGCGCGCGCGGCAGGGCCTCGGGGAACGCCGGGGGCACTTCCCTCCCGACCACGGGCTTCGCGGCGGGCGGCACGATTCCTTCTAAATCCAGCGGGGGCAGGGTCTGCGCGGACTTTGGCGGCAGCGGCTCCAACCCCTCCACCACGGGCGCTTTCGTGCGGGCGGCGGGCTTTGCGGCGGCCAGTTCGTCCCATTCCGGCGGCATACCCTTACGCGCGGGCTTCGGGGGGCGCGGCGGCAGGTCGTCCAGGCGCAGCTCCCCCAGCTTTTTGCGCGCGGTCTTTTCCTCGCGCGGCTTGAGGTCGTCAAAATGGATCTCCTCCGCCTCCGGCGCGGGCTGCGGGCGCGGCGCGATGGGCGGTATCTCCAACGCTTCGTCTTCATCCTCCCCCTGCCAGAGCGCGGCGGACGGCGCGGGCCTTTCGGGCGCGGCCTGCCATGCGGCGGGACGGGATGGGGCAGCCTGCGGGACTGGCTGCTGCATGGTGGGGCGAGGCGGGGCCGCTTGCGGCGCCGGCCTCGCGGGCGGCGGGGCGGTGGGCGCAGGCTGCTGTGTAGGCAACGGCGTTTCAATGGGCACGTCGCCGAAATCAAAATCGAACGGCTCCGCGTCCCCGCCTGACTCCTCGAACAGGAACGGCGCGGGCTTCGCCGCCTGGCGCGGCGAGGCGGGAGGAGCATCGTCAAAATCCAGGGAGAGGGGCATATACCCGCTGAACTCCTGCGGGGCAGGGGCGGCCCCCTGGTCGATCTGCTCTTTCAACGCGTCGAAGGAAACGGGTCCGTCCTGCGCGCCGCGCCGGGGCGTATCATTGGAAAAGAAATCAAAATCGTCTTTGGGCAATCTATAACACCGCTTTCTATTGTAGGATCAAGGGCACGCCGCACCCGGAGTACGGCGGCATCGCGCATCCGCACGGGCGGAGCGGGCAATGAATAGACACAACACACCATTTTTTACTATCATACCGCATTCTGCGCGCATTCGCAAGCCCACAACGCAAAAAAGAATGGATTTCCGCACAGAAAATGCCCGTTCCGACAGCGCTTTCCGGCTTTTGAGACCCATTTTCCCATAAAATTATGGATAATTTTTGAATTCCTGCAAAAAACACTTGCTATTTTTCCGCAAATGTTGTATGCTATATTAGCACTCAGACATAGAGAGTGCCAGAAACGGTTTCGCAGACCGCGCACAAGGAACCAGCCATGCCGCCCTGGGGAGGCATAGGGGGACATCTTCGCGCACGCGGTTTTTTTCAAGGAGGTTTGTAAAAGGATGGCAAAAAAGGAGTTCAAGGCGGAGTCAAAACGGCTGCTGGACATGATGATCAACTCCATCTACACGCACAAGGAGATTTTCCTGCGCGAGCTTATCAGCAACGCGAGCGACGCCATTGACAAGCTGTATTTCCGAAGCCTGACGGATGATTCCGTCGCGCTGAAAAAAGACGATTTCCTCATCCGTCTGGCGCTGGATAAGGAAAACCGCACGCTCACCGTTTCGGACAACGGCATCGGCATGACGAAGGACGAGCTGGAACAGAACCTTGGCACCATCGCCAAGAGCGGAAGCCTGGACTTCAAAAAGGAGAACGAGACCGGCGGCGCGGTGGACGTGATCGGTCAGTTTGGCGTGGGCTTCTACTCGGCGTTCATGGTGGCGGACCGCGTAACCGTGCGCAGCCGCGCGTTCGGTTCCGGGGAGGCTTGGCAGTGGGAATCGGAAGGTGCTGACGGGTACACGCTGGAACCGTGCGAGATGGCCGAGGCAGGTACAGAAGTGCTGCTGGTGATTAAGCAGGACGAGGAGGAGGAACACTACAGCGAATTCCTCGACGACTGGCGCCTTGCGGATATCGTGAAAAAATATTCAGATTATATCCGCTACCCCATCAAAATGCTGCGCGAAAAGAGCCGCCCCATTGAGGGGACGGACAAGGACGCCGACGGCAACTACAAAACGCCGGAGTATGAGAAGTACACTGAGGACGAAACGCTCAACAGCATGGTACCCATCTGGAAGCGCGAGAAAAAGGATGTTTCGGACGAGGAGTACAACCAGTTTTACAAAGATAAGTTCAGCGACTACGCCGACCCCGCGCGCGTCATCAACACGAAGACGGAGGGAACGGCCACGTTCCGCGCGCTGCTGTTCGTGCCGTCGCGCACGCCGTATAACTACTATACGAAGGAATACGAAAAAGGGTTGCAGCTCTATTCCAGCGGCGTGCTGATCATGGAGAAATGCGCCGATCTGCTGCCGGACCATTTCAGCTTTGTAAAGGGGCTTGTGGACAGTGAGGACCTGAGCCTGAACATCAGCCGCGAAATGCTTCAGCATGACAGCCAGCTCCGGCTCATCAAATCGACGCTGGAACGCAAGATTAAGAATGAGCTTTCCTCCTGGCTGAAAAATGACCGCG
>CANCXY010000104.1 GCA_947381875.1 uncultured Clostridia bacterium | reverse complement strand
CCCCCCCCCACGTCTCGCAACACTCTTTCCTACACGACGCTCTTCCGATCTTATCATCAACAGAAAGGGAGTGTCCCATGCGGGGGTGTTTTTGTGTATTTCCCCGCCCGTAGGACGGGGAAATACACGCAATAGCCCCGCGATGTGGACACTCAACAGAAAGCTGGCGCGTTTCGCGCGGAATGGGTGAGCATTTTGTATAAAAATATTATTTTCGATTTAGGCGGCGTCGTGGTGGATTACGAGCCGCGAGAGTTTCTGGTCGATCACTTTATGGACGAAAAGGTAGAGGACGCGCTATATGACATCACGTTCGGCAGCGACGAGTGGAACCTCTTAGACGCGGGCCTCATCACGCGCGAGGCCGCCAACAACACCATGCGGGAAAAGGGCGTGGCAATGCACCGCGCCTTTGAGGTGAACGTGATCCTTGACGATTGGTACGATATGCTGCGCACAAAAGAGGACACCGTACAACTGATGAAACGCCTGAAATCGCGCGGGTATGGGCTTTACTACCTCTCCAACATCCCCTGGGACGTATACGGCATGTTACAGCAGCGCCGTTTCTGGAAATATTTTGACGGCGGCATTGCCTCCTGCCAAATCCAGCTCACAAAGCCGGATCATCGCATTTATCAGGTCCTGCTGCGCCGGTACGCGCTTTCCGCCACCGAGTGCATCTTTGTGGACGACAACCCCACAAACGTACAGGCCGCTGCCGCGCGGGACATCACGGGCATCCGCTTTACCGGCGCGCGCGCTTTGCAGCGGGCCTTGCGAGACTGCGGCGTAGACAGCGAAAAAAAGTCCCGCATCCGCCCCGCCCCCGCCGAACCGGCTCCCAAATGACGGGAGCGCCCAAATCGGGGCGTTTTGTGTGTATCCCCCGCCCGCAGGGCGGGGGATACATGGAAATCATCTCCGCAGCTTTCACATGCCCGCGAAGCGCGGGCTTTTTTACGCAAAAAGTCAAGCAGAGCGCGGGGAAAGGCTGATATAATGGGGGTACGATATCGAAAGGAAGGGCGGACGGGATGCGGAACATAGAACTGCTGGTGGCCTCGCTGGAATACATTGAATGCCACCTGTGCGATGAGCTGAAAACGGAAGATATCGCGGTGGCGTGCTTCTGCTCCCGGTCCACCCTGGAAAAGCTTTTCCGAGGGGTGCATCATATTACTGTGCGCGAGTATATCATCCGGCGCAGGATGATGCTGGCGGCAAAAAAATTGTCCGAAGCGCCTGGGACTTCTATCCTGGACGTAGCGCTCGAACACGGCTACAGCACCCATGAGTCCTTTGCGCGCGCGTTTGAACGTGTGTGGAACTGCAAGCCCTCCGAATTCCGCAGTGCAAAATTCGTGGAGCTGTTCCCAAGGCTTTCTGTACCTTTTAAGAAAGGAGCCGATCACCGGATGCGTATCAAGTCCATTGAGATCACCGAATTGTACGACCTGCTCACCGAGCGGAAAAACTGCTGGTTCATCGCCTGCGATATCCGGCATATGATGTCCATCAACGAAATATCCCGCAAGGCCGGGGACCTCGCCATTTTGGAACAGATGCGGCGGCTCACCGCAGAATCGGGCGAAGACGATATTGTGTTCCGCATTGGCGGCGACGAGTTCTGCGTCCTCACGGCCAGCGAGGAGAAACGCTATGCCGAAGCCCTCGCGGCGAAAGTGACCGCCCTGAACGGGCAGGCGTTCTCCTATCGGGATCAGGCGATCCCCCTCAGCCTGTATACGGCGGTGGTGAGCGTCGCAGAGACGCGGACGGCGGATGTATTTGAGGGTTTGCAAAGTGCCCTCACCGACGCCGCGCACAAATTTGCCGCCAACGCCCCGGTGCAGTGAAAAATTTTGAGGTTTTGGGCTTTTCACCCCGCCTTCGGCGGGGTGAAAAGCCATAACTCAGAGGTTCCCTGATTTTCTTTGCCTCCCCTCCCTCCAAAGATGGGGAGGTATCGTCATCTTATAGCTGCTTCTTGATGCGTTCCAGCGCGTTTTTCTCCAGCCGGCTCACCTGCGCCTGGCTGATGCCGATTTCCGAGGCCACCTCCACCTGCGTTTTTCCGGAGAGGTAGCGCAGGGACATGATCTTCTTCTCCCTGTCCGAGAGCTTTTCGATAGTATCGCGGAACTGGATGGAGGAGATCCAGTTTTCCTCCCCGCCCTCGCCGCCCACCTGATCCATCACGTAGATGGTATCGCCGCCGTCGCTGTAGACAGGCTCATAGAGCGAAACAGGCTCCACTACGCTTTCCAGCGCCAGTGTAACGGTCGTCTGCGGCAGGCCGACAGCCTCGGCAATCTCCTTTGTGTTCGGCTCACGGCCCAGGTCTTTTTGGAGCTGTTCGCGCGCCTGCATGGCCTTGTACGCAACGTCCCGCACCGACCGGCTGACGCGCAGGGTGTTGTTATCGCGCAGAAAACGGCGTATCTCGCCGATGATCATTGGCTGCCCATAGGTGGAAAAGCGCAGGCCCAGCGCCGGGTTAAAGTTGTCGATGGCCTTAATCAAACCGATACAGCCCACCTGGAACAGGTCGTCGGGGTTTTCACCCCGGCCCGCAAACCGCTGCACCACGCTCAGCACCAGCCGCAGGTTGCCGCAGATCATTTTCTGGCGGGCCTCCTGATCGCCCGCCTGCGCCCGGCGTATCAGCTCCGCCTTCTCTTTCTCTTTCAGCACAGGCAGCTTTGCCGTGTTGACGCCGCATATTTCTACCTTGTGATATTGCAAGACACTCTCCCCCAAGCAAACCATGTTGCCGGGAGTATGGGCGAAAAGCGCGCAATATAACAAGCCAGCGGGCCGGGAAATTTTTCCGGCCCGCTGTTGGGCTGCCGCCCAAACCTGCCCAAATGGCGCTGCCCTTTGGAATCCTGCCAGAGGCGCTGCCTCTGGACTCCGCCAAAGGGGCACAGCCCCTTTGGAAACCCATCTTGTTCCAGATCAATGTTTTCTCCCCGCCAAAAGCAGGGAGAAAAACATCAATCACAAGTTCCTTAACTGATGCACTCCAAATCGACGCGCAGGCGGTGGATGATGCGCTTTTCCAGGCGGGAGATATAGCTCTGTGAAATGCCGATCATGTCCGCCACTTCCTTCTGGGTGTGTTCCGAGCTGCCCGCGAGCCCGAACCGCAGCTCCATGATCTGGCGCTCCCGGTCGGAAAGGCGACTCACGGCGCTCAACAGCATATCCTTCTCCGCCGCCTGCTCCAATTCGTCGCCTACCTCGCTCCCCTCTGTGCCCAGCACGTCCGAAAGCAACAGTTCGTTGCCGTCGCAGTCGGTGTTGAGCGGCTCGTCGATACTGCTCTCCTGCCGCCGGTTGCTGCTTTTTCGCAGATACATCAATATCTCATTTTCAATGCACCGGCTGGCATACGTCGCCAGTTTGATGTTCTTCGCGGGCGCAAAGGTGTTGACCGCTTTGATAAGGCCAATGGTGCCAATGGAGATCATATCCTCCACCGAGGCCGTCCGGCTCTCAAATTTTTTCGCGATATATACCACCAGGCGCAGATTATGTACAATCAGGGCGTCGCGGCTGGCCGGGTCGCCCGCGGCAAGGCCCGCGAATACCGCCTGCTCCTCCTCCTTTGTCAGTGGCGGCGGCAGCGTCTCAGGGCCGTTGATATAATAGAGGGAATCCGGCTTGCGCAGCCTGAGTTTCCATCGCCTCCACCAGTCCCCGATCTTTGCACACAGCGTTCTTATAAACGACACGATCTCATCTCCTCCGTTTTTGCGTCCGCATTTTTATCGTTACATGCTCTGCCGGGAGAATGTCCACACCGCAGAGATATTTCCGTGTATCCCCGCCCAACGGATGGGAATACACAAAAGCTCTTTGCCTGGGACATCTCCCTGCCGGGCAGGGCACAAGCGTGGCCTGGACCGCTATGGCATCTCCGCCGGTATAATAGCGCAGAACGTGCCGTCCGCCAGCGCCTCCTGCGTAAAGACCGCGCACAGGCCCGTATAGGTGCGCCGCGCACCGTCTGTTTCCAGGCACAGTTCCCGCACCCGGACCGCCGGCAGCGCGCGCGTCCCCGCCGCCGTTTTGGTGGGGATCAGCCGCATGGTCACGCCCCCGGTCTCGATGGCTCCTTCTGTAAAATACAGCGAGAGCGTGTACACGAGCGCGGGCGGCAGCGCGTCGCGCACCGCCGGGAAGCTGAGCAGGAACGCTGGCGCGCCCGTGATGGGGTCACGGACGGAAAAGCCCGTATCCACTAATGCCATGCCCCGCACGCTCCCCTCCTCCATCTGCGCCGTGAAAGGCACAGTGCGCGTTTGCATCGGACAGCCAAAGGCATACTCGAACAGCCGGACGGCCAGATACGTCCCCGTGATGCACGCAATGAGCAGCAGCGGCGAAACATGGAAATAGACGGCGAGGTTATTGGTGCGCATATGCTCCGCGCCTGCATAGATAGCGGCAAACACCACGCCTGAAAATGTGATGTTCAGCAGTATGTACCAGAAGCAGGCTTTCAGGAATTCCCGCATAGTGTGGACCTCGAAACCCGCGAATACGACCAGTACACCGCTGCCCAGTTTTGCACCCCACATCAGCCACGCGGGCAAAGGAGGAAGCAGCAGCAAAAGCGACGAAAGCCCCGCCGCCGCTGCGCCGATCAGCAGCCTCCCGCCGCTTGTGCGGCATCCCGCTAACTTTGCGGCGGCGCGCAGCAGAAAGTACCCAATGACAGCGTTGACGAAAAACAGGATATCCACATAGACAACGCCGCGCATTCCGCTCTCCCCTTCCGCACAGGACAGACATCCCCTTTAGTGTAGTACGTCCCGTGCAAAAAGCGTGTCGGAACGCGGCGGCTGTTTCGGGGAGTGTCCGCATCGCAGATCTACTGCTGTGCATTCCCCCGCCCTACGGGCGGGGGAATACACAAAAATGTCCCGCATGGGACACATCCCTGTTTCGGGTGCGTCTGGGCACGAAAAAAGGCGGCATGGGGAAATGCCGCCCTGTGGGGAACTTATAGCTGGAAATATTCTTTAATCTGCCTGGCCGCGTCCTCCGGCGGCAGATGGGAATTGTCTATTTTGATATAGTTTTCAAATGGCACCTCGCCTGGGTAGCTTTCCAACCGATGCTGTTCGTCCGCCTGCACCAGCATCCGCCGGGAAAAGGAAAGATCATTCTTGGACGCCTTATGCTTTAACCTGTTTTCACTGGTATTCCTTTCCAGGCGGATCGCCTGCGGTGCCACAAGCTCCGCGCAGTAAAATTCTACATCTTTGCTTTTCTGCTTGAAAATATTTTGTACATGCGCGATATAGTCCCAATCCCCCTGCTGATCGAACGCCCACATATAGGTGAAGATCATCCCGTATTGATCCGACGCGGCAAATTCTTCGAAAATGACCTCCCGCAGCCGTCCGACCGCCGCCGTGTGAAACGTCCCGAATATTTCCAGCACCGGTTCAATCGTCATATGATTATGAAACAGGCGAAGACCTGTTATCTTCATCAGCTCCTGCCCCACCGTCATTTTCCCGACAGCAGCGTCGCCTATTAAAAACAGCAGTTTCACACTTTCACTCCTTATAAAACCCACCCGTGTGGAAATTCTCCCCGCCCAGTTTTTCAGCGGTAAGCTGATAAGTCACAACGCCGTCGGGGCAGATAAATTCCTTGCAAAGCGGCGAATCGGGCGTATTCCCGGAAGGGGAAAAACCGCCGATGTTCCGCAAATCGCCGCCGCTGCGCACGGCCTCCATCATGGGAAAGACAAGCATCATGGATTTTTGGCAAAATCCCCTGCCGCACTGGTTCACAGGGCAATCGTATGTACAGCGGTACACATCACCCACCTCATCGCCGTTGCGGCAGTGGTTTTCCGTTTTGTTGTCATGCGATACGGCCAGTACTTCGATGGTAAAGCCGTATTCTTCCTCATACCATTTTTTCATCTTGTTCCTCTCTTATTTCAGGGAGCATCCGAACCGCAGAGATATTTCGGTGTGTTTCCCCGTCCGTAGAGCGGGGAAACACACAAAAGTGCCTCTCTTTGGCCGCCTTCTTATTTCAGCTCCACGACCGTGACGCCCGCTTCGCCCTCGCCGAACGTGCCAAGGCGGAAACTGTTTATGTTCTTATGCCTGCGCAAATGTTCATGGATGGCCTTGCGCAATGTGCCGGTGCCCTTGCCGTGGATCAGATACAGCATGGTCTGACCGTTCAGCACAGCGTTGTCGATAAACTTATCCGTCTCATGCAGCGCCTCCTCTACCGTCATACCGATCAGGTTGATCTCCATGCTGGGCGTGCGCGTCACCTTATCTACCGATTTCTGCGGCGCGGTCCGGCGCGGCTCATACCGGCTTTTCTTTTCCGGCGCGCGCGGCTCCGGGGCACACAGGCCGTCGAGGGGCACTTTCGTTTTGATAATGCCCGCGCGCACTTCCACCATACCGTCCCTGTCCGGCAGAGCCGTTACAATACCGGGCTTTTCCAGCTCGGCGATCAACACTTCCTGCCCCACTGTGACGCTTTCCAGCGGCTTTCGCATGCGGGGCGGGGTGTGTACGACATCTGTCTGGCTGAACAGCTTTTCCGTTTCCTTTTTCGCAATCTCCCTTGCACGCGCGGCGCGCTGGGCGGCGCTGAGCTGCTTGTCCTTCTCCATTTTGCGCAGCTCGTCCATCAGGCCGTAGGCGGTGCTTTGTACGTCCTGCACCATGCTGTGCGCCTTTTCGCGCGCCGCCGCAAGCTCTGTTTCGCCCTGCCGGATTAGTTCGGCGCGCTTTTCCTCGGCCTGTTTCAGCGCGTCGGACGCCGTGTTGCGCAGACGCTCCACCTCGTCCTCCCGCGCTTTCAGCTCCACTTTGAGCGATTCAAGCTGATTGAGTACGCGGTCGAACTGCTGATCCTCGCTGGAAAGGTGCCGCTGCGCCTCGTCAATAATCTCCTGCGCAAGTCCCAGTCGCTGGCTGATCAAAAATGCGTTCGATTTGCCCGGCACGCCGACGGTCAGGCGGTAGGTGGGGCGCAGTGTTTCCACATTGAATTCGCAGGAGGCATTCTGCACGCCCGGCGTTTCCAGTGCGAAGATTTTTAATTCGCCGTAATGCGTCGTCGCCATCACGCACGCATCCAGGCGGCGCAGGGCCTCAATGATCGAGACGGCCAGCGCCGCGCCCTCGGCGGGGTCTGTGCCCGCGCCAAGCTCGTCCATCAGCACAAGTGTGCCCGGACCCGCCAGCGACAAAATATCCGTGATGTTGCGGATATGCCCGGAGAAGGTAGAAAGACTCTGTTCAATGCTCTGTTCGTCGCCGATATCGGCTAAGATCGCGCGGAACACACACACGACACTGCTTTCATGCGCGGGGATCAGATAGCCGTGCTGCGCCATGGCGCACAGCAGGCCCGCCGTCTTGAGCGTGACGGTCTTGCCGCCCGTGTTGGGGCCGGTGATAACCATGGTATCATAGCTGCCGCCCAGCTCGATATCCACCGGCACCACCTTTTCCGGGTCGATTAGCGGATGGCGCGCGCGCAGAAGGCGGAACATCGGCGTATCACTCACCTGCGGTTTCATGGCTTTCTGCGCGATTGCCAGATTTGCTTTGGCAAGCAGTACGTCTAATTCTAACATCGCGCCGTAGCCAAAGGTGAACATGGGTTCCAGCGCCGCCGTCTGCTGGGAAAACGCCGCCAAAATGCGCTCAATTTCCAACTGCTCCTGACTGCGAAGCTGCAAAATTTTGGCGTTCGCCTCCACAACGGCCGTCGGCTCCACAAAGAGCGTGGAGCCACTGGACGATACGTCGTGGATCACGCCGCTGATCTCGCCCCGGTGTTCCGCTTTCACCGGCACGACAAAGCGGCCGTTGCGCAGGGATACCACTGCGTCCTGCAAATATTTTGCGGTGGACTGCGATTTTGTCAAAGCGTCCAACTTATCACGGATGGAATTTTCCGCCGCGCGGATTTTGCGGCGCACGTCGTACAGCGCGTCGCTGGCGGTATCGTACATCTCGGTGTCAGATTGTATCGCGTCGGTGATGGCGTTTTCCAGCATGGGCTGCGGCGTCATGGCATAGATCAGGTCGTCGATGGGCAGCGCGTCATGCTCGGTGATGCCGTACCATTTGTTGAGTTCCCGGAAATTGCGCAGGGTGGCGGCCACTGTCAGCAGCTCCGCCATGGAAAGCACGCCGCCCTTTTCCGCGCGCTGTACAATGCCGCGCACGTTCTCCACAGAGGAAATGCGCGGCGAACCGTTTTTGAGCAGCAGCGTTGTGACGGCGTCTGTCTGGTCCAACAGCGCGCGCACCTCGTCGGGCATCTGTCCGGCTGGCTGTTCCAGCAGGAGCGCTTTCGCTTCCGGGCAGGTGATTTCCTGCGCGGCGCGCGCTTCGATTTTATCCAACTCTAAAATTTTTAAGTATTTGTCCATAGGTTTTTGTCCCTCTCTCCCGCTCCGCCTGAGATTTTCTATCCTTGCCGCCTGGCGGGCGGCAAGGATAGAAAATTTTCAGCCTGCGCCCTTCATACGCGGAGCCGGGCGTTCCTTTCTGTTGCCAAAAAATATAAAGGTATCATCTTGAATATCGTTCCCTTTCGCCGTCAGGGACGTTCCTCTGGCAGGAGTACGGTGCCTGTATTTTCAATGCCCCACACGGAATGCAGAAAATCCAGCGAACGAAGCGGGCGGTTGATACTGTACAGCGTCCACTGTTCCGCCAGTGCCCCCAGCCGCTCCGTGCTGCCCTCCGACAGTGAAAAGGAGAACAGCTTCGCGTCCTCGCTGAACACGATATACCGCATGGCGGCCAGCGCTGAGGCGTCTAAGTTGCAGTCAAGGCCGCGTTTCTGGGCGCAGGCGGCGCAGTACAACCGCCCATGCGGCACATCCAGGCAAAAATCCCCGCCCTCATAGCGCACGCAGTCCGCACAGGCGACCAAGTCGGGCATAAAACCAGCCAGGGAAAGCGCGCGCAGTTCATAGATGGCTTTCAGGCGGCGCGGCGGCTGTTTATGGGTGCTTAAAAAGTACAGGCAGTTCAGCAGCAGGCGGAGCTGTGCGTCCGCCTCGGTGCCTGCGGGGGAAAGCAGGGCCGCCAGCTCGGCGAAATACATCGCCAGTGCCATGGCGTCCACGTCCTCCCGCAGGCCCCAGAACACTTCCTGTTCGGTCACTTCATCCACGACCTGCAAATTTTTCCGTTCAAACAGCGTAAATTCACTGTAACAGAACAGCGCCGTACCGCTGAACAGCTTGCTGCGCAACCGCAGTGCCCCCTTGGCAATGGCGCTTACAAGGCCAGTGGGGGTGAGCAGCAGCAGCACCCTATCCGCCTCGCCCGTTTTCGTTGCGCGCAGTACCAGGCCCATCGTCGTAGTCCTCGTCGGCATCCCACTCGTCCTCCCGCGCGTCATAGTGCTTGAAGGTCAGATAATCCCCGATCTGCCCCGTACTTTCAAACCGTTTCCATGAGTCAGTCAGAGTCACAAACAACACCTCCGATTACGGTTACTATGTGCCATTATAGCGCACATATAGACGGAAATGTTGTCCAAAACGGTAACAAGCCCCGCAAGAACCCTGCCGCCGGGCTGCTGCCCGGACCTGCCAGAGGCGCTGCCTCTGGACTCCGCCAAAGGGGGCAAGCCCCCTTTGGAAACCCGTCATGGCGCAAAAATTGCATTTTTGCGCCAACCCTTTTTGGATGGGGGAAACTGTTCAGGATGCGGAAATATCTCCGCGGTTTCGGCGCTCCCCCGCTCTATTGGGCAAAGCCTAAATGATTGAGCAGTATCTCATTGTCGCGCCAGTCGTCCTTCACCTTAACCCAGCATTGCAGGTTCACCCGCGCGCCCAAAAAATCTTCACATGCCATGCGCGCCTCTGTGCCGATTTTTTTCAGCATGCGCCCTTCCTTGCCGATTACCATGCCCTTATGGCTTTTTTTCTCGCAGTAAATATTCACGTCGATATCCACCAGCTCCGCACCCGGCCGCTCATGGAATCGCTCGACCGTCACAGCGGTGCCGTGCGGGATTTCATCGCGCAAATTCAAAAGCAGCTTTTCCCGCACGATCTCCGCCACCAGCGCCTTTTCCGGCAAATCAGTATAGGCGTCCTCCGGGAAATAGTGCGGGCTTTCCACGGCATACTGCTCAATTTGGGCCAGCAGCGCCTCACAGCCTGTCCCCTCCGCCGCGCTGACCCCCAGCACCGCGTCAAATAGCGCAAGGCTTTTCAAAAATCCTTCGCGCGCCGCAAGGTCCGATTCTTTTTTCAGCGTGTCCCGTTTGTTGATGACCGCGATCGCGGGCGTTTTCTGCGCGCGCAACGCCGCCAGCATATCCCGTTCCGATTCCGTCAGCGCGCCATACGGCTCAAACAGCATGACCGTCACATCCACCTCGGCCACGCAGTCCGCCGCCGTTTTTTTCATGCGCTCGCCCAATTTTGTACGGGGCCGATGGATGCCGGGCGTATCCAGGAACACAAGCTGCACCGCGCCATGCGTAAGGATACCCGTGATGCGCGTGCGCGTCGTCTGCGGCTTCGCGGTGACAATCGCCACCTTCTCCCCCACCAGACGGTTCAGCAGGGACGACTTGCCCACATTGGGTCGCCCCACCAGCGCCGCAAAAACCGATTTCGTCTGCTCCATAACGCCCCCATTGTTGGGCTGCCGCCCAAACCTGCCCAGAGGCTCTGCCTCTGGACTCCGCCAA
>CANCXY010000103.1 GCA_947381875.1 uncultured Clostridia bacterium | reverse complement strand
TGCCGCTGCCGCTGCCGCCAATAATTGTAGATCCGCCCCCACCGCCGGAACCTTTGCTCAGCTTTTTGTATTCTTCCTCCAAGCGCTTCATGTCGTTGATGTCCATGATGATGCCCGTGGAACCGTCCTTTGCGTAGTCCGATTTCATCACGCCCACCACGACAAGCTCATAGTCCCGCGATTTCGGGTTGCCCTGGTCGTCGTAGCCGTAGGTCATGCGCATTGTCAGTTTTTCGCTGGTGATGTCGAAAAACGGCTGCTTTATCACGTTGCCGTTTTCGTCCGTCTCCTTCCAGCGGTAGCGGTCCGGGTTGCGCCAGCTTTTTTTCGTATCCTGGAACTCATACGCCGCGTCCTCGCCCACTAAGACAGGGATTTTCTTCTTGCCCATGCTCTGGCCGGTCAGATAATTGCCGCTGATAAGCTCAATGCCCATCGCCTCAATGGCGTCGGCCCGCATGCCCACAGCATTCCACATATACATGGAGTAGCGGTCTTTTCTGCCTGCGAACGCAGTGGCGTCCATATTCTGGAAATTATACATCGGCGTCGCGGCCACAACGTTCGGCATCTCGTTGAACTGCTCCACCATCTTATCATCCAGCGCGGGGGTATCCGGGTTGTTGGAATAGCTGTAGACCTGAATTTGTGTCAGGTCGCTCCATGTGGCGAGCATCTCGTCGGTGCGGCGGTTCGTGGCAATGCCCAGCGAGATCATCACGACGATGGCGCAGGTGCCCACGACAACGCCGATAACGGTGAGCGCCGTGCGCCCTTTGCGGCGGCGGAGGTTATCCGTGCTGAGCTTCAGCAGATCAGCTATCTTCATCCTCATCCTCCATCAGTTGCGCGGCGCGGCGTTTTGCCTTTTTCTTTTTCAGCACTACGATCAGCACCACTACTGCCGCGATCACCGCCGCCGCGATCAGCAGCCAGCCCCACAGGGGCATGCCCTTGTTTTCATCCGGCATCGTCATGCCGGGATCGTCAAAGCCGGGGTCCATCATACCGGGGTCATACATGCCGGGATCATCCATCATACCGCCCTCGACGGTCATGGTAAAATCTTTTGTCAGGGTCTTGATGGTGCCTTTTTCATCCTCATAGGTGACAGTCAACACGCCGGAGAGCGTGCCGGACTCTGTTGTCTGGATGGTAAATTCGGTAGAGTTCTCGGTGCCCGCGTTGATGTTGCCGATAAACTGGCTGCCCTCGCTGGTGGTAAAGCCCTCACCTGTGAGTTCAGCGGATACGTTATAGATAACGCCCTTGCCCTTGTTCAGCAGCGAGATATTCGCGTAGCCCTCCTCGCCCATAGAGAGGTATTCAGGGAAGCTCGTGCGCGAAATCTCAAAGCGCTCCGGCTGCGTGACGGGCACGGTGACGGGCATCTGGGCGGAGAGCGGCGCGGAATCCGAGGCCGCATTGCCGGAGGCGTTCACGGTGATATTATAGCTGCCCGCGTTCGCCACGGCGCTGGCCGTGAGCTGGAACGTCACCTGTTTTGACGCGCCGGGGGACATGCTGCCGACAAAGACGTTCGTGCTGCCGCTGGCAACGGTGAACTGTTCGGGCAAGGCCAGGCTGACGGCCACATTCTCCGCGCCCACGGTGCCGCCGGAGGCAAGCACGTCGACGGTGAGCGCAAACTCGCTGCCCGCCTCCACGCTGCCGCCGCCGTAGCTGGCCGCCGTGATGACGAGCGCCGACGCTTTCGCGCCCTCAGGGGCCTTCTCGGCGTCGCGGCACTGGCTGATGGCCTGCGAGAGGTTTTTCAGCGGAAGGAATCCGTCGTTATAGGCAAGGTCGAACGAGATCTTGTTGTCGCCGCCCACATAGGTGATGTCGTTGAAAATGACGGCATAGGAAAGGCCATTGCTGTTCACCTTCTGCGCGGTGAAGGTGGTGGTGGTGATATCGCCGAGTGACGGCGAGGTGAAGGAGGCCGTCGAGGTCAGCTTGATATTGGCCGCCAGCGCGCGCCCGTCGGCGTTCGTGAGCTGATCCGCCGACGTGATGCGAGGATCCACAACAGCCACGACGATACGGCATTTCTGGCCCGCGTCCACGCGCTGTATCTCGTTGCCCGCGGCATCGGTGACGGTATAACCGGTGATGTACGGTTCGCCGTAGAGGCTGGGGGACGAGCCGCCGGAGGAGCTATCGTCCCCAGGCGCGTTGTCATTGATGGGCATGATCCCCTCGTCCTGCCCTTCGGCGAACGCCGGGACAGCCGCGAGGCAGAACAGGAGTGCCGCGGCAAGGATCATGCCGAGGGCTTGCAGGGGGCGTCTTGTGTGCTTGTTCATTTGCTTCCTTCTCCTTCTTGCGCGGATTTTTGTTTCTGAATCGCCTGAGCCGCCGCAGCCTGGACGGCCTGCGCCTTTTCGGCGGTCGTCTTTCTGGGCGGGGGCGGGGCTTGCTTTGCGCCTTTTTTGGTTTTTTCCTCTTTCACAGTCGTTTCCGGCTCGGCCACGTCGGCGCTGGCAAGGTCGCCGAAAAGCTGGGAGCGGTTCGCGGCCTTTTCCTCGTCGGTCAGCAGCTTATTTTCCAGCACGCAGCCGTCCTTGATGGTGACGATGCGGTCCCCGCACAGAGAAAGCTCCCGTTCGTGCGTCACCATCACAAAGGTGATGCCGTATTCATGGGCCATCTGAAGCATGGAATACAGCACCTGCTGCGAGGTGGTGGAGTCAAGGTTTCCGGTCGGCTCGTCCGCAAAGATCACCTTGGGCTTTGCCACGAACGCGCGCGCGATGCCCACGCGCTGCTGCTGGCCGCCGGACATCTCGGTGGGCTTGTGGTTCGCGCGGGAGAGCAGGCCCATCTTCTTCAGCTCGGCGCGGGCGCGCTTTTCACGCTCCTTTTTGCCGATGCCCTTGAACATCAGCGGCAGGGCCACATTTTCCGCCGCCGTCATGGAGGGCAGGAGGTTGTAGCTCTGGAAGATGAAGCCCAGGTGCTGCTGGCGGAAAGTGGCAAGCTGGTCCTCCGACATGGAGGAGATATCGTGCTTGCCGATGAACACATGCCCTTTTGTCGGCTTTTCCAGCCCGGCCAACTGGTTGAGCAGCGTAGATTTGCCGCTGCCGGACGCGCCGACGATGCAGCACATCTCCCCTTCACCGATTTCCAGGCAGATATCGTCGAGCGCGACGACTTTCTCCTTGCCCACGCGGTACACCTTGCGCAGGTTCTGAACTTTGATGATCGACGCCACAAGGCGTTCCTCCTCTTTTTCCGGGGGCATCCCAAACGAAAAATTTCCCCTTATCCCGCAAGGCGCGGGACACAGGCAAAACCTCTGCGGACTGGGCACTCCCTCTTTTTCGCATAGATTGAAAACAAAAAACCGATTGCTTTCTATCGGATTCCATTATATACTAAAGGCAGACTGTTTATCAATGGGGGAAAACCATGAAATTTATCATTGTGCTTCTATTCGCCATCCTGTTCCTGATCGACAGCATATTTCGGGTGATACGCAGCAACTTCAACTTAGGCGCGCTGATGATGTACGGCATCACGGCACTGCTGTGGATCTATGTATTCTTCGGCAAACAGATCGACGCGTTCTGCGCGCACGGCGCGGGATGGTGGCTGCGCCTTGCATTCCTGTGCGGGTGCGGGGTACTGGCGCTGCTGATGGGCTTTGTTGCCGTGAGCGGCTTTTCCCACCCGGCCACACACAAGGAAGACGCTGTGGTGGTATTGGGCGCAGCGGTCTACGGCCAGCGCGTATCGGGCCTGCTGGCGCGCCGCCTGGACGCGGCCTATGAATACCATCTGCAAAACCCGAAAGCGTGGATCGTAGTGACCGGTGGACAAGGTCCCGGCGAGGACATCCCCGAAGCAATGGCGATGAAGCGCTACCTGGTAGAAAAAGGCGTACCCGCCGACCAGATTATAGAGGAGAGCGCCAGCACTTCCACCGAAGAAAACTTCCGTTTCGCGCGCACGCTGTTACTGGAACACGGCATGCCGCCCGACGCGCCCATCGCCTACGCCACCAACGCGTTCCACTGTTACCGCGCCGGAAAATACGCGCTGCTGGCAGGCTTCGCGGACGCAAACGCCGTGCCCGCCTCCATCGGCTTCTCCTCCATCCTCCCCTGCTACATGCGCGAGGCCCTGGCGGTGCTGTACTACTGGGTGTTCCGCGCATAGCCGGGCTGCCGCCCGGACCTGCCCAAAGGGCGCTGCCCTTTGGAATCCTGCGGCCTTTGAAAAGGCCGGCGAAACTTTTGATTGCCCTCAAATTTCATTTGAGGGCACACAATCGGGATGGAACTGCACGCAGGTATACCCTTCTTCAACGTAACCCGCTGTAATGATTACGATACAGCCGACAAAAATATTTCAAAGCCGACAAAAAAATTTTTTTCGCCTGTGCTTCGTCCACCAAAAGCGTTTTGCCTCCTGCCCAATTATTTCTGATACTTTTCCATTCCCTGTTGCAGACAGGGAATGGAAAAGATGGGTTTCCAAAGGGGCTGCGCCCCTTTGGCAGGAGTCCAGAGAGCAGCGCCCTCTGGGCAGGCGCGGGCGGCAGCCCGCTACAGCAGGCTGTGGCCGTCGAGCGCAGCGGTGACGCCGAGGAAGGCGCAGACAGTTTGGGCGACGCAGGCGAAGCTGCGGTGCGTGCCGAGGTTTGCGCCGGGGCGAATGGCCGGGCCATAGAGAAGGAGGGGAACGTATTCGCGGGAATGGTCGGTGGAGGGGGTAGCCGGGTCGCAGCCGTGGTCGGCGGTGATGAGGAGGAGGTCGTCGGGGCGCAGCAGGGGGAGGAGTTTTGCTAAGGCGGCGTCAAATTCCGCGGTGGCGCGGGCGTAGCCGTCTACGTCGTTGCGGTGGCCGTAGAGCATATCAAAATCAACTAAGTTGATGAAAGCGAGGCCGGAGAAATCGCGCTGGGCCAGTTCCAATGTTACACGAATGCCGTCGGTGTTGCCTTTTGTTTTGATTTGCTCCTGTACGCCCTGGCCGTCGAAGATGTCGTAGATTTTGCCCACGCCGATGGTGTCGAGGCCGGCGGCGGAAAGCGCGTCCAGCATGGTGGGACGCGGGGGTTTGAGGGAGAAGTCGTGGCGGTTTGTTGTACGCTTGAAATCGGCGGCGCAGGTTCCGATAAAGGGGCGCGCGATAACGCGGCCTACTGTCAGCATTTCGCGCGCGATCTCGCAATAGCGGTAGAGTGCCGGCACAGGCACTACTTCTTCGTGCGCCGCCACCTGGAACACGCTGTCCGCCGAGGTGTAGACAATCAGCGCGCCGGTGCGCATGTGTTCTTCGCCGTAATCGCGGATCACCTCTGTGCCCGAATAGGGCTTGTTGCACAGTACCGTTCGCCCTGTGCGGCGCTCAAATTCGGCGATTACCTCCACCGGAAAACCGTTGGGGTAGACCGGCAGAGCCGTTTCGCTCTCTACGCCCGCAATCTCCCAGTGGCCGGTGGTTGTGTCCTTGCCGTCGGAGACTTCCTCCAAACGCGCAAAGGCCGCGCGCGGGGCGGCTGCTTTCGGCCCGCAGGTGACGCCGTCAATGTTGAACAGCCCCAGGCTTTGCAGGGTGGGCGCGGCAAACTCCGGGCTTTTTACGATCGCCCCCAATGTGTTGCTGCCCGCGTCGCCAAACTTTGCGGCGTCCGGCATTTCCCCAATGCCAAAGCTGTCCAGGACGATCAAAAATACACGTTTTGCCATATCCGCTGCCTCCTTTTTTGAATGTTGGGCCATTTCCGTGAAAATTTGCCCAAAACCCTTGCGCGGACGGCGCGCAGGGGGTATAACAATAGATATAGAACATACGGGAGTGTCCAAGCCGCAGAGGTATTTCCGTGTGTTTCCCGCCCGCATGGTGTGGAAATGCACAAACACTTTTCTTTAGCCGCTCCCGGATTATACCAGGGGCGCGCCCCTGAGATGGAGGAATTTTGATGGAACGTATTGCAAGTTTCTGTGTCGACCATACCACACTGGAACGCGGCATGTATACCTCGCGCATCGACGGCGATGTGACGACCTACGACATCCGCATGAAAAAGCCCAACGCGGGCGACTACCTGGCGGTGCCCGCGCTGCACACCATTGAACACCTGTTCGCGACGTATGCGCGCAACTCGGCCTTTAAGGAACATGTTATCTACGTCGGCCCGATGGGGTGCCGCACGGGGTTCTACCTGCTGGTGCGGGATTTAGCCCCGGCGGACGCCATCCGGCTGGTGCAGGACAGTTTCCGCTTTATGGCAGCGTATGAGGGCGATATCCCCGGCGCGAGCGAAAAGGAATGCGGGAATTACCGGGAACAGGATTTGGCGGGCGCGAAGCGGGAAGCCGCCGCCATGCTGCCGGTGCTGGCAGGGTGGACGGTGGAAAAGCTGAAATATTGATGCCTTTTCCCGGGTTTTGGCGGCCGCGCAGCGGCCGCCGTTCTTTTACCGCCGCACGGCCTTAGATTTGATAAGCGGGCATTTACCAGCGTTTCATGTTCCGCTCAAATTTCGCGGTATATGCCTTCTTTAATTCCTCTGCCGATATACCGTAGCACAGCAGGACATCATTGTAATACATCAAAACATCCGCCATTTCTTCCACAAGGTGTTTCCTTGTTTCGGAACCGGCGGCAGCCGTTTCCCCGCCTTGCTTTTTTACAATATCAATTACTTCCCCTATTTCGCCAACCATCCAGAGCAGTTGGTTTTTGCCGATTTCCGGCGAAAGCTCTGCCCATCTGCCTTTATATTGTTCCTGAAGCGCCCTCTGCATTTTCTGCATCTCGTTAATACCAAAATCAGACATCCTATCACCTTTTTTCCCGCGCTCAGCCCAATACCTGCCGCGCAATATCCACCGACTGCTTGGCGTCCTTCGCGTAAAAATCCGCGCCGATTTTCTTCGCGTATTCCGGCGTAAGCACCGCGCCGCCCACCATCACCTTACAGGGCAGACCGGCGGCGCGCAGGGCGGCAATCGTCTCCTCCATGCTGGCAAGCGTCGTCGTCATCAGCGCGCTGAGGCCGACTAAACGCACTTCGTACTTGCGCGCGGCCTCCACCACGTCTTCCACCGGCACATCACGGCCCAGATCGATTACATCATACCCGTAATTTTCCAGCAGCGTCTTGACGATATTCTTCCCGATATCGTGGATATCGCCCTTTACCGTCGCGATCACAATATGCCCTTTGCCGCCGCCCCCATTGCCATTCGCGGCAATGGCGTCCTTCACCACGTCGAACGCCGCCTGCGCCGCGCCCGCCGATTGCAATAACTGCGGCAGGAAAACGCTCCCCTTCTCAAACCCGTCCCCCACCGCGTCCAGCGCGGGGATCAGCACGGTGTTGATGAGCGCTTCCGGCTCCTCGGTGCGTAGCGCCTCCCGCGCGGCAGCAGCGGCGGGCGCTTTCAAGCCCTGCAATACCGCGTCATAGAGCGACATGCCCTTCTCCGCCCCCGGCGCGGGCGTGTTCGGCCTGCCCGCATAGCGCGCGATATAGGCGCGGGAGTCGGGGTCCAGGTTATACAGCACCTTGAACGATGCGACAGCGGCCATCATGGCCTCACTGTTCGGGTTCAGGATGGGCAGCGTCAGGCCGTGGGCCATTGCCAAGGACAGGAAACTTGTGTTGAGCTGCTCACGGCACGGCAGGCCGAACGAGATATTCGAGACGCCCAGCACCGTCTGCACATGCAGGCGCTCCGTCACCATGCGCACGGCTTTCAGCGTTTCGCGCACGGCCTTCTGTTCGGCGCTGGCCGTCAGCGTCAGGCAGTCGATAAACACATCCCGGCGCGGGATGCCGATTCCCTCCGCCGCCGAAACGATTTTCTCCGCCAATCGGAACCGTTCTTCCGCTTTGGGCGGGATGCCGTTTTCATCCAGCGCAAGCCCCACCACCGCCGCGCCGTACTTTTTGCACAGCGGCAGGATGGCAGCCAAAGACGCGGCCTCCGCGTTGACGGAATTGACAATCGGTTTCCCGTTATAGGCGCGCAAGCCCGCCTCTAAAACCTCCGGGCGCGTGGAATCGAGCTGGAGGGGCAGGTCGCATACGCTTTGGATGGCTTTGACGGCGCGCACCATCAACGCGGCCTCGTCAATGCCCGGCAGGCCCACGTTGATATCTAAAATATCCGCCCCGGCGCTGGCCTGCTCGGCGGCCTGGGCAACAATATAGTCCATATCTTCTTCCCGCAGAGCCTGCTGGAACCGCTTTTTGCCTGTGGGGTTGATGCGCTCACCAATCACGCGCACTGTATCCACCGTGACCGCGCGCGTGGGCGTGCAGACGGCGCTGTGCGCAACCGGCGGGCGCGGGGCGGGGGTGCAATCGGCAAACGCCTCTTTCAGCAGGGCGATATACTCCGGCGTAGTACCGCAGCAGCCGCCGACAGCGGAAACGCCCAATTCTTTGTAGCGCGCCATCCCCTCGCAGAACTGCCGAGGGCTTACGTTGTACTGTCCTGTCGCTGGGTCGGGCAGGCCCGCGTTGGGCTTGATGAGTACGGGCAGGTTTGTGGCGGCGCAAAGCCGTTCGGCCAGCGGGTAGATTTCCAGCGGGCCAAGGGAACAGTTGATGCCCACGGCGTCCGCACCCAGCCCTTCGGCCACCAGCGCCAGCGACTCCACCGTACAGCCCGTGAACGTGCGCCCGTTTTCCTCAAACGTCATGGAGACAAGCACCGGCAGCGCGGTGTTTTCCTTCGCGGCCAATATCGCGGCCTTTACCTCGTACAGGTCGGTCATTGTCTCAAAGAACAATGCGTCGGCCCCGGCGCACGCGCCCGCGAGGCACACTTCTTTGTAGATTTCATACGCCTCATCAAAGCGCAGCGACCCCGCCGGTTCCATCAGCTCACCGATTGGACCCACGTCCAGCAGCACGCGCGCATTTGTGCCCGACGCCGCGCGTTTTGCCGCCGCGACGCCCGCCGCCACTACCTCGCCGACGCTGTGGCCGCAGCCCCTCAGCTTTTTTGCGTTGGTGCCGAACGTATTCGCGCAGATAAAATCGCTGCCCGCCTCCACATAGGCGCGGTTGACGCTCTCCACGATCTCCGGCTGTGTCAGGGAGAGCAGGTCGGGCCGCTCGCCCAGACCCAAGCCGCGCTTTTGCAGCTCGGTGCCCATTGCGCCGTCTAAAATCAGGCAGCGGCTTGTATCAAATAAATCACGCACAGGTTTTCCCTTCCTTACGATAGCTGCATTTTTCCCGCAGTGCGCAGTGCGCACAGCCCGCTTTGCGGCCTGTTACGGGGTGGTCAGCCGCGCCAAGCACCGCCGTGATGCTTTTGCGCGGCGTGAGCAGATGCGCCGGGGTGGCAGCAAGGCCGATGCGGCGCGGCGCGTCCAGCAGGCGGATCAGCTCGTTTTGTACCGTGATGGGGTAATCGCCGTAGCCGGGCGAGAACCGGCCCGTCAGGAACAGGCCGCGCCCGGAAAATTCCCGTCGCATCGCGTCCTCCGCCGCGTCCGCCATGGCTTCGGCGGCGACAGAGGACAGCGCGTCCAGCACGACGGCATAGGCCATATCGGCGGCGTTGGCGGCGCGCTGCGCCCGGTCCAGCTCCGCCCCTAACGTGACAGCCATCAGCACGCACTGACTGCACCCCGCTACATGACGCTGTATATCTTCCCCAATCAAATACCGCTCGACCTGCTCACGCCGCGCGCAGAGCGTCACGGCGCGCGGCGCGGCAACTTCCCGCAGAGCGGCCTCGGCCTTTTTCATCAGCGCCGACAGCGCCACGTCCGGCGTGCCCTGTACCCCTAAATACCGGAGGGCGGCGGCGGTATCCAGCGTTTCGGGCAGTGTCAGCGTCATGCCTGTTTCTCCGGCAGCAGGTCGCGGATGCCCTCGTAGACGCGGCGGGCCACCTCGGCATTGTTCATGGCGTAGAGATGAATGCCGTCCGCGCCGCCCGCGATCAGGTCGCGGATCTGCTCAATGGCGTAGTCAATGCCCGCGTCAAAAAGGCCCTGTTCGTCTCCGTCGTATTTGCTGATCATCTTGGTGAACTTCGGCGGCAGGCTGGCGGAGCTGAGCGCGACGGTGCGCTCGATCTGGCGGCGGTTGACAATAGGCATCACGCCCGCCGAAACCGGCAGCGACAGCCCCGCCTTGCGCGCTAAGTTCAGGAAACGGTAAAAGCAGACGTTATCAAAAAAGAGCTGCGTGATCAGGTGCGTCACGCCCGCCCCGGCCTTATGGCGCAGGTTTTCCACATCCTGGCGCAGGGATGGGCTTTCAAAATGCCCCTCCGGGTAGCACGCGCCCGCGATATCAAAACCGCCAAACTGTGTGATGGCGGCGGCAAGGTCACTGGCATAGGGAAAATCGGGTTCCGGCGGACGGTCGGGGTTCCGGTCGCCGCGCAGGGCGAGGATATTGTCTACACCCGCCGCTTTCAAACGCGTCAGGGTATCGGCAATGCCCGCGCGGGTCGCATAGACGCACGTCAGGTGCGCCAGTGACGCAACGCCCAAATCATTCTGGATATGCGCGGCGATGCGTCCCGTGGACTGCCCCGCCTCGCCTCCGCCCGCGCCGTAGGTAACGCTGATAAAATCCGGCTTTAGCGCGCTTAACTTTTCCAGCGTCGGGTACAAAACGCCCTCCACCGCGCCTTCCTTCTTCGGCGGGAACACCTCGATGGAAAACACACAGGGGCTTTTCCTGTACAATTCCGCAATATACATTTCATTCCATCTTCTTCCTGATTAAAGTTTCCGTCCACCCTTTTCAAAGGGTGGCGGATTCCAAAGGCAGAGCC
>CANCXY010000102.1 GCA_947381875.1 uncultured Clostridia bacterium | reverse complement strand
GAAATCAGGGCTTGACATGGCGGGGAAAGGCGTGTATAATAAAGCCATAATAAAAAGGCACTGCCGACAGACGGTGCCCGGTTGAGCTAAAGAATTAGCCGCGGCCTTTGCTGGGGGAGGCGGCTATTTCTTTTTGTTGTTAGAAATTGTCCATGCGAGAGCAAAAGCCAAACGGGCTACATTGACCAAAAGCGTTAGCAAGGCCAACGTCTCTAACAATGTCATGGATTCATCACCTCCCGGCACAGAGGCCGGGAACAACGCGAAGGATTGCGCCCGGCGTGTGAAAATTCCGGGCTGACCGCCTGCCGTTTCGACAGTGCCAAGTACAATATATCACTCTTTTACAACTTCCGCAATACTCCCTCGAATAAAAAACACCATAAAAACACCAAAACCCCTAAAAACCTCCACCCCCACGCATAAACCGCCCCGCCCCGGCAACACTAACCCCGGAGGCGAACAAACATGAGCATCCTGAGCAGCTTATACCATCATTCCATCCGCAACAAGCCAAACGACGTACACAACCAGCCGCCGGAAAGCCCCGCGCCCGCCACCCCGGAGGAACGCGCGGCGCAGAACGTCCCGGCGCAGACGCAAAAGGCCGCCAACTACACCGACGGCAATGCCACGCTGACGGCCTCAGCGCAAAAGCGTTTAGACGCCGCGGCCGAAAAAAACACCCGTCCCGCGCTCTACTACACCGCGCAGGAGCAGCAGCCGTGCGAACACGGCGTCTGGGAATCCCCGCACACGGTCGCCAGCAAGCTGGAAAGCAAAGAAGAATATCCCCAGGGCTGACCCCAAACACCCGCCAGAAAAAAGGCACACTGCCAAAATTTGCGCAGTGTGCCTCATTTTTCGCGCACATGCTTGTACTCCCGCCCGAAACCCGATATAATATGATTTATCTATACCCCAAGATGGGTTTCCAAAGGGGCTGCGCCCCTTTGGCGGAGTCCAGAGGCAGCGCCTCTGGCAGGATTCCAAAGGGCGGCGCCCTTTGGGCAGGTTTGGGCGGCAGCCCAACAGAAGGAGGCGTATAGGAGATGGACCAATCCTGGGCGCTCGCCGTGCTGGGGGTGCGCGGCTCACTGCCGTCGGCCAGGCGGGAGTGTATGGAGTATGGCGGCGACACAAGCTGTTTTGCGGTCGATTGCGGGCGGAGCCTTGCCGTGTTTGACGCGGGCAGCGGATTACAGAAACTCGCGGCGTATGTGCCCGAACATATGCGCATCGACATTTTTTTGAGCCATGTACATATCGACCATGTTTTGGGGCTTTTCGCGTTCCCGCCCCTCCACGACCCCGGAAAGGAACTGCACATCTACGGCGAGGCGCGCGGGGGCGTTTCCTTCCGGGACCAGCTCAATACGCTGATAGGCCCACCCTATTGGCCGCTGGGGCTGGCCGACTTCAAAGCGCGCTTAATGCTGCACGAGATATTCCCCGGCGATGAAATCACCCTGCCAGGCGGGGAAGTGGTGCGCACCCTGCGCGGCAACCACCCCAACGGCAGCATCCTTTACCGGCTGGAAAACGGGGCGCACAGCGTCGCCTATACGCTGGACTGTGAATGCACCGATCCCATCCGCCCCGCCCTCACCGATTTCTGCCGGGGCGCGCAGGTGCTGGTCTGGGACGCCAGCTTCGATAACGAGGGCCTCGCCCGCTGCCCCGGCTGGGGGCATTCCTCGTGGGAACAGGGGATTGAAATGCGCCGGGCGGCGGGCGCGGGGACGGTGCTGATGGCCCACTACAGCCAGAATTACTCAGACACGTTCCTGCGCGAACAGGAGCGCTTGGCGCGCCGTGCTGGCCCGGAGACGATTTTTGCCAAAGAAGGGCTGGTGATGACGCTGTGAAAGAAGAAAAATTCCGCGCGTTCTTAGAGGTGGGTGTCTCCCTCTCCGCCGAGCGCGACTACAACCGCCTGCTGGAACGCATCCTGCTGTGCGTGATGGAGCTTTCCAACTGCGACGCGGGCACGCTGTACCTGCTGGAAAACGGCGCGCTCTCCTTTAAGATTATGCGCAACAACACCCTGCGCACCTTCTCCGGCGGCGACGGCTCGGACTCCGGCCTGCCCCCCGTGCCCCTCACGCGCGGCAGCGTGTGCGCCCTCGCCCTGCTGGACGACACCACCCTGCGCATCGAGGACGTGTACCACTGCACCGATTACGACCTCACCGGCCCCATGCGCTACGACGCCATGACAGGCTACCACACCCAGTCGATGATCGTTGTGCCTATGCGCAACCGCGAGGGCGGCAAAATAGGCGTGTTGCAGCTCATCAACGCGCAGGACGACAGCGGCGCGGTGTGCCCGTTTGAAGATGAAATCGTGCTGGCCGTCGAATCGGTGGCCTCGCAGGCCGCCATCACTGTCCAGAATGTGCGCTACTTATCCCAAATCAAAAACCTGTTCCATTCCTTTGTGCGCGTCATGTCCTCCGCCGTCGACGAGCGCACGCCCTACAACGGCAGCCACACCCGCCACATGGCCCAGTACGGCAGCCGCTTCCTGGACTTCCTGAACGACCGCGCCCTTGCCGAAGGCCGCCCCGCCCGCTTCCTCCCCGCCCACAAGGAGGAAGTGTTGATGAGCGTTTGGCTGCACGATATCGGCAAGCTCATCACGCCGCTGGAGGTGATGAACAAGATGGCGCGCCTGCTGCCCGAACAGTACGCCGCGTTCCTTCATCGTATGGAGGTAGTGCGCCTGCGGTGCGAAATAGAGCGCCTTTCGGGCCTTCTCACCGCGCAGGAGGCCGCCCAGTGCATGCAGGATACATTCGACGCCCGCGCCCTCGTGGACGCTGTGAACGCCTGCGGCTTTGTCACGGACGAACGCCTCGCCGAGCTTGACGCTTTGCGCCGGCGCACGTTCACCGATTCCGATGGAAGCGTCCGCCCCTGGCTCACGGATGAGGAATACGCCATGCTCTCCATCCGCAAGGGCACGCTCTCCGAGGCTGAGCGCGGCGTGATGGAACAGCACGTTGTCCTCACCGATAAGCTGCTTTCACAGATAGAGTTTTCCGACGACCTGGCCCATGTGCGCCAGTGGGCCGCCGCGCACCATGAGCTGCTCAACGGCAAGGGCTACCCGGCGCACCTTTCGGGCGATGAAATACCAGCAGAAGTGCGCATCATTACCATTTTGGATATTTTCGACGCCCTCGTCGCCGACGACCGCCCCTATAAGCCCGGCATGCCCGTGGAAAAGGCCCTGGGCATCCTCACCTCTATGGCCGAAAAAGAGGGCAGGCTTGACCCCGCCCTCACAAAGCTGTTTATCGAAAGCCGCTGCTGGGAGGAATGAGAGCGTATCTCCCCGCCCGAAGGGCGGGGAGATACATAAAAATTTCTGTTTGTCAAGTGCTTTTTTCAAATTTTTTTGCCCCGCACGGCACTTTTCGTGCCAGAAAATCGCCGTTCATGCCAGACCACTTGTTTTTTGCCTTCCGGCAACGTATGATAAAAGTATATATACCCGCCCACAAAGCGGAGATATACAAAACAGGGAACGTCCAAACTGTGGAGAGATTCTCCGTGCGTTCCCTGCCCGCGGGGCGTGGGACACACGGAAACGCTCCGTTCTGCACACTCCCCCCTTCAAACTACCGTAAAAGGAGGAATTTCCCATGAAAGAACTATGGCGGCGCGCGCTGGCGGGCCTGACAGCGTTTTTCCTGCTGTTCAGCCAGGTGCCGCCCGTTTTCGCGGCCGAGACAGCCGCCACCATGAAGCTGACGAAAACCGAAGGCTCCGTCACCGTCTGCAATGCAAGCGGGCGGGAGCTCGGCGCCAAGGACGATATGCGCCTGTTTAACGGCTATACCGTCTCCACCGGCGCGGCCAGTTATGCCTGGATTAACCTCGACGACACAAAACTCGTTAAGTTAGACGAGAGCAGCAGCGTGGAGGTGCGCAAATCCGGCAAAAAATTAGAGGTTATGCTCCTGTCCGGCAATATTTATACGGACGTGAGCAAGCCCCTTGAGGAGGATGAGTCCTACAGCCTCCGCGCCTCCACCGCTATCGTCGGGATACGCGGGACGAAGGTGGTACTCAAATCAAACAACATAAGACGCCTACCACAAGGAAACAAACTCCTACCCAAACAACAAAAGGTTGTTACAATACCGTCAAATGTGACATCCCTGAAGCTAAATATCATCGTTCCGTCTGGCCATGTTAATGTTGTCGTATCCGAGGAACCTACTATTCAAATAAATTCCCCTTTACAGAATGCTGAAAAAATTATAGTAGTTGACACATCGCAAAAACTCACCATCCTACCCATACTATCGTTGTCCGTCAACGAGCCGAAAGTAGAAAATGTAACGACAGAAACAGTGGACGAGGATATACCAGGCTTTGCACAGACAGAAATGACAAACTCCGGCAATACGGAACTCCAGCTCAATGACGGCACGACGGTTGAACTGACACCGGAGCAGGCGCAGGCGCAGCAGCAAAAGGACCAGGAGGCGAACCAGGTAAAGAGGGAGGAAAATAGTCAGATCACCATAGTCAATCCCCACATCAACGCCGTTATCAGCACCTGGGCCAACAAAGACCCGCTCAGAACCGACGCAGTAGGCCCCCCCGTACAGCCTTCCAGCTCCATAAGCGCTTCGCTTTCCGCTCCAGGTGATGCCGGCTCCGCCAGCACGCCGGATTCCAGCAGTGCGCCCGCTCCGGGCAGCGCATTGGATTCGAGCAGCGCGCCGACATCAAGCGGCGTGCCAACATCGAGCAGTACGCCGACTTCGAGCAGCGCGCCGGATTCCAGCAGTACGCCAACGTCAAGCAGCACGCCGACTTCGAGCAGCACGCCGACATCAAGCAGCGTGCCAACATCGAGCAGTACGCCGACTTCGAGCAGCGCGCCGGATTCCAGCAGTACGCCAACGTCAAGCAGCACGCCGACTTCGAGCAGCGCGCCGACATCGAGCAGCACGCCGACTTCGAGCAGCGCGCCAACCTCAAGCAGCACGCCGACTTCGAGCAGTACGCCAGATTCGAGCAGCGCGCCGGATTCAAGCAGTACGCCCGGTTCGAGCAGTTCGAGCGGCACGACCAGTTCAAGCAGCAGTACAAGCTCCGACACGTCCAGTGGAGAGCAGCCAGCGCCGGAAGGTGTTTATACGATTACCTTCGAGGCGAACGACGGCACCGTCAGCACAGCGACAGCCACAACTTCCGGCGGCAAACTGGCAACCCTGCCCGACCCCGCCGACCGTGCCGGTTATGCGTTTGTCGGCTGGTACACAGCGGAAACAGGCGGCGAAAAGGTAACAGCAGATAAAGTATTCACCGGGAATACCACCCTTTACGCACATTGGGAAAAAACCACAGCGGAAGAATACACCGTCACGCTGGACATGGGCGACGGCACAACATCTACCCTTACAACCGTCGACGGCAAACTGACGGGCCTGCCCACGCCCACCCGCGCAGGCTATACGTTCGAGGGCTGGTTCACACAACCCAATGGCGGCGGCACAAAGGTAACAGACGGTATGTCGATTTCTGAACTGATACCCTCCCAGACGAGAACCGCCGTAGAACTGCCCCTTTACGCGCATTGGACAGCAAATGTTTATACCGTGCGGTTTAATGTAAATTACTCAGGCGGCACGTCCCCGGCGGCACAGCAAACTAGTGAACTGAAGCTGTCCAGCCTGCCCGCGCCCACCCGTACAGGCTATACATTCGGCGGCTGGTACACAGCGGCAGAGGGCGGCGAGAAGGTAACAGCAGATACAGTATTCACCGAGAATACCACCGTTTACGCGCATTGGGAAGCAGTTGGCCCACAATATACTGTTACACTCATTGCGCCGGGTTCTGATGATGGGAAAATCCCGACAATTACGACCCAGCTTACGAAACTTTCCGGCAGTCAGTTAACTATGGAAGAACTCTACGAAACACTTGCCAAGCATGCGGATTATCCCACGGGGGATGATTTGCATTACAGACTTAACGGGTGGTTTAAGGATGAGGACGGCATGGAGCCGTGGATGTATACTACCGATACCATAACGGCCAATACTACGCTGTATGCCAAGTGGCTGATAGACACCTGCACTGTTAAATTTGACAGCCAAGGCGGCAGCGAAGTAGCGTCCGCCACTGTAGCTTATGGGCAAAAGGTTCCCTTTCCCGGCGAACCAACACGCGAAGGATATTCTTTCGTAGGGTGGTTTACAGATGCAGGGGAGGAATGGGATTTTGAAACCCCCATGACAGAAAGCAGCAAAATTCTATATGCGCATTGGACACCCGTTTCCCCAACAGAATACACCATCACTTTCAATGCAAACGGGGGCACAGTCAACCCAGCCACAGCCACAACTTCCAGCGGCAAATTGGCAAGCCTGCCCGAGCCTACACATACAAATGGCTATGAGTTTGGCGGCTGGTATACTACAGAACAGACAGGCGGAGAACAGGTAACAACCGATACTGTATTTACGGAAAATACCACAATCTACGCGCGGTGGCTTTATACGATAACATTCCTATTCCGAGACGATAATTTCCCTGACACTGCCACGTTCCCGGCAGGTTATGCTGAAAGCGACACACGCAAGACAAATGCAAACGGCATAGTTGAATCTGTGCCCGATCTTCCACCTGTTGAAGGTGCATCCTTTGAAGCCTGGTATACGTTTAATCGTGATTCCCAAATTAATTTCAGTACATGGGTGTTTTCAGGAAATGATACAGTCAAGGCCTCTTGGACGGAAAGCACTACTCCAACGATTCCTGATTCCAGTAGCAGTTCAAGCGGTTCCGACACCACTTCAACCTCTGATACCGGCTCGCTTATTGAACCCCCTGCGGCATGTACCGTTACATTTAACACGCAGGGCGGTAGCACAGTCGACAGCCAGGAAGTTGTGCGTGGAGGAACAGCCACAAAACCAGTAGATCCTGAAAAAACAGGGTATATTTTTGGCGGATGGCTGCTAAATGGGCAACCATATAGTTTTGATACGCTTGTTACAGAGAACATCGAATTGGTAGCTCAGTGGAATACAAGCACCACCGACAGTCCCGCCAATGGCGGGGAAACGGGTGCCGCCGAGAACACCGCGTCTGCCGACGCCCCCCAACTCGCCCCCACGGCCCCGCCCGTCACAGAGGGCGGCGCGTCGGACGACGAGACCCAGTCCGGGGACGTCATTCTCGACACACACAAGGAAGAAGATGCCATCCTGCCCGACCCCGCCCCCGGCACGCCCCAGGGCGGCGATGACCCCGTCCAGGAGGATGGCACAGAGAGCGGCACGGACAGCGCCGTCGATACACCCAACACAGACCCCGCACCCGAACAAACGGAGGTGACAGGATGAAACAGCACAAGACCCTGCGCGCGGCGGCTCTTGCCGTCCTCGCGGCGCTTATACTCTCCCTCGCGGCCTGCGGCGCGCCGGAAAACGCCGACCCCACAAGCCAGCCCGCCCTTTCCTCATCCTCTGATGCAAAGGACAGCGCGCCGCCCGCCGCGGGCGGCGCGGGCAGCAGCGCCGCGGACAGCACGGCACAGGATGACGGCAGCCTGTTCCAGGGCAGTATGGTCCTGCTGCCCTTCTCGCCCACCGCGCTCCTGCCCCTGCCCGATGGGACCGCGCTCATCGCCGACCAGACGAACCGCTCTGTCTATTGCCTTGAGACGGACGGCGACCTGACGCTGTATGCAGGCGCTATCACGGAGGCTGTGGACGTGAACGGCCGCCCCCTCGGCGGCTATGCGGACGGCCCGGATACCGAAAGCCTGTTCGCGCTCCCCTGGGCCATTGCCCCGTTTCTGGACGGCTACGCCGTCTCCGACGCGGAGAACAACGCCCTGCGCCTGATTCAGGACGGCCAGGTATCGACGCTCAACGTCACCGGCACGGGCGGCACGCCGCTGAACTATCCCACCGGCCTTGCCGCCGGGGAGGACGGCTGCCTGTATTTCTCGGATACGGGCAATGGCCGCGTCTGCCGCGTCACGACGGATGGCCGCATGGCCCCCGTCGCAAAGGGCCTTTCGGAGCCGATGGGCCTTAGCTGGCGCGACGGCGTGCTGTACATTGCCGAGACGGGCGCGAACCGTATCCTCCAGCTCTCGGATGGAAAGCTGACTGTGCTGGCTGGGCAGGGGGCGGACGGATGCGAGGACGGCAAAGCCGCCCAGGCGCTTTTCTGCGCGCCGCGCGGCGTCGTGGCCGCGGAAGGCTGCGTATATGTGGCGGACACCGCCAACAGCGCCGTCCGGCGCATCAAAGACGGCGTGGTGGACACCCTGATCCGCCACGAGGTTTCCGATGAGCAGAACCCCCTCCCCGCGTCCCCCACGGGCCTTTCCCTGTGGGAGGGGGACCTGTATGTGTGCGATACATTCACGGGCGCGCTGCTGAAGCTGCCCGTGGAGGAATGACGCCGGATGAAGGAGAAAACAAAGCGGCTTGCCGCCGCGCTTCTGATTGCCGGGCTTTTGACGTTCCTGGCGGCGCTGGGCGTGCTGGATACGGCGGATAATGCAGTATCGGACGCGCTCTACCAGCGCCGCAGCGCCACGGACGGCGAAATTGTGCTGATTGGCATAGACGACCGCGCCATAGAAGCCCTCGGCCCCTACGGCCAGTGGACGCGGGAGATCATTGCGCAGGTGCTGGACGCGCTGAATGAATCGGAGGAGTGCCGCCCGGCGGCGATTGGCATAGACGTGCTGTACACGGGCGAATCCGACCCCTCGCTGGATGAATGGCTTGCGGAGTCCGCCGGGCGCTACGGCAATGTGGTGACGGCCTGCGCGGCGGAGTTCGGCACGGCGGCGCGGCAGTCGGTGGACGGGGAATATTATCTGAGTGACTTCTCCATCCTCAATTTTGAGGAGCCATACCCCGCGCTGCGCGCCGTCACCACACAGGGCCACATCAATGCCATGCTGGACAAAGACGGCATCCTGCGCCACCACATGTTGAAGCTGGACCTTGACGACGGGCGGCAGATGCCGTCTATGGCGCTTGCGCTCGCGCAGATGTACAGGGAATACCACGGCCTACCCCCGATTGAGACGCCCTCCACAGACAGCCGCTATTTCTGGTATGTGCCCTTCTGCGGCCAGCCTGGCGATTTTGACGAATCCATTTCGGTGATTGACCTGATCAACGGCGATGTTCCGGCGGATTACTTCGCGGGCAAAGTCGTATTTATCGGGCCGTACACCGTGGGCCTTCAGGATAACTATGTTACCGCCATCAACCACGCCCAGCAGATGTACGGTATGGAGTACCAGGCCAACGCGGTCCAAGCGCTCCTCTGGGGCAATTACAAGCGCGAGATAAGCCGCGCCGCGCAGATTGCGGTATTGTTCGTGCTGTTGGCGGGTGCCGCCGCGTTCTTCTGGCAGCGCCGGGTGCGCATGGCGGTACTGCTGTGGGCCGTGTCGTGCGTCGGCTGGGTGCTGATGTGCCTGGGCCTGTATGAATCGGGGCTGGTGCTGCATGTACTGTGGGTGCCGGTGGGCGTGACGGTGCTGTTTGCAGGCAGCCTTGCGATCAACTATGTGCAGGCGGCGGCGGAGCGCCGTCAGGTGACAAGCACGTTCAAGCGGTATGTCGCGCCGGAAATTGTGAATGAAATTCTGCATGAGGGCGCGGATGCCCTGCAATTAGGCGGCAGGCTGACAAACATTGCCGTATTGTTCGTAGACGTGCGCGGCTTCACAACGATGTCGGAGATGCTGGACCCGCCGCAGGTGGTGGCGATTCTGAACCGCTACCTGACGCTGATAGCAGACTGCATCCTGCGCAGCGGCGGCACGCTGGATAAGTTTGTCGGCGACGCGGCGATGGCGTTCTGGGGTGCGCCCCTGCCGCAGGAGGACTACATCATGCGCGCCTGCCGCGCGGCGATGGATATGGTAGAGGGATCAAAAGCGCTCTCCGAGGAGCTGATGGCGCAGTTCGGGCGCACGGTGTCGTTTGGGATCGGGGTACATGTAGGGGAAGCGGTCGTAGGCAATATCGGTTCCCCGCAGCGCATGGACTACACCGCGATAGGCGACACAGTGAACACATCGGCACGACTGGAGGCAAACGCCCCCGGCGGCACAATCTATATTTCCCGCGCTGTCGCCGACGCCCTCGCAGGCCGTATCCGCACTACGTCACTGGGGGACAGCATCAAGCTGAAAGGGAAAAAGGAAGGGTTTGAGATACTTACTTTAGACGAAATCCTCTGACGCCCCCAGAGACCCCGCCGGGCGCTGCCCGGACCCGCCAAAGGGGGCAAGCCCCCTTTGGAAACCCATCATGGGCGCAGCAATTTCATTGCTGCGCCCGCCTTTTTGTTTTTATGGCGCGTTTTTCCCCATTTTCCGTTTGACAACACCCCCTGATTTATAGTATGATAAATTGACTTAGAATGCCGCAATTTATCCACTGGCGGCACATATCATGAGAGGTCGTGAATGCGGTTTGGCATTTTTTGAAAAATTGTTCGGCTCTTTTTCTACAAAGGAACTCAGGAAAATAAAGCCTGTCTCAGAAAAAGTACTGGCGTTGGAAAGCACCTACGCCGCCAAAACAGACGGCGAATTGCAGGCCGCCACCCCCGCGCTGCGGGCGCGGTTGTCGGCGGGCGAGACGCTGGATGATATCCTGCCCGACGCTTTCGCCGTGTGCCGGGAGGCATGCTGGCGCGTGCTGGGCGAAAAACCGTTCCCCGTGCAGGTGACGGGCGGTATCGTGCTGCACCGCGCGTGCATCGCAGAGATGAAAACCGGCGAGGGCAAAACGCTGGTGGCTACCAGATCGGAAGAGCGTCGTGTAGGGAAAGAGTGTTGCGAGACGTGG
>CANCXY010000101.1 GCA_947381875.1 uncultured Clostridia bacterium | reverse complement strand
GGCTCTGCCTCTGGACTCCGCCAAAGGGGCGCAGCCCCTTTGGAAACCCATCTTGGCCCATGATTGGGCTTAGTTAAAAAAGAGGGCGTGGCGGGCGGCGCGCCTGTAGTTTAAGGATATCGGCATTCTGCCATGCGCGGCGGATATGGTATAGCGAAATCTTTTGATATTTCCCCGCCTTATAGGCGGGAAAATACAGAAATCCTTGCTTAGGGAATTTGACTGTAAAAATTGCTTTTTCCGTAGAAAGGGGAGCGAGTGAAGAATGAAGCGTTTTGTATCTTTGTTGTTGATAGCGTGCATGCTCGCTGTCCTTGCGCCTGCGGGCGCGTTTGCCACACACGGCGCGGGCTGGTGCGAGGAGAACGGCAGATGGTGTTATTATGAAAACGGCGCGCCTTTAACGGGCGTGTGCTGGATTGAGGCCGAGGGCGGGCGCTATCTGTTTGACGAACAGGGGTATCTGCTGACAGGCGACGCCGAGGGCGATGTGCTGGTGAACGGGAATCTCTACTACATCAACCCCGCCAAAAACCTGGCCGACCCCCACACCTGCTTTGCCATGTGCAACTATACGCGCAACCGGGGCGCGGATGTCGGCATTACCTATTACAACGAGGACGGCATCACCTATGAGGGCTGGATCAACGCGGGCGGGGGCAGACGTATGTACCAGACGTGCATCCCGCGCGACGGCAAGGATTTATATATCTATGTCTGGCGTTTGCAGCATCTCCCGGAATGCCCCGACCCCGACCATCCGCACAACCCCGCCTACAATATCCCCGCCGGGACCTATCTGTTTGATGACAATGGCTTCTGCCTGGGGGACGGTATGCACCACTGCGGGGATGGGCATACCTATATCGTCCGCAATGGGCGGGTGGATTCCACCGTGCCCACCACGCCGACCCCCACCCCAACGCCGACACCGGGGGGAAATAACGGCGGTTATTTTCCAAACCACCACGGTCCGCATGGGTGCCATTACCCAGTGTGCCCCCACTATTGACCGAAAATCCAATAGATATTGCTTCGCTCCTTCTTATTTGCACACGGAGAGGAATCGGTTGTTATGATTTTTGACACCCACGCCCACTACACAAGCCGCCGCTTTGACAGCCACCGCGACAACGTACTGAACGCCCTGCCCGCGCAGGGCGTTGTCGGCGTGGTGGAGTGCGGTATTGATTTAGACACCAGCCGGGCGGCGCTGGCGCTCTCCCGCACACGCCCGTGGATTTTTGCGGCGGCGGGCATCCACCCCGAAAGCCTGATCGATGAGGACGCCTCCACCGTTCGGACATTCGGCGGTGACTGGCGCGCGGAAATGGTGCAGATCGAGCCGCTGTACGAAGATCCCCGCGTCGTGGCCGTGGGGGAATGCGGGCTGGACCACCACTGGCCCGTCCCCACCGACGCCCAACTCGCCTTATTCGAGGCCGAATTGCAAACGGCGCGCACACATGAGCTGCCCATCCTCATCCACGACCGCGAAGCGCATGCCGAGACATATGCGCTTTTGAAAAAATACCGCCCGAAGGGTATCCTGCATGCGTTTTCCGGCAGTGCTGAGGATGCGTTGTGGATCGCCCGGCAGGGGATGTTCTTGGGCTTTGGCGGCGCGCTGACATTCAAAAACGCCCGCCGGGCCGTAGAGGCCGTGCGGGCGCTGAGCCTGGAAAATATTGTGCTGGAAACCGACTGCCCCTACATGGCCCCTGAACCCCTGCGCGGCCGGGAGTGCCATTCGGGGATGATTCAGTATACCGCCGCGAAGGTGGCGGAGATTAAAAGCGTGCCCGTAGAGGAAGTGCTGCGCGTGACAGAGCAGAACGCGCGGGCGCTGTTTGGAGGGCAAGGCATATGAACTTTGAAGTCCGGGTAAATAAGCCCAAGCGGCTGAAATTTGCGCGTATGTTGACTGGCTGTACACTCGCTTTCTTCGTGTGGTTCATGAACCTGCGCGCGATACGGGAGCGGCTGGCGCAGGACGGCGGCTGGCTCGTGTTTTATGTGCTGTCGGCGGCGCTTGCACTGACCTTCCTGTTTACCTTTTATGCGGAACAGCGGCCCCGAATCGTGGTGGATGACCTGACAATCACTTTCTACCCCCGCTGGGGGCGGGGGCGGACAGTCACACTGTCGGACATCACCGCCCGCACTGCGCAGATCGACCGTTCCGACCCCCGCAGTGCGGCGGTATCGGCGGCGCTGGGCGGCGGATTGACAGGCTATGCTGCCGCAAAAGCGCTCCCCGCCGCCCCGCCCGCGATGGTGTACACCTATTTCAGCGACAGAAAAAAACTCATCACCGTCACCACGCGGGATATGGCAAACGTGGAAAGGTTCGATCAAATGGCAGTGGCGCATCTTGACTGCGAGCCGCTCCAACCCGTGGCCGCGCGTACCGTACAAAAGCAGCAGCAGCCGCAGGCCCCCATCCCCAAGTATGCCGTACCTGCCGCCAAAAAAGGCGGCAGCCAGTATGATGAATAGAGAAAACCAAAAAGGAGTATGGCAGAATGAACATGGAGAGACTGGAAAAAGGGCAGTTTACGGTGATCGGGAAAGAGGGTTCCACCGCGGATGGCGCGGGGTTCATCCAAAACCTGTGGGAGGACGCAAACGCGCATTTCCCGCAAATCCAGCATTTAGCAAAGAAAAACCCGGACGGCAGCCTCGCGGGGATATGGGGCGCCATGACGGATTTTTCCCGTTCCTTCCTCCCGTGGGAGGATTTCAGCGAAGGTCTCTATCTGGCAGGGGCGGAGTGTGAGGATGACGCCGAGGCCCCGGAGGGCTGGACAAAATGGATTATCCCCGGCTTTGCGTATCTCCGCGTCGCCTGTGATGAGGAAGATATTTTCCCGAAAACGATACAATATCTGAAAGAAAATAATATCCCCCTGGCGGGCGCGGTACACGACTTCACCTGCCCGCAGACGGGGAAACAGTATATGTGTTTTCCTGTCAGGAAGCTGTAAAGGCAGACCGCTTTCTGTTGTTTATTCCTCCAGGCATTCCCCTCCGCTGTGTGCGGCGTTGCGGCTCTGTCTATCCCAAAATGGGCGCGCAACAATGAATTGTTGCGCGTGATGGGTTTCCAAAGGGGGCTTGCCCCCTTTGGCGGAGTCCAGAGGCAGAGCCTCTGGCAGGATTCCAAAGGGCAGCGCCCTTTGGCCGGTCCAGCGGGACGCTGGAAGCGCCTACACCAGATAGATCCCCACATTCATGGCGAGAATGCCCGCCGCGATGCCGGCGACGGCAAATCCGCGCTTGCCGTGGGCGAATGCGTCGGGGACAAGCTCGCTGATGGATACATAGATCATGATGCCCGCGATAAGCGCGATCAGGCCATTGAGGAACAGCGGGTTCAGTTTGTCGCGCAGAAGCAGGAACGCAAGGAGCGCCCCCGCCGGTTCGGCAAGGCCGGAGGCCAGGGCATAGCCGAATCCGCGCGCCCGGCTGCCGGTGGCGTAATAGACGGGCACCGCGATAGCAATGCCCTCCGGGATATTGTGCATGGCGATTGCCAGTGTCAGCGTCAGGCCCAGGGCGGGGCTGGCGTAGCCGGTGAACAGCGTCAGGATGCCCTCCGGCAGATTGTGCAGTACGATGGCCGCCGTTGTCACCATTGCGGCGCGCAGCGCGCCCGAAGCGGTCGGCGCGTCCGCAGGGTCAAGGGGCTTCACGGGTGCGGCAGTCTGCGCGGACTTGGCAGGTTCGGCGGGCTTTGCGGGCACAGCGGAGTGTGCGGGTTTCGCGGGCGTGGCAGGGCGCGGCGGCGCAGCGCGGCGCGCGGCGGCGCAGGCGGGCACGGCTTCGCGGCTTTTGGCGCGCGCGCCCAGTTCCGCTTCCTCTGGGACACATTTTTCCAGCAGCAGCCCCGCCAGCATGCCCATCACGCACAGGCTGGCGGAACACAGCGCCGCCGGAAAACGCTCCATAGAGGCGCTGTACGTTTCTACTGTGTGCGGCAGCATATCCGAGAGCGAGACAGTGAGCATCACCCCGCCCGCAAAGCCCAGGGAAAAGGCCATCAGGCGCGGCCCAGGGCGGCGGAAGAAAAAGACGATCAGCCCGCCCAGGCCCGTGGAAAGGCCCGCCAGCGTCGTCATTGTCAGCGCGTGCAGCAATGTGGTGTACCCCCTTTTTCCCTGGGGAATCAATTTTGCCTGTTCCTCCCCCGCCTTCGGCGGGGAGGAACAGTGGGATCTAAATTTTGCCTGTCCTCCCTGCCAAAGGCGGGAAGGAACAGCGGGATTATTGCTTCCCGCCGCGCAAATATGCAAAAATTGATTCCTGTGCCTTTTTCCAATGTATACCTATGCGCAGGGGGCGAATTTTCATGCCGTATTCATAATTTCTCCATAAAATTTTTATATAGTATCTATGATTGCTTTTTTCGGGGAGAAAACAAAGTGGGATTTCCCAGGATTTTTCCCGCCTGACGGGCGGGAAAAATCCTGGCCGGTGTAAAAAATATTCTGGAGGGCTTTGTTTGGAGCATTTTGTCGTATTTGACAACGTATGCAAGTTTTATCAGATGGGCGAAACGCGCATCGCCGCCGCCGACCACGTCACTTTCCATATCGACAAAGGGGAGTTTTGTATTATCGTCGGGCCGTCCGGCGCGGGCAAGACCACCGTACTGAATATGTTGGGCGGCATGGATACCTGCGACGAAGGGCATATCTGGCTGGATGGCACCGAGGTGAGCGCGTGCAATCAGCGCCAGCTTACCGAATACCGCCGGTACGACGTGGGGTTCGTGTTCCAGTTCTATAACCTCGTGCAGAACCTGACGGCACTGGAAAATGTGGAGCTGGCAAGCGAGATATGCAAAGCGCCCCTGCCCGCCGCCGCTACGCTGAAACAGGTAGGGCTTGGGCACCGTATGGGGAATTTCCCCGCGCAGCTATCGGGCGGCGAACAGCAGCGCGTCTCTATCGCGCGGGCACTGGCGAAAAACCCGAAGATCCTTTTATGCGACGAGCCGACGGGCGCGCTGGATTACGTCACCGGCAAACAGGTACTGGGGCTTTTGCAGGACACCTGCCGCAGCACCGGGCGGACCGTTATCGTCATCACGCATAATTCGGCGCTCACGGCTATGGCTGACCGCGTAATCCGCATCAAGAGCGGGCAGGCCATCTCCAATGATGTGAACGAGCATCCCACGCCTGTGGAAGAGATCGAGTGGTGACGGCGTGAAAAAGACATACCACAAAGTCATCCTGCGCACGATGAAAACGAGCGTCAGCCGCCTGGCCGCCATTGCCGCCATTGTGGCGCTGGGCGTGGGGCTGCTGGCCGGGCTGTTCGCCATTCCTATCAATATGCGCGCCGCCGCCGATACTTACTTTGACCGCATGTATGTCCACGACCTGCGCGTCGTCAGCCCGCTGGGGCTTACAAAAGACGACGTTGCCGTTGTGGAACGCACGCAGGGCGTCGAGGATGTGATGCCCGCGCACTTCACCGACGTGTTCATAGACGCGGGCGAACAGAAAAACATCGTCACGCGCGTACACAGCCTGCCCACGGATCAGATCGAGGAGCGCGAACCGATCGGCTACCTGAACCGTGTCGAGGTGCTGGAAGGGCGTCTGCCGCTGCGGCGGGCCGAATGTGTACTGGTGGCGGGCGGCGGCGTCGGGGGCGTGGGGCCTCTGGGTGTGGGCGGCACGGTGCGCCTCTCTCAGACGAACGGTGATACCAGCGATACGCTTTATGATACAGAATTTAAGGTCGTCGGCATTGTCCGCACGGCCTATTACTGCTCTTTGGCCGACCGCGAAAGCGCCTCCATTGGCAACGGCACGGTTGCCATGAAAATGTATGTACCGGAGGAGTGTTTTTCCCAGCAGGTCTACAGTGAGATATTCGCCTCCGTGGCGGGTGCGCGCGATTTAGCGGGCGAGAGCGCGGAATATGAAGCGCTTGTGGAGGAAGTGGCGGCACACATCGAGGAGGCCAGCGGCGCGCGGTGCGAGGCGCGCTACAAAGAGGTGAAGGAGGAAGCCGAGCGCGAATTGGACAAGGCGCGCACCGAGCTTGCCAAGGCCCGCAGCGAAGCGGATGAAAAACTGAGCGACGCCGCCGATCAGCTTGCCGAGGGCCGCGACCAGGTAGAGGACGGGGAAACTGAGTTAGACAAGGCGAAACGGCAGATCGAGCAGGGGGAAAAAGAGCTTTCACAGCAGATACAGACCCTGCCGAATACGCTTGCGCAAAAGCAGCAGGAGCTTGCCGACGGCAAGGCCGCGCTGTTGGACGCCCAGCAGCAGATTGCGGAAGGGGAACGCGAGATAGAGCGCGGGCGCGCGCAGCTCGACGAGAAGAAAGAGGAGATCGCCGAGGGCCGTCAGACACTGAAAGAAAAAAAGCAGGAGCTTTCCGACGCGAAGAAGCAGCTTTCCGACACAAGGCAGCAGCTATCCGACGCGAAAACACAGCTTGCCATGACGCGTCAGCTTTTGGCGGCAGCGCGCAAGATGCTGCTTTCGCTGGAACCGTCGCTCTCCGAAGCGGAGACGCAGCGTGACGAATTGGGCGCGAAGCTGCCGCCCTTGCAGGCCAATGTAGACAGCGCGCAGGCGCAGTATAAACAGGCGTGCGAAACCGTGGGGATGGCGGCGCTGGAACAGGCGTATGATGAAGCCCAGAAAAACAAAGCGGAAAACGAAACGAACCGGCAGGCCGCCGAGGCCGCGTACCAGGCGGCACAGCAGGCGGTGACGGATTCCGTCAGCGCATATATGCAGGCCGCTGGATGTGTGCCGAAGGAAGACGGCGGATTTACCAGAACGGAGGAGGACGGCACTGTCACGGAATGGAGCGCCATCCAGGCCGAAAACGACTGGGTGCAGAACAACCCGGAGACGGCCCCGGCTCTCCAACAGGCCCGCGAAGATGCAAAGAGTAATCTGGACATCTACCAGACAGCGGCAGAGGATTTGACAAAGGCCGAGATTGAGGCATTGGCAAAGCTGAGCGCCGCCCAACTGGTCGTCTCCCCCCAGAAGGTCGCGCTGGAAGCCGCGCAGGCGGAATTGGAGGTGGCGCAGTCCGCCTACGATATGGCCGATACCACCGTCAATTCCCTGCGCGGCCAGATGGAGGACGCCAAACGCGATATTGCAAACTATGAAAAAGAGATCGCCGACGGCGAGGCGCAGATCACAGCGGGCGAGGCGCAGATCACGGCGGGTGAGGCGCAGATCGCCGACGGCGAAAAGCAGATCGCCGAGGCTGAGGCACAGCTTGAAGCGGGCCTGCCGCAGTTAAAAGAAGCGGAGGCGCAGTTAGACGCCGCCGAAGACGCGCTGTGGGAGGGCAAAAAGCAGCTTGCCGAGGCGGAAAAACAGGTGTCCGTCGGCCAGATGCAGATCGAATTGGCCCCCGATCTGGCGCGCCTGCAAATCGAGTTGGCGGAAAAGCAGCTTGCGGCGGCGCGGGAGCAGTACGAAGCGGGGCTGGAAGCCTGGGAGAGCGGCAAAGCCGATTTTGAAAAGGGCGAGAAGGAATACGAACGCCAGAAAAAGAGCGCCGCCGAGCAGTTGGCCGACGCCGAGGAACAGATCGCCGAGGCGGAACGCGAGCTAAAAGATTTAGAAGTGCCCGAATGGATGGTGCTGGACCGCGACAGCCATGTGGGCTGGTCGGGCTTTTTGTCGAATGTGGAGAAATTGGAGGCCATCACGACCGTATTCCCGGTGTTCTTCTTCTTAGTGGCCGCGCTGGTGGCGCTCACCACCATGACGCGCATGGTGGAGGAGGAGCGATTACAGATCGGCACGCTGAAAGCATTGGGCTATAAGCGCGGGCAAATCATGCTGAAATACCTGCTGTATGCGTGGATCGCGACGCTGCTGGGCGGCGCGGCGGGGCTGGCGTTCGGGTTCACGGCCATCCCGCTTGTCATATGGAACGCCTACGGCATCATGTACAATATCCCAGATTTCCACTTCCTGTTCCACCCATATATCGCGCTTGCGGGCGTGGGCGCGGCACTGCTGTGTACTACATTCGCCACGCTGAACGCGTGCAGCCAGACGCTGCGCGAATGGGCGGCACAGCTCCTTCTGCCCAAAGCGCCCAAAGCGGGAAAGCGCATTTTCTTAGAGCGCATGACACCACTCTGGTCGCGCATGAAATTCACGCACAAGGTCACGGCGCGCAACCTTTTACGCTACAAAAAGCGCTTTTTCATGACAGTGGTGGGCGTGGCCGGATGTACGGCGCTGTTGGTGACGGGTTTCGGCTTACAGGATTCCATTGGCGACATTATCGCCAAGCAGTTTGGCGACGTTTTCACCTATGACTTTATGCTCACGCTCAGCAATCGGCGCGCACTGGAAAACAAGGATTTCACCGCGCATATGAACGATTCCGCGCAGGTGAAAAGCTGGCTGGCGGTGCGTCAGGAGCGCACGGAGGTAGAGCAGGGCGATGTGACGTGCCCGGTATATCTGTTTACGCCTTCGGACGCGTCCCGCATGGGCGGCATGATTGACCTGCATGAGCGCAAGAGCCGCCGCGCCGTACCGCTGACGGACGACGGCGTTGTGGTGACGGAAAAGTTTGCCGAGACATTAAAGCTCTCTGTGGGCGACAGTGTGACGATTGAGAACACGGACGGCAAAAAGGCGGCGTTTGCCATCACAGGAATTGCGGAAAACTATGTGGAAAATTACATTTACCTGACACCCGAAAGCTATGAGCGGGCCTACGGGGCTGAGCCGGTACCCAACAGCGTACTGGGCACGCTGGCCGAGGGGGCGGCGGATGAGGACGACGCGTTCTCGGCGGCGCTGCTGGACGTGAGCGGCGTAGCGGGCTTCACCTGGATGAGCGTGATGCGCCGCAGTCTGGATGATACGATCGAAAGCATCAATTATGTGGTGTATGTCATTATCCTGTGCGCGGGCATGCTGGCGTTTGTGGTGCTGTATAACCTGCTGAACATCAATATCACCGAGCGCACGAAGGAGATCGCGACCATCAAGGTACTGGGCTTTTTTGAGCGCGAGGTGGGCGCGTATGTCTCGCGTGAATCGAATGTCCTCACGCTGATCGGTATGTGCGTGGGGCTGGTGCTGGGGGTATTCCTCCATGCGTTCATCATGCGCACGGTGGAGGTTGACCTGGTGATGTTCGGGCGTGATGTAAAGCCATTGAGCTTTGTGTATTCGGCGGCGCTCACGGTGGTGTTCTCGGTGCTGGTCGATCTGGTTTTGCGGCGGAAGCTGCGCAATATCAGCATGGTGGAGAGCATGAAAGCGCCGGAGTGAACGTATTGGCGCGGAAAGGAGGCGGATCTCCGCCTCCTTTTGCTTTTTATGATAACACAGCGGGATAAAAACAACGGTTCTTTTTTGTCACAAAGGCAAGGGCGCGTTGTCTAATGAAGTAAGGAGGTTCAAAATATGGATAAAAGAACAAATGAAGAATGGCGGGCTTTGGTCGGCCAGGCCACAGCCGGGGACAAAGAGGCCCTGGAAACGCTTGTCGCGGGCGTACAGGATATGGTGTTCAACCTGTCTCTGCGGATGCTTGGCACGTTTGCGGACGCGGAGGACGCCGCGCAGGATATTTTATTGAAAATGATCACACATCTTTCTTCGTTCCGGGGCGAAAGCGCGTTTACAACGTGGGTATTCCGTATTGCGGCAAACCATCTGAAAAATTACAAAAAGCATATGTTCGCCCACCATCCGTTGAGCTTTGAATATTATGGGGACGATATAGAAAACGGGAAAACACAGGATGTGCCCGACTTAACGCAGGATGTAGAAAAAGATCTGTTGGTGGAAGAACTGAAAATGGCCTGTACAAATGTGATGCTGCAATGCCTGGACCCGGAGAGCAGATGTATTTTCATCCTGGGCACAATGTTCAAGCTCGACAGCCGTATTGCGGGGGAGATCCTGGAGATGATGCCGGAGGCGTACCGCCAGCGGCTTTCGCGGGTACGCAAAAAAATGGCGGATTTTTTAGGCCAATACTGCGGGACGTATGGCGGCGGCAAATGCAGATGCAAGGACAGGGTAAATTATGCCATACAAAACCATCGGATCGATCCAATGCGTAGGGATTATACGGCTGCTGCGGAGATCCCCATACAGACTATGGTAGACGTGAAAAACGCTATGGAGGATATTGATGGTTTCTCGCAGAATTTCTCCTTCTGCAAGCCCTATCGATCCCCCGAACGCGTGAGGCGGCTGATACAAGGATTTCTGGACTCCACACAGTTCTCTGTTATACAGCAATCCTATCGTGGAACCACTGAAAAGTAAATAAAATTTTGATACCCCAGGCTGGGAAATACAGGAAGTATTACCCGTTTTCAAGGAGTTTTTCTATAAAGGAGGCAGCTGCTATGGATACATCATATATTTTGGATTACTTATCGGCCCTGAGCGCGAACAACAACCGGGAATGGTATCACGCGCACAAGGAAGACTACAAAAGGGCGAACGCCAAATTTAAAACCTTATTACAGGCGTTGATACTGGAAATTGGCAAATTCGACGGCAGTATTTTACATAACGACCCCAAAGACCTTACGTTCAAGCTCGTAAGGGATACCCGGTTCAGCCACGACAAATCGCCTTATAATCCCGCATTCCGCGCCCATATTTCCTCTATGGGGAAACTGCCTGTCCCTGTTGGGTATTACCTTATGATCAAGCCGGGCGGCCAATCTTTTTTGGGCGGCGGGCTGTTCGCGGATATGTTCAAGGACGCAACGGCGATGGTACGGGAGCATATTGCCCGGAACGGGGAGGAATGGGAGAGGGTTATCCACGCGCCGGATTTTGAAAAGTATTTCACCGTACAGGGGTCGGCATTAAAGAACGTCCCCGCAGGGTATGAGAAGGGGCATCCGCAGGCGGAATACTTGAAATTCAAAAGCTGGTATCTTGAATACCCGCTGAAGGATGAAGAAGTAAAAGACCCGGAAATGCTCCCTATAAAGGCGGCGGGGCTTTTCCGGGTCATGAAGC
>CANCXY010000100.1 GCA_947381875.1 uncultured Clostridia bacterium | reverse complement strand
ACAATGCCCTCGTCGATATGGAAAGCATGGCGGATCAGATCCTCGCCGTACCCGGTGACGGCACTGCCGCAAAGCTGGATACGCCCGCCGCACAGGCCATAGATGGTTTCAAGCTGTTCCCGCACAAGCGTGACAGGGTTGCCTTTGTTGCCGCTGTAATAGGTATAGAGGAGGGATTTGTCCTCACCGATCAGCGCCAGCTTTGTGGTGGTGCTGCCGCAGTCGATGCCCAGCCACGCCTTGCCGCTGTATCCGGTGATATCGCGCGCGGGCACGGCGGCGCGGCTGTGGCGCGCGCAGAAGCGCTGGTAATCCGCCTCGTCCGCGAACAGAGGGGGCAGGCGGTTGCCGCGCGAGCCGCGGGCGCGCACGCTCTCCTCTATTTTCGTCATCAGCGCCGCGAGGGCCACGGGGCTGCCTTTTTTGGCGCATTCCGCCGCGCCCAAGGCCACCGCGTAGAGGGCGTAGGGCGGAAACAGCGCCTGGTCGTCGGGCAGCTTCAAAGTCTCTTTGAACCGCTGTTTCAAGCCCTCGCAGTAGTAGAGCGGCCCGCCGAGGAACATCACCTTTCCCCGTATCCTGCGCCCCTGCATCAGGCCGGTGATGGTCTGGTTTACGACGGCCTGGAAGATGCTGGCGGCGATATCTGCCTTGTTCGCGCCCTGGTTCAGCAGGGGCTGGATATCGGTTTTGGCGAACACGCCGCAGCGCGAGGCGATGGGATAGATGCGCTGTGCGCGCAGGCTCGCGGCGTCCATCTCGTCGGTCGTCATATCCAGCAGCACGGCCATCTGGTCGATAAACGCGCCGGTGCCGCCCGCGCAGGTGCCGTTCATGCGCTCGTCCACGCCGCCGTCAAAAAAAATGACCTTCGCGTCCTCGCCGCCCAATTCGATCACCGCGCCGGTATCGGGGGCCAGTTTTTCCACCACTTCGCCTGTCGCGTACACCTCCTGCACGAATGGCAGGCCCGCCGCCTCCGCCAGGCCGAGGCCCGCAGAGCCGGAGATTGTCACGCGCACGGATTCCACGGGATACGCCTGCTGCATCCCGCGCAGCATCTCAAGCGTTGTCTCCCGCACACGCGAAAGGTGGCGCTGATAATTATGATAAAGGACGGTGCCGCCGTCCAGCAGCACGACCTTTGTGGTGGTACTGCCGATGTCGATTCCAAGGGAAAGTTCCTGCTTCAATTATGTACACCTCTGTGCATACGTTCTGTTGCTTGTATACGAACCGCGCCCGCGCGCTATTCCAGCGGCGGCGCTTTTACCACGGTGCGGATCTCGCGGGAGATCTCGGCAAACTGCGCAATGCGCTCCGCGCCGACCTTTTCGATCAGGGCTTCGATCTGGCTGCACAGCGCCGCGTGCAGGGCGTCGGCCTTCTGGCGCCCCTGCGCGGAGAGCGCGACGACCGTGGTGCGCCCGTCCGCCGCGCCGGGGTGCCGGGTAATCCACCCGCGGCTCTCCATTTTCCGCAGCAGCACGGCCATACGCGCGGAGCTTACGTTCATAAAGGCGCTGATCTGCCCCGCCGTCACCGCGCCGTCGGCCTCGCGCAGGAATTGCAGCACCGCCGCGATGCCGGTCGATGACTCGTTCATCTTCCGTAAAACCTCCCCCGGCCCGCACTCCCTCAAAAGCGCCAGTACCTGTTCTACCTGTTTTGGGTCTGACACAAGTTCCCCTCCCCATTGCTAACCGGGTTAGATTATAGCACAGAATTCCGCTGTTGTCTACAAAAAAGGTGTGGTTATTTTGTAAAAAAAGCCCATTTGCGGTGGAAAACAGGCGAAAAATGGGATAAGATAGGTTTTCAAAGGGGGCTTGCATCCTTTGGCAGCGTCCAGAGGCATAGCCTCTGGGCAGGTCCGGGCGGCAGCCCCGCCAATCAATCTGCCAATTTTTGCAATGCGTTCAGCAATAATCACATTTTTTGCCCGTGCAAAGCATGATAAACTATTTATAATGATATGATAGCGCCGCCTGTGCCCTGAGGAGCATGGGATATGTTTGTTGTGGGGCGGGCAGGGGGCGCGGTTTGTGAAAGGGAGGATTTTCTGCCATGAAAATGTCATTCCGTTGGTACGGAGCGTCCGACCCCATTTCCCTCGAATACATCTCGCAGATTCCCGGCATGCTCAGCATCGTTTCGGCGGTGTACGACGTGAAGCCTGGTGAGGTGTGGCCGGAGGAGAGCCTCGCCAAAATGAAGGAACAGTGCGAGGCGCACGGCCTTGTGTTCGACGTTGTTGAGAGCATCCCGGTCCATGAGGACATCAAGCTGGGGCGCGGCGATGTGGACAAGCTGCTGGATGTGTACTGCGAAAATATCCGCCGCTGCGCGAAATACGGCGTGAAGTGCGTTACATACAACTTTATGCCCGTGTTCGACTGGACGCGCACCCAGCTTGACAAAAAGGCCCCCGACGGTTCCACGAGCCTTGTTATGTACTGGGACCAGATGAAAGGGCTTGACCCGCTGAAAGACGACATCCATCTGCCGGGCTGGGATTCAAGCTATTCGCAGGAGGAAGTGCGTGAGCTGATTAGCGCATACGGCAAGATCGGCGAGGAAGGGCTCTGGGCCAACCTGGAAAAATTCCTGAAAAAAGTGATCCCTGTGGCCGAGGAATGCGGCGTTGTGATGGCCATCCATCCCGACGATCCCCCCTATCCCATCTTCGGCCTGCCGCGCATCATCACGAACGAGGAGCATCTCGACCGCTTCCTCGCGCTGGTGGACAGCCCCGCGAACAGCCTGTGCCTGTGTACCGGCAGCCTTGGCTGCGCCAAAACGAACGACGTGGCAAAGATGGTGCGCAAATACAGCGCGATGGGCCGCATCGGCTTCATGCACATCCGCAACGTCAAGATCATGGAGGACGGCAGCTTTGAGGAGCGCGCGCATCTTTCGAGCTGCGGCACGCTGGACATCTACGAGATTGTCAAGGCGCTGGTTGAAACGGGCTTCGACGGCTATGTGCGTCCCGACCACGGCCGCATGATCTGGGGCGAGACGGGCAAACCCGGCTACGGCCTGTTCGACCGCGCCCTTGGCGCGACGTACATCAACGGCCTGTTTGAAGCCTGCGAGAAAGACCGGGCCTGAACCAGCCGATTCAGTGGGCGTGCCTGAAACAGAGCGCTTTTCAGCGTTTCCCCGCCCGGCGGACGAAAACATCCCCACAGCCTTGACACGCCCGGATTCCTAAAACGAGATGGGTTTCCAAAGGGGCTGTGCCCCTTTGGCGGAGTCCAGAGGCAGAGCCTCTGAGACGTAAAAGAAAGGAACGATTGCTTATGAACAAGAACGTTTTGAACACCGACCTCACCGGCAAAGTCGCCGTCGTAACGGGCGCTGGCGGCGTATTGTGCAGCGCATTTGCGAAAACGCTGGCGCGCGCGGGTGCGAAAGTGGCCCTGCTGGACCTGAACGAGGAGGCCGCGCAGGGGTTTGCCGATGAGATCGTCGCCGAGGGCGGCGTGGCGAAAGCCTACAAATGCAACGTGCTGGAAAAAGAGACATGCCTGGCCGTGGCCGAAGCTGTGGAAAAAGACCTGGGGCCGTGCGATATCTTAGTGAACGGCGCGGGCGGCAACAATCCACGCGCCACCACCGACAAGGAATATTATGAGGCGGGCGACCTGGACGCCGACACCAAGAGCTTCTTCGACCTCGACCCGAAGGGCGTGGAGTTCGTCTTTAACCTCAACTTCTTAGGCACGCTGCTACCGACGCAGGCGTTCGCGCGCCAGATGCTGGGCCGCAAGGGCTGCAACATCCTGAACGTGAGCAGCATGAACGCGTTTACGCCGCTCACGAAGATCCCCGCCTACTCCGGCGCGAAAGCGGCTATATCCAACTTTACCCAGTGGCTGGCCGTACACTTCTCGCGCGAGGGCATCCGCTGCAATGCGATCGCGCCGGGCTTCTTCTCCACGAAGCAGAACGCGAAGCTGCTGTGGAACGACGATGGCACCCCGACGGCGCGCACCGGCAAGATTTTAGCCGCTACGCCGATGGGCCGTTTCGGAGAGGCCGAGGAGCTGGACGGCGCGCTGCTGTTCCTGCTGAACAACGAGGCCGCGGGCTTTATCACAGGCGTGGTGCTGCCCATCGACGGCGGGTTCTCGGCGTATTCAGGTGTATAAGGCATGGATATAGCGGAATTTCTGAAGGAAAAGTTAGGCGAGATTGTCGAAAAGCTCAAAAGCGACCCCAAGCTGCTGGAGAAATTCAAGGCCCAGCCGGACGTCGCCCTGCGCGACGTTACCGGCATCCCCCTAAATGACGACCAGTTGAAAGCCGTGGAAAAGGCCGTCAAGGCCGCGCTGGAAACGTCCGGCCTCGCCGATAAACTGGAAGGCTTGAAAAAGCTGTTCTGATAAAGCAAATCTAATAAGGCCGCCGCGCTTGCCTGTGCTTGCGCGGCGGCCTTGCTCTTGTTCTGCCACCCGCCGAGGCGCGCGCTTTCATAGAAGGAATCGTAGAATTGAATGGCGTTTTCGGGCAACGCAGAGGAGCTATCGCCGCCGCTTTCCGTTGTATCTGATGAGGGGCTTTCAAAGGGTGGGGGTTGCGGCGCACTGGAGACTGGTGCCTCCTGTGCGCATGCCGCCAGTAAAATGAATGACAGAAATGTACAAACCAGCCTTTTTGCCTTTCTCATAACTCATCACCTCAAAAAGAATATACACAGCATCATCTGTTATACGAACGGGACGCGCATAAAGTTTCAAAAGCCCCATTCTTTTTTGATATTTTCCACAAACTGCGTCCCTGTACTTTCCCTCAAACCGCCCCGAACCGGACAAAAAATATCAACAATAAAAAAATATTGAAAAACAGAAAATAGTGCTTGCATTTCGATACTCCTTGTGCTATACTATACTCAGCAAACCGAAGTGGAGGCATGAACGATGGATTGGAACAGTGATAAGAGCGTGCGGCTCTCAAAATTCTGCGTATACCTGTTTATGGCGCTGCTGGTGATACTCTGCGCGGGCGCGCCGTGGATCTTCCGGTGGCTGATCGCCGTGCGCGCGATGGACCTAAAGGAATCGCTACCGTATTTCCTTATCAGCACCTATACCGTGGCCGTGCCTGCGGCGGCGGCGCTGATCGACCTGCGGCAGCTCTTGCGGAACATCGGCGCTGGGGACGTGTTCATTGAGAAAAACGTGGCGATTTTGCGGCGGCTGTCGTGGTACTGCATCGCGGCGGGGCTGATCTGCCTTGTCAGCGCGGTGTATTATATGCCATTCCTGCTGTTAGCAGCGGCGGCGGCGTTCGTCGGGCTAATCCTGCGCGTGGTGAAGAACGTATTCGCCGAGGCCGTGCGGCTGAAAACTGAAAACGATTTTACAATATAGGAGGGGCATCCATGCCGATCATAGTAAATGTGGACGTGATGATGGCGCGCCGCAAAATAGGCTCCGGCGAACTGGCCGCGCGTATTGGCATCACACCCGCGAACCTGTCCATCCTGAAAAACAACAAGGCCAAGGCGGTGCGCTTTTCCACGTTAGAGGCGCTGTGCAAGGCCCTGGACTGCAAACCCGGCGACCTGCTGGACTATGAGCCGGAGAAGGAGGAGTAAGCGCTGTGGAAAATCCAAAAGACCGTGTTGGCGCGGCGGGGGTGCTGCTGACATTCCTCACCTGCGAATGGTATGCCTATAACGCCCTGAAAGCCATGTTCCGCCTGGCGGACGGATACCCAGCCATATCCTTTTCAGCCGTGGAAAGGGCGATGGTGTTTATCCCTTTGTTCGCCATCCCGGTGTGTATCGCGGCGTTCCCGCTCTGCCTGTACGCGCTGCGCAAAAACGCGCCCCGGCGCGGGCAGGCGTTCTGGATATTCACGGGCCTTGCCGCGCTGTGCCTCGTGGACACAGCGGCAGTATCGGTGTTCATCCTGTAAAAATCCAAGATGGGTTTCCAAAGGGGCTGCGCCCCTTTGGCGGAGTCCAGAGGCGGAGCCTCTGGGCAGGTTTGGGCGGCAGCCCAACAAAAGGAGGCGGAAGGTATGAGCGAACCGAAGTACGCGGCGGGAAACAGTGTCCCGCTGACGCCGGAGGTGGGGCCGCTGCCATATAAAAACACCGCGCTGGATGTGGTGATGGCGGGCGTGTATCTGGTTTTGGGGTGGCTGTTCTGGGAAATGCAGATGTGGCAGGACGGGCCGTGGCGCGGCGCGCTCGCCAATGTGGCGCTGTTCAGCGTACTGTATGCGGCGGCGGTGCTGTGCTGGCTGTTTTTGTCGGGCATCGTGCCGGGGCGGGAGAGCTGGTTCTGGCTGGTGGTGATGTTCGGCCTGGCGTTTTCCCATCTGTTGCCCTATGCGTGGGACCTTGTGGGGTTCGCGCAGTATGCTGCGCTGCTGGGCGTGGCGTCGTACTGGACGCTTTCGGCGGGCGGACGGCTGTATCATAAGGGAAGTACATCGAACTGGATCGGGTTTGATTTGTTCAATATGGTTTTCTTTGTGCCGTGGGGGAATTTCGGGCGTCTGTTCGCGGCGCTGTGGGGCGCGGGACGCGATGCGGCGCGGACAAGGCGGGCGGCACGCGCACAGCAGGGGAAAAGCGGGCGCGGCAAACGAGCGGCGGCTGTCGCAGGCGGCGCGGCTGGGGCGGCGGTGTGCCTCGCCGTCGTGCTACCGTGGCTGATGGCGGCGGACGCGGGCTTCGCGGCGCTGTTCTCCGGTTTCCTGGACGCGCTGAGGCGGATGAACGCGTGGTCGTTTGAAGATTCACTTATCTTGTGCCTGAAACTGTTGTGTGCCGTGCCGACGGCGTGCTACCTGTACGGCCTCGGATATGGGGCGGTGAAGGGGCGGCACACGGCACTGTTTGAGCAGCGGGAGATCTGCGCGGCGCAGGCCGGGGCGCGGCGTCTGCCGGGTGTGACGGTCGGCATGGTGCTGGGCGTACTGGGTGGCGTGTACGTTTTGTTTATCGCGATGCAAGCGCGCTATCTGTTCGGCGCGTTCTGGGGCGCGCTGCCGGAGGGATTCACCTACGCCGAGTACGCGCGGCAGGGCTTTTTTGAGCTGTGCCGCGTGGCGGGGGCCAACGCGGTGATCCTGGCCTGCGCCAACATCTTCAGCAGGCGGCAGAAGGGGGAGTGGCGCGCCCTGCGTTTGCTGAACGGCGCGCTTGCGGCGCTCACGCTGCTGCTGCTTGCCACGGCGGCGGCAAAGATGGCGCTGTATATCGGCGCTTACGGGCTGACGGAAAAGCGCGTCCTTGCCAGCACGGCGCTGCTCTGGCTGGTGTTCGTGTTCACATGCGTGCTGCTGCGGCAGTTTTCGGCGGAGGCGCTGCGGCGTCTGCCGCTGGTGCGGGCGGCGGTGTGGGTGGGCGCGGTGCTGTTCACGCTGCTCTGCACCGTGCCGGTCATAGAAATGATGGGGCAGTACAATGAAGCGCACGGCTTTGTGGATGAGCCGGCGGCGGCATACAGCACAGTCGACAGCGACATGCGCAGTGTCGACGACGGCGACACACACGCAATCCTCTGGGAAGGGCGCCGGTATGAGCCGGTGGACGCCGTGGACGCGGGCGAGCGGGGAAAGCTGCTCGGCTATGTGGACGGCGACGAAAAGGACTGCGTGTATGAATACCAGGGGCACGACGCCCAGGAATACATCGTGGAAATCTACCATTCCGGCCTGATGGACGGTGCCATGCTATACCAGTCCGCGCCATAGCGCGGACTGCCGGGCTGCCGCCCGGACCTGCCCAGAGGCGCTGCCTCTGGACTCCGCCAAAGGGGGCAAGCCCCCTTTGGAAACCCATCTTGCGCGAAAATTACATTTTCGCGCCCCTGTATGTGCGGCGCCGAACTGGGAAGTGCCCGGCACAAACCACGGGAATATTTTTTGCGGGAGGTTATTGGACATGAAAAAGAACAGGTTTTTTGCCGTTATGTGCGGGATAGCGCTGGTGGGCATCGGGGCCGTGATGCTGTGCGCCTGGGCGGCAGGGATGGGGCGGACGTACACGCTGCATCTTCCCGCGGCGGATACATTGGAGAAGGCTGTGTGTACGCAGGGGGAAGAACGAGTGGAAATCACCGACAACGGCGCGGTAGAAACGCTGCTGGCACTGTTGGAGGAAGGGCGGCAGACGCAGGAAGAAAGCATCCAGGATTTCCCCGTTGGCGCGGACCGTGTAGTTACCTTTACCTTTTTCTTTTCCGAGGGCGGTGCTTCGACGCTGTTCGCATATGAGAAGCGCGGAAGATACTATATCGAGCAGCCGTATAACGGCATTTATCCCCTTGCGAAAGAGGAGTGGGAACAGTTATTGGCATGCGCGGGCTGGGAGGCGTAGCGATGCGGGATTTTATCTTTGTGATCGGGCCGAGCGCCGTGGGAAAATCCACCTTATCCAGGGGGCTTTTTGCGCACTATCGGGGCGTATACGCCGAGATGAACACGGTGCCGGAATTTTTCGTGCCGGAGGGGGTGGACGAGGGCGTTTTTGAGGAGCGGGTGTGCTGGGAATGCTGTGTCGCGCAGTTGAAAAAGTTCCATGAGATGGGTTTGAGGAACATCATCAGCGGCGATTTCGACGATTTGCGGACAGCGGATATCCCCATTGTGTTCAAAGGCTTTGACTATATCACGCTGAAGCTGATTTGTACTGACTCATCGGAACATCATGCCCGGATGGCCGGACGCGGGGAAGGGCTGAAAGATGATGCGATGCTGGAAAAAAGCGCAGCGGTGATCCAGAAGCGCCCGCTGTTGGTGAACGAAGTGTGTATAGATACGGCGGGGAAAACGCCGGACGAGGTTTTGCGGGAGGCGATCCGCGCGGTCGACATCGCGCCGACGCTGCGGGCGTATGCGTACCAGAGACCGCCGAAGGAGTGGTTTTATTCCTGGGTATGGAGCAATGGGCTTTCGTGAATTTTCCGCCCTACGGGCGGGGAAATTCACGAAAACAACCCGCATGGGACACTCCTGAAAAGTGGAGCTTCCAGCGCTGCCCATGTAAAACAAAAAACAGCCGCCCTCCGGGAAAAACGCTCCCGAAAGGCGGCTGGCCTTATTTATGCAGGATCAGCTTTCAAAACCAATCCCCATACCCCATTTTCACAAGGTTATCGCGCGAAATTTTCAGAGAATCCCAAACACTGCGGCCATAGCGGTCATCCTGCTCAATGAGAAAATATTCGCTGCCGCTGGCAAGCCCGGCGTCGATAATGGCAGGCATATCCAGCGCGCCCTCGCCCACCTCCGCGAACTGCTCTAACATGCCAAATACAAACATGAACTGCTCTGGCGGGAGCTTCGACAGATCCGGCATAGGCCCGACGCGGTAATCCTTCAAATGCAGCAGACGGATACGCCCCGCGAAACTGCGGATATACGCCACGGGGTCAACGCCGCCGCGCCACATCCAATGGCTGTCCAGCTCAAAGCCCATCGCCTCGGTGCGCTCGCGCATATGCGTCAGGACGGGCTTGCCGTCTTTGTGGATAAACTCCATCGTGTGCGCGTGGTAGTACAGGTCGATGCCGTGTTCCTTCAGCCGTTTGGCATATACCTCGCACTGGTCGGCCATCTCCAGCATATGTTCCGGCGTATCCGCACACGACATCGGCAGCATGCCAATGCGCAGGATGCCGCACTCTACCGCGTGGCAGTCCGCGACAATCTTGTCAAAATCATCCTCCAATGTGTCGCACGGCACTTTCAGGCCCATTGTGGAGAGCGTGCAGGACATCGCCGCCGTTTGCACGCCCAGTTCCCGGCCTGCGCGGGCCAGCGCCTGCACGTTTTCCGGCGTCATGTCGATCTGCGACACCTCCACCGCGCTAAAGCCCATCCCCGCAAGCTGTTCCATCACCGGGTAGATGCCGCGCTGCGCAATCTCCTCTTTCAGCATCATCATCTGTACGCCGATCTTGCCTTTTTCCATATGGCCCCATCCTTTCCTGAGGAAATGCCTGGCCTTTGAGATATGGGGAGTATCCAGTCCGCAAAGATATAAAAAAGCGCTTCGCTTTGACCGCTCTCCTCCAGATACCGCAAAAAGTTGCCTGAACCGGCATTCCCTTTGTTGCAAAGCGTGTATGCGTTATGATACTATAATATCAGCAATATTTTCATTGGAAAATGGCCTGTATTGCCCCAACCATTGTTTTTTTTGCTGTGAGGGACTGCCTATGAAATTCTGCACCACTGAACAGGCCCTGCGTTTTGAGCGCGGCAACGTCTCCCTGCCGCCGGGCGTGGAATACCGCGTCCTCTACTCCGACCAACTGGGCGTCGCCACATACCCCTTGCACCATCACGCCTACTATGAGGCGCTATATTTCCTCTCAGGCAGTGTGCGTTATGTCATTGAGGGGGAGCAGTACCAGTTGGACGCGGGCGCACTGCTCATTGTGCCCCCGTACCATTTGCATCAGGTGTGCCCGCCCGCCGACGCGCCCTATGAGCGGATCGTCTTAGGTTTCGACGCGCTGCTGCCGGAAAAACTCTCCGACGGCCTGTGCGACCTCTCCGCGTGTCTGGACACCCAGCGGCCGGGGCACACAAATGTATTCTGGCTGGAGAGCGGCCCGCGCGAGGAGCTGCACACGCTGATGCACGCTCTTTTGCGCGAATCACAGCGGGAGGAATTGGGAAAGCCCCTTGCGGAGCGCGCGCTGCTCACCCAACTGTTCCTGCTGCTGAACCGCGCGTCCCAAAACGGCGCGTTCGCGGCGGCGCTGGAACCGCCCGGTGCAAAACTGGTGCGCGCGGTGGCAGCCTATCTGGACAGGCACTACGCCGACCCCATCACATTGGAAACGCTGGAAAAGCGCTTTTTCGTCAGCCGCTATTATCTCTCGCGGGAGTTCACCCACCTGGTGGGATGCCCGCCGCACCGGTACCTGCTGCAAAAGCGCCTTGCGAACGCACAACGTCTGCTGCGCGGCGGCACGCCGCCCCAGCAGGCCGCCGCGCAGTGCGGTTTCGACGATTACACCAATTTCTACCGCCGCTTCCGCGCGGCCTATGGCGTCGGCCCGCAGGACTACCGCGCGCGCTTCGGCGCGGCCTCATGGAAGACCCCGTGAGGCTGTTGGGCTGCCGCCCAAACCTGCCCAAAGGGCGCTGCCCTTTGGAATCCTG
>CANCXY010000099.1 GCA_947381875.1 uncultured Clostridia bacterium | reverse complement strand
TGGCAGGATTCCAAAGGGCAGCGCCCTTTGGGCGGGTTTGGGCGGCAGCCCAACAGGGAATGGAAAAAGAACGGAGTGTTGAATATGGCACAAAAACAAACGCCGCAGGAAGCAGCGGAAAACGCCGGGCGGGTACATACGAGAGAACATCAGCCTTTGCACGCCCCCTTTCCGGGGCTTGGACTGCGCAGCATCAAAACGGCGCTGGCCGCGTCGCTGACAGCGCTGCTGTATGCCTTTTTTCCTGACAGAAGCCCTACCTTTGCCTGTATTGGGGCCATCTTTGGCCTTGGCGCGGATAAAGAGGAATCGCGGCGCAGCGGGGGCAACCGCTTTTTTGGTACCATCATCGGCGGCTTTATCGGGCTGGGAATGTACGCACTGGAACATTGGATCGCCTCTGAGGGAAACTACTGGGTCAGGCTGCCGCTGCTGTTTGTGGGCGTGATCGTGCTGGTGGTGGTGTGTATGCTGCTCCGCTGGCCGGGTGGCGTGCAGCCAGGGGGCGTGGTGCTTTGCATCATCCTGTACAGCACGCCGCCGCATCATGTAGACTACGCGATCGACCGTATGATCGATACGGGTATCGGCGTGCTGATTGCGCTTGCTTTGAATGAGCTGCTCTCCCGCAGCCGGGTGGAAAGATGGCTGCATCTGGATAAGGATAAAGAGAAGCAGAAGGAGGAAGCAGGGGTGTAAATAAAACCTGCGAAAGCACGCGCACGCGGTATCTTCCGTGGGTCTTTTATAGTGAAACCGCCTGGAATCAAATAAAATTTTGTTATTTCCCCGTCCTTCGGTCTGGGATATCACTTAAAATTTTCCTTATGGCAGCCGTATGTCATCGCGTGTCATTTGGCGCTCTAACCAATCCAAAAGCAGCGTGATTTTATTTTCATCTTCCTGGATCAACTTGATCTCATTTAAATGGAACCACCAAAATGAGTTCATATATCGGAACAAAATCGGAAAAGCGCTTTTTTCAAAAGCTGTAAATTCGTAGTTTTCCTGAATATAAGAAGTGTTGTTGAGGAACAACTCTATCCGAAGGTCGTCCAATTCCTTATGATAGAAATACAGCCTGCTGCCTTTTTCTCCGAATAGCCGCTTATCGGAAACGCCCCACAGTGCCTCCCGCACAGCATAGTTCAATATCGGCTCTTTTCCGCATAAATTGAAATCAATCAGCCCAACGAATTTGTTATCCCCATCAAGGAGGATATTGCTGTCGTTCAAATCCGCCTGAAAGCAGGATGTCGGCAGCGAGGAATATACCATACGCAACTCTTTTTGCCGTTTATAGAACATTTCCAAAAGATACTCCGCCCGCGGCAAATACGCAGGAATATTTTCCTTTATATATTGCACAAATCCGATCGCACAGTCCGTTGCCTCGTCGGCAGTGTCGGGCGCGCAGAATGGTTCTAACAGGCAGTATGCGGAAGGCCAATTTAGGATGTCTAATTTTGCAGATGCGATTTTCCCCAGAGAACGCATGACATCGGGCGTGAAGCAATTATGCCCTTGCGCATTTTTATATTTGTCTTTCCCAATGTGTTCGGCAGTTTCATAGATGGAATATTCTTCGGCATATGTATAATACCTGCGCCCGTCTACAGTATCGCAATGCAGCAATCCCCCCTCGCGGTTCGGTATGACGGCAGGGCAATACAAGCCTGTTTTACGGTACTCCTCCATCAGCCTGAACCATCCGGTAATCCTGCGCTCGCTGCTGAACGTGTTGGAGAAATATTTGATCACAAGTTTGCGGCGGCCGTCGTCCGCAATATATATCTTCCTGTAATCATCATCGCCGCGGCACAAATCCAGGATTTGAACATCGACTGTTTCGGTGTCATAATAAAGCGAAACGGGATATTCCACAACTGCACCTCCCAAGGTATATACTCCCCGCTTTGGGCGCTTCCTGTTTTCATATATGCGCGCCCTCCTGGCGGGGAATAAAACATCTTATCCCTGCGCGGCAAAACGCAGGGAGATAAAAAGCGTCCCATCCTCATACCGCGCCTCTATCGTGCCGCCCATGCGTTCGGTCAGGCTTTTCGCGATGGACAGGCCGAGGCCCGTAGAGGCGTTGGCCGTCTCGACGGTAAAAAAGCGGTCGAACAACCGCCCGACCTGCACTTTATCCAGCCCCGGCGCGCTGTTGGCGCAGGTAAAAACGCCGTCCGCCGTCAAGGTGACAGCCACGTCCCCGCCGCTGTATTTGAGCGCGTTGGAGAGCAGGTTTTCCAGTACACGCGCCAGCGCGGCCCTGTCCAGCATGCGCACCACGCGCGCTTCCGGCAGCGTGACAGCAGGCGCGATGCCGCGCGCAATAAACGACGCATACAGCGCGGCGACGCTCCCCTCCACCGCGGCATTCAAATCTACAGGCTCTTTTTTCAGCGCCCGTTCCCCGCCCGACGACGCATAGCTCAGCATTTCCTCCGTCAGCTCCACCATCGCCCGCACGCGCCCGCCAATCTGGGTGAGATAGCGCGCGGCGTCCTCCGGGAGCGGCTGCTGTTCTAACAGCTCCATATATCCCCGGATCGCGGTGAGCGGTGTGCGCAGGTCGTGCGAGACATCCGTGACAGCCTGCTCCAACTGCCGGTTCCCGTTTTCGTATTGCAGCCGCTGGCGGCGCAGCGCTTTCAACTGCCCGTTCAGCATCGCCGCCAACCGGCGGGCGTGCGCATCGCGCGTAGAGAGGAAAAGCGGATTATTGGTATCCTCCCCCAGCCGCGACGCCATCTCCCGGGCGATTTCATCCAGGCTGTTCTGCAACATGCGCAGCCTGACCCACAACACCAGCGATACCGCCGCCAACAGCGCGCACAACACCCAGGAAAACATCCCACACCCTCCCTTTCCCAGACCTGCCCTATAGATCCCACGATTTCTCCCCGCCTCCGGCGGGGAGAAATCGTAAAAAGATATGCGCCGCACAGTACCGGCTTTTTAGGGCAAACACATTATGCCTATTTGATATCCTTTCGCTTGAACAGCCCAAGGCCGATCGCCGTACAAACCGCCGCCACGCCCAGCGACAGCGCCACCTGCGGCAGGGCGGGGCCGAACTCCCCGTTCGCCATCTGGATGGCCTGCCCCGTCGGCAGGAGGATCATCAGGAACTGGTAAATCGTCCTCAGCGTGCCGCCGATATAGGAAGGGTTCGGGAACGGGTCGCCGACTTCAAGGCCGTTCGCCGTCATTCTTATCTCGCTGGTCATCTCCGGCTTCAGCAGGTTGTTATAGAGGTAACTTCCCATAACCAGCAGCAGAAGATACCCAAACAGGCAGATCGCCATAGTGGTCGCGCGCCGCGTGGAAAGCATACCAATCATGGTAAAAAACGCCGCCAGCGCAACAGCAATGCCCGCATATACAAGGATCTGCGAGAGCAGCTGCCCCGCGCCGCCCTGCCATGGGCCTATCTGCGGCACACCGGCGGCAAATCCGCCCACCAGGTCCAGCGCCGCCAACAGCAGCGATACAACCCCGCATGCCGTTAAATTCGCAAAATAGATATGTTCGCGTGTGTGCCCAACAATGAGCTTGTTGCGCAAGGTCCCCTCGCCGTATTCCACGCCCAAGAACACCGCCGCGAACGGCGCTAAAATCAGGCCAAGAAAGGGAACCACCTTGAAAAGGTTGCTGTCCAGCGTTTCTTCGCGTCCATTCATCACCGCAGCATGGCACCCCAGGCACATAGCCCATACCGAAAACGCCAGCACGACGGCGAGGCATCCCCAGAATATTTTGCTCTTTTTTAAGCGCCACATATTTGCCGAAAGCAGTTTATTCATGTTCGCCACCTCCTACCAGGCTCAGGAAAAAGCTCTCAAGGCTTTCGTCCCGTTCATGCGCGCTGATCAGCTCGCATCCCTCCGAACCCAGCGCCGAGGCCAACTGCGAAATATTCGGTTGCGCGTATACGTCCGCCGCGCGCTCGGAAAGGATCTTGAAGCCGATATCCCACTCCGTCAGCACCCTTGCCAGCGCGCGCACGTCGCTCACTTCCAGGCGCAGGCATTTACGGCAGGAGGCGTCCACTTCCTCCGCGCTCATTTCTTTTACCATCCGGCCCGCGTCGATAAAGCCGTAGTGGGTAGCCAGACGCGCCAGCTCGTCTAAAATGTGGCTGGAAATCAGTACTGTGATACGCCGTTCCCGGTTCAGCCGCAAAAGCAGTTCGCGCATTTCCACAATGCCCTGCGGGTCCAGGCCGTTCACCGGCTCGTCTAAGATCAGAAGGTCCGGGTCGCCCGCCAGCGCGACGGCAATGCCCAAGCGCTGCTTCATGCCCAGGGAAAAATTGCCCGCTTTCTTTTTGCGCGTGTTTTCCAGTCCCACCAGCCGCAGAAGCTCCGGGATATTGCCGTCCGAGGGGACGCCCAGCACGCGGTTCTGTTCTCTGAGGTTATCGGCGGCGGAAAGGTCGAGGTAGATCGACGGCGTTTCCACCACCGCGCCGATGCGTCGGCGCATGGTGGCCGCTTCCCTGCTCTGCCCGTCCATACTGTAGAGCGTATAGCTTCCCGCCGTGGGTGCCTGCAAACCGCAGAACAGGCGGATCAGCGTCGTTTTGCCCGCGCCGTTGCGCCCCACAAGGCCGTAAACGCTGCCCTTCGGCACATGCAGCGAAAGGCCATTCAGCGCCTTGAATGTGCCGTAATGCTTCACGAGGTTTTCGGCGGTCAATACATATTCCATGAAAAGAATCACCCTCCCTTGTATTGGGGGCCGCCTGCGGCAGTCTGGAGCGCGCCCAAGCCGCAGAGATATTTCCATGTATCCCCGCCCGTTGGATGGGGATACACAAAGCCCCGTGCCTGGGACACGCCCGCGATCCGCAAATACGGAATTGCCCTAAAAAGCGCGGCCCCTCCTGATACAAGCTATGGTACTACAGAAGGGTAAAGAAAGCAGTCAAGGGAACCGTAAAGAAATCGTTATGATTTTTCCTCCGGCCCGCGCATCTTAAAGCCGACGCCCCACACGGCCTCAATATAATCATGCCCGCCCGCCTCGCGCAGTTTGCGGCGCAGGTTGCTGACGTGCATTTTCAGCGAGCTTTCGGTGCAGTCGGGCGTGTCGGCGCTGATACGATCCAGGATGGCCGATTTCGTCACGACGACAGCGGGGTCCTGCATCAGCAGCTTCAAAATAGCATACTCGGTGCGCGTCAGATGCACCTCCTGCCCTGCGACGCACACACAATGGGAGGCAGGGTCCAGCGAAAGCTCGGCGAATATGCGCGGGGCGGACACCTCCTGGGCTTCCCGCAGGCGCAGGGCGATACGCGCTGTCAGTTCCCGCAAAGAGAACGGCTTGCCGACGTAATCCACCGCGCCGCCTAACAGCAGTTCCGCCTTATGGTCGGGGCTTGTTTTGGCGCTCACAACGATCACCGGGATACCGGCCAGGCGCGGCAAAACCTCCTCGCCCGAAAGCCCCGGCAGCATCAAGTCCAGCAGTACCAGGTCAGGGCGCGCGTGTTCCAGCGTCAGAAGCGCCTCCGTGCCGGAATAGGCGCGCGTGGTGCGGTACCCTTCCCGCGCCAGCGCTTCCTCCAACAGCGCGCCAATGGAAACGTCGTCATCTACAATCAAAATATGTTTCATCGTGTCCTACCTTTGTTCGTGTATTTTCCCGCCCTACGGGCGGGAAAATACATAAAAAACGCTTTTGCCCGCTCCCTGTGTATGATGAACCCCCTGCCGCAAGGAACCGTGATGGGATTTCAAAGGGGCTGCGCCCCTTTGGCGGAGTCCAGAGGCAGCGCCTCTGGCAGGATTCCAAAGGGCAGCGCCCTTTGGCGGGTCCGGGCAGCGCCCGGCGGAGCCTACTGGCGTACCACGGCAATGCCTGTGCCGATACACGCAGCCGCCCCGGCGGCGCGCAGAGCCTCGGCGCAGGCGCTCATGGTCGCGCCGGTCGTGATTACATCATCTACTAAAAGCAGGCGTTTTCCCTGCACGGATACGCCCGCGCGCACCCCGATTGAGCCTTTCAGGTTTTCGCGCCGCTCCTGACCGGAAAGGCCTTTCTGCTGTTCTGTTTCGCGCGTTTTCTCCAAAGCGCGCAGGATGGGCTTGCCGATCTCGCCGCCGATGGCCCGCGCCAGCAGCAGAGGCACGTCATACCCGCGCTCCTTGCGCCTGCGGCGGGTGGAGGGCACAAAACATACGGCGTCAATCGTTTCAGCGCAGCCCGCCGCGCGCAGAAATGCCGCCTGCTGCGCGCCCAGGGGGTCCGCAAGGTCGGGCCTGTCCTCAAATTTCAGGCGCAGGACAGCGGCGCGCACGTCATCCTCATAAAAATACGGGGCATATATGGCGTCCAGTGCGTCAAATGTGTGCGCCTGGGGCGGGATGGGCTGACCGGCACCGCGCGTCTGCGCCATGCGCTTTGGCGTACATGCGGCGCATGGGCCGGAAAAGCCGAGTACCTCATCACAGAACGGGCACCGACGCGGGAACAGCAGCGCCTCACAGAACCGCAGGCCGCGCGTGAGCCGCTTCATGCGCCGCCCTCCTCCCCGCTTTTCAGCAGGTGCGACAGGCAGGAAAAGCGCTTATTGCTGCGCGCGCTCGCCACCATTTGCGCCACCTCGGCCTTGTGGCCCACCAGTACACACAGCGTTTTGGCGCGCGTGACGCCTGTATACAGCAGGTTGCGGTAGAGCAGCATCGGCGGCGTGTTCATCACCGGAATCACGACCGCGCCAAACTCGCTGCCCTGGCTTTTGTGGATGGTGATAGCATAGGCCGGTTCCAGCTCGCGCACGCAGTCGGGCGTATAGACATAGAGCCTGTCCTCGCTGCGCACCGTCACCGTGCCCGCGCGGGCGTCGACAGCCACCACCACACCCATATCGCCGTTGAACGCGCCCGCCCCCTCCTCGCCGCCGTCCGGGCGGGTAAAGGGGATATCATAGTTATTGCGCATTTGCATCACCTTATCACCTACGCGCAGGATCTTTTCCCGCACGGCGATCTGCGCGCGCCCCGGCCCCGGCGGGTTCAGGCGCTGCTGCAACGCCGCATTCAGGGATTCGGTGCCCACAACACCCTTTTTGGACGGGCACAGCACTTCAATATCCTCCAATGGATGAAATCCGTAATACTGCGGCAGACGGCGGCACACAAGGTCGCACACAAGATCCCTGCACGCCTCGCCGTCCGATTCCATGAGGAAAAAGTCGCCGTCGCGTCTGCCCGGCAGCGGCGGCTGCCCTAATACGATGCGGTGCGCGTTTGAGACAATCAGGCTCTGCGCGGCCTGCCGGAAAATATCGCGCAGGCGCACGGTGGGCACTACATCGGAGGCAATGATGCTGCCCAGCACGTTCCCCGCGCCTACACTGGGGAGCTGATCCTCGTCGCCCACCATAATGACCTTGCACTGGGGGCGCAGCGCGCGCAGCAGGCTTTCAAACAGCAGCACGTCCACCATGCTCATTTCATCAATGACGATAACATCGCATTTCAGCGGGTTGTGTTCGTCGTGTACAAAGCGGACTTCGTCGCGTTTGGAATGGTCGACCTCCAACAGGCGGTGGATGGTCTTGGCGGGGCGTCCCGTCAGCTCGGAAAGGCGTTTGGCGGCGCGGCCCGTCGGCGCGGCCAGGGCCACGCGGTCGCCGCACTGCTGGAACGCGGTAAGCATGCCGTTGATGGCCGTCGTCTTGCCCGTGCCCGGACCACCTGTCAATACCAGCGCGTTTGCACCCAGTGCCATTGCAATAGCCGTGCGCTGCAGGGGTGCATAGGTGATGCCCTGTACCGTCTCCGCCCGCTTTGTGAGCGAGGCGACATCATATTTATTTTTTGCGGGCCAGTGGATGAGGCGGCGCAGGTGATCCGCGATATAGCGCTCCGCGCGCATATACTCCGGCACAAACACGCGCTCTTTATCGTCAAATTCCACCAGATAGAGGTCCTCGTTTACCAGCATATCCTCCATTGTGGATTCCACCGTCTCCGGCTCCACGCGCAGATAGCCGGACGCCACTTCACAGAGCTTCGCGCGCGGCAGGCAGGTGTGGCCATTCGCCTGCATATTGTAGCGCAGGATGAACAGCAGGCCCGCCTCCACGCGCACCTGGTCGTTATAGAGGAAGCCCATATTCTGGGCAATGCGGTCCGCCGATTCAAAATCCCGGTTCACAGGCGGGTCGCACAGGATAAACGGGTTCTGTGAGACAATATCCGCTGTATCGGGGCCGTATTTGCGGAACAGGGCAATGGCGGCGCTGGCGGGCAAATCGTACTGCGCAAGGCTGCTGATGGCCTCGCGCACACCATAGATCCGCTTGAACTCCCTGCTGATCGCGTTCGCTTTCTGCGGCGTGATGCCCTTGATCTGCGTCAGCTTTTGCGGGTCTGTGGCAATAATTTCCAGCGTCTTTGCGCCGAACTTGTCCACGATGCGCCCCGCCAGTGCCCGACCGATATACGGCAGCGCGCCCGCGGACAGGTAGCGGCGGATCATGGCGGCGGAATCCGGCAGGTGCGCCTCGCACGCCTCGGCGCGGAACTGTTCGCCGAAATTGGCATGCGTGACGAACCTACCATGCAGCGTGACATCCTCGCCCTCCTGTACATCCGCCAGCTCCGTTCCGACGGCGGTATACAGCTCGCCCCCGCTCGAAAGCTCCAGCACGGTATATCCGTCGTCCTTGTTGCGGTGGATGATATTTTCCACCGTCCCTGAAAGCGTTTCCCAATCCCGTTCCTGTCCGAACATCCCACGATCCCCCTGATTATCTTTGTTGCCCCGCCCTTCGGGTGGGGCAACAGCGCCAGTTTCCGCCTCTGATTTTCTTTACTCCCCATCCTTTAGGCGGGGCAGCGCCAGTTTCCGCCTCTGATTTTATTTTCCGCTGCTTCCCGCACCTTAAAGCTGCTGCGCAAGCTGCGCCTGTACCACGCGGCTCAACGTCTCCGGCGTGGCGAACGCCACACCCCGCAGGTTCGCGCCTGGCGGCGGCAGCGTCTCCTCGCGCGTACACAGCACAACAATCGGCGCGTCCGGCAGCAGCGCCCGCACATCCAGCACGCCGGACCACATCCCATCGCCCGAATCCGCCTGCACCACCACCAGCGGCTGCGCGCCCTTCCGGCGGCGAAATAAGTGGCCTGTCAGCAGGTCGGAAAGGTAATACGCGCCTATCACCGCAAACATGGTCACAATGATCAGCATTACGCCGCTCAACATATGGCATCCCCACCTTTTCTGCCCTCACTCTATGCAAAGGCTGGAAAAAGTGTTCACGCCAGGCTTTTTCGTCTATCCCCACCCTTCAGGCGGGGATAGACACAAAATCCCGCGGTTTCCTTCCCACATTCAGCGAAAAAAGCGGGACAGACAGCGGCGTGCCCCGTGTTCAACGCCCACCTTCGTCCCAAAAGCTGATCTCAATGCTCCCGGCGGGCGGCGGAGCCTCTTTATGGCGCACCAGTTTTTCCGTCAGCTTCGCGAACGTCTTTGGCTTCAATAAGATCTGCATACAGTACCACAAACGCTGCTTGAGGCCAAAGCGCGTGCGGTCCGCCGCCTGTTCGATCGTCATTTGATAGCGGTGGGAATTGAAAAAGTCGATCACCAGGCGCATGCGGAAAAGGATCTGATCCAGCGGCAGGTACTTCTTTGCGCGCCAGCGGCGCTCCACGGCGGCCATCATGGCGCGGTGGTTTTCCAGTTCGGCGAACGCCTGCGCCGCGCTCGCCGCAAAGCCCGTCAGATACCCCGCCGCCTGCGCGGCCAGCGGCGGCAGCAGCTCCCACAGCGGATACATCCCCTCAAACAGGCCGGAGGCCGCCCAATCAAGACGGGTAAGCCCCGCGAGGGCGTCGGTGCGGGCAAAGAACATGCCGCCCCGGCTGGCAAGGCCAGTCGTTTTGCCCAGCGGCACGCGCATCCCGGCGGTTCGCAGCAGCTCGTCTACCGTGTCGCACTCGCACGGCAGACGCACACCGAGGGAAAAGTTTTCCTGGTGGCTGGGCATCGGCGGCAGCAGCAAGCCAAAGGTCCCGTTCTGTTTGAATATCCCCATGCACTGGGGACGCGCAAGGCTCTCCACCGCGCCCGCCAGGCTGGTCGCGTCCTCAAATTTGCCGTCCAGCAGCGGGGGGATATCCGTGGAGAGGTAGCACAGGTACGGATATCCCTCCACTTCCCGCCAGAGCGTTTCAAAAAGATACTGCGGCCCAGGGCAGTGGATGGTATAGGTCCGCGCCCCCGGCGGCACCTGCCCGGCAAGGCTTGTGCGCAGCGCGCCGCTCGCGAACAGCACAAACAGCGCCGTCTGTCCGCCAAGTCGCGGCAGTGTTTGAAGCAGGTATGCCCCCATCGCCTCCTGATGGATATACAGCACCGCCGCGAACGTCTCCCCCGCCGGGGCGGCATATGCCGCTGTATCAAAGTATGGCCCGATCGCCTGCGCGGCCAAAGCGGCCTCGGTTGTGCGCGTCAGGTTCTGGGCGATCAGGCGCAGGGGGTAATCTGTCTCGTCGCGCAGATAGGCGTACAGCGGCCACACGGCGTTCCCATGCGGCACCGTCGTATATTCAAAACGCCGTTCTAAAAAGCTCTTGCGCTTGACAAACGGACAGCCTGCCCGCAAAAGCGGCACGGGGCAGCCCATCAGGGGGTAATCGTTAAACGGTTCCAGCGCGGCGGTATCGACATAGGTGTCCCATTTGTATCCCCGCTGTGCGAAATGCTGTGTAAAGACGATCTCATGCTTTTCCACCGCGTCCCAGTAGCTTTCAATATGCGGCAGCTCGCGCCAATAGCGCAAAAATTCTTCTGAACGCAGCATTTCCCCGCGCACCGCGAAGAAAAAGCTCTGCACATGCGGCGGGATCACGACGCCGCCCCGCCACAACGCCTGTGGCGCGCCCTTGTGCCGGGTGAGACCCCAGAAGTCGATATCGCGCGCGCCCATATCGCGGAACATTGCGTCCAGCGGGCACACGGGGCCGAAAATCGTCTGGTTATAGAACAGTACTTCATCATACCGCGCGCCGCTCTCCCATTCGCTGAGGAAGCCCTCTTTATAGGCTGTGATATCATAGCCCTCATTGGCGCGCATAATCAGCCGCGAGGCGAACGGGCGCAGTTTTTCCCGCGCCTGTGCCGTGAGCGTACCGTTCACGACAACGACCTGCGCCTCGCA
>CANCXY010000098.1 GCA_947381875.1 uncultured Clostridia bacterium | reverse complement strand
AGGCAGCGCCTCTGGCGGGTCCGGGCAGCGCCCGGCGGGTTCGGGCGGCAGCCCGATGCTGTCAGCGAGGGGCGATTTCCAGGAGTTTGGCTTTCAGTTCGCCCTCGATGCGGCCAAGCTCGGCCTCGGCGCTGGCGCGCTTCTCGCGGCCCTCGTTCTGAATCTTGACAACCTCGTCAAGCGTCTCGATCAGGCTGCGGTTTGTCTGCTGGAGCGTTTCGATGTCCACGATGCCGCGCTCCGACTCCTTCGCGGCGGCAATGGTGCCCTGTTTGAGGGCGGCAGCGTTCTTGCGCAGGAGTTCGTTCGTCATATCAGTGACGGCGCGCTGTGCCTCAATGGCCTGCTGGGAATGCGCAAGGCCGAGGGCAAGCACCATCTGGCTTTTCCAGAGGGGGATGGTGTTCACGATGGACGTTTGGATCTTTTCGGCCATCATGGTATCATTCGACTGAATCAGGCGAATCTGCGGGGACATCTGCACGGAGATATTGCGCGTCAGTTCCAAGTCGTAGAGCTTCTTTTCAAATCGCGTACACATGTCGTCCAAATCGCGCGCGGCCTGGGCGTCTTCGGGCAGGCCGGAACGCTTTGCCTTTTCCACCAGTTCCGGCAGCTCCTTTGCGCGCACCTCGGCCAGCTTCTTTTTGCCCGCCAGGATGTACATCGTCAGTTCCTTAAAATATACGAGGTTCATCTCGTACATTCTGTCCAACATGGCGATATCCTTCAAAAGCTGCACCTGATGGCCTTCGAGCATCTGCGTGATCTTATCGACATTTGTCTCCACTTTGGAATACTTTGTCTTGAACGCGTCAAGGTTATTGCTCTGCTTCCTGAAAAAGCCCATAATGCCCTTGGGGGCTTCTTCGGTGGCGTCAAAACTCTTGAGCTGCGTGACAAGCCCCGTCACCATCTCGCCTACTTCGCCCAAGTCCTTTGTGCGGATGTTTTCGAGGGTGCTGGCGGAGAAATCGGCCACCTTCTTCTGGCTGGCCGCGCCGTATTGCAGCACGACCGTAGAATTGCGCAGGTCGATCTTCTCGGCGAACTCATCGACAGCCTTTTGTTCTTCGGGGGAGAGCTTTGCCGCTTCCGGGGCAGGTTCTGGCTTCTTCTCCTCCACCACGGGGGCTTCCGGCTCCAATGTAAGCGTAGGTACGGCAGGGGCGGAAAGATCCGGCGCCAGGGTTAGCGAGGGGACGGCTTGTTTTTCATCCATCTTCGTTATGCTCCTTTTATATGAATTCGATCCCAAACGTATAAAACGCCTGCTCAAACGCAGCTTTGCCAATCCCGCCCGGAGATTTCGGGGAGAACGGCGGCAACATCCCATGTTTCCTATTGCAGCCGCGGCTTCATGATTGCATCGCCGGAAAGGCCCGCGCCGGAGAGCATACCCTCCAACACGGTGATGTCGGTGGACACATCCAGCACCTCGCCCGCAAAGAGGGCGTCCAACTGGTTTTCAAACGCCGCGGCAATCGCGCCCGCGTTCTTCTCCACCTCGGCGGCCAGGCTTTTGGCGTTCGCGCCGCCCGCGCCGCTCGCGGCCAAATCCGCATAGGTCGTAAGAATCTTCACGGCGGTGGGCAGGTAATAGCTGACAAACTTCCGAATGCCGCGCGCCTTTTCAGGATGCGCGCGCACCTCACGCAGGATGGCCGCGCCCGCGTTCTCCATCCGGTCGATATTGGCGGAGAGGGCGGTATCGGGAATGCGCGCGTTGAGCGTATTGAGGGCGTCCAAGTCGCGCTGTGCAGCGGCAAGCGCCTCATCCAGCGCGGCCTCGCCGGTGGCGAACGGTTCTTCCGGCGCGGGCACCATCACGACGCGCGGGCGAATCACCTTATCCGCGACAGCATACGCCGCCGCCGACAGTGCACCGACAATCAGCAGCCCGGAAAGCCGGTACACCGAAAACATGCACGACCCGACAAGGAACACCGCCGCCGCCAGATACACCGGCAGCGCGGAGCGAATTTTCTTCTCCACCATTTTCCGGGCCACAAACGTTCCTCCCTCGCGGCGCATTCCCGCCATCTTTTCTTTTAGTATGCTTCTATGATACACGCAAACGGTGCAAATTGCAAGTGTTCGACAAAAACTGGCGCATGAAAACTTTTTTCACGCCCCCTTTTTTCCAAAAAACCCCTCTATACCAAGCCCAGGAGACACTTCCGTGTATTCCCCGCCCTGCGGGCGGGGAATACACAAAACCGCTCCACCCCATACAGGGAATACACAAAATCCTCCCGGCGAAAGAAACATTCTCCCGCGCCCAAACGCATGTTTGGGCGCTATTAAAGTTTCCGTCCACCCTTTTCAAAGGGTGGCGGATGCCAAAGGCAGAGCCTTTGGCCGGTCCAGCGGGACGCTGGCGGAATTCCAAAGGGCAGCGCCCTTTGGCCCTAAAAGTCGCCGAAGTCGTGAGGCAGGCGGTCGAGAAAGAGGGCGGAGGAGATGACGGAGACGCCCACGACGAGGAAGAAGATGCCGGTCATGATGGTCCAGACTTTCACGCTGGTGAAGGGGCTTGCGAGGATGGCGATGCCGATCACGAGTTTTGCGGCGGCGTCCACGGCGCAGCCGCGCCAGGGCACGCCCGCGACGCGGCGGCGGCGCGCGTCGGCGAGGCGCAGGAACCCGAACGCCGCCGCCCAGAGGCCGAGCGTCACCGCGATGAACAGCAGCGTCACCGTGCGGTTGAACAGAAAAACAAGCCCCACGGCGATATTGACAACGCCGTGCAGGCGGCTCATGCCCACTATGTACCGGGGCGCGTGCCCCTTCTGCGCGAAACTCTCCGCCAGCTCGCTTGCGCCCAGACATAAGATTGCCACGCCAATACAGAGCGGCAAGATCTCCGCCACCCACATGGGGCGGAACAGCGCCGTCAGGCCCAGAAGGCAGAGCAGCGCCCCCGCCGTCAGCGGCAGCCATTTCATATGCTTAAAATCCTCAATCATCGCAATCCCCCTCCTGCGTTTTCTCGTCCTGCGGCGCGCCCACCAGCACCGCTTCCCCTAACTCCTCGTCCTCCACTTCCGCCGTCACGCCCTCCACGGTGAACAGGCCCGTCATGCGCCGCGCCGCCGATTCCGTGTAGCTCAGTACCAGCCGGTACAGCGCCCCCGGCTCCAGCCCTGTAAACGTGTGCGCCTGCGCCGCCCCGTCACACGCAAAGGCCACCGTCTCCTGGTACTGCGCCGTACCATCCGCCGAAAGCCGCCACAGCGCCAACCGCGCGTCCGCGGGCGGGGCCTCGTCCTCGACCGTCGCCTGGAAGGAGACCGTCGCGCTGCCCGCCGTATAAAAGCCGTGTGTGCGGCAGGAATTCACCGCCGTAAAAGCGCCCGACAGCACGTCCCCGTTGAGCTGTGTGCGCACAACGCCGTCCGTCATGGGCATACGCAGCGTATTGGGCAGGACGATCGCCTCGCAGGGGGCCGCGTGGGGCGCGGCCTCGCTCTCGGACACACTGCGCACAAGCACGGTGTCCTGCGCGCAGGCGGTAAGCGCGAACAGCAGCGCGGCGCAGCAGGCGGACAGCTTCGTTTTTGTATTCATACTTCTGTATCCCTCGCTTTGACATTTCGCCGGGAACGCGGTACAATAGGAGTGCCCAAGCCGCAGGGGGCACACAAAACGCCCCGCTTTGGATACTCCCGGTACAATGGTTCCGGGCGGTATTGTATGGAATACAGATAGTATGCGGTAAACCCGCGCGATTCATTCAAAAAGGAGGCCCGTTCTATGGAAGCCCTTTCCCTCGTCCGTTTCATCCACCACGGCTGCGTGTGTTTTTCCGACGGGAAATCGGTGGTCTATGCCGACCCGTTCCTTCTGCCGAAGGACGCCCCCGCCGCCGACCTCGTGTTCATCACGCACAACCACAGCGACCACTATTCCCCCAAAAACCTGAAAAAGATCTGCACCCCCCAGACCCATTTCGCCACGACCGCCGAGGTGGCAGCCCTGCTGCCGCGTGACCTGAACGTCAGCGATCAGCAGATTACCATCCTGAAACCCGGCGCCCCGCGCGCCGATTTCCCCTGCGGCGCGTCCGCCGAAGCCGTGCCCGCCGTCAACAAAAACCACCCCGCCGGGTTCGGTTTCGGCATCGTCCTCACTTTCGGCGGATTCACTTACTACATCTCCGGCGACACCGACACCCTCGCCCCCAACATCCCCTGCGATGTCTTGTTCGTGGTATGCGACGGCATCTGGAACATGCCCCATTACGCAAAGGTGGTCCCCGCCCAGCTCTCCGCCATGCGCACCCGGCCCGCCCTCGTCGTCCCCTACCACTACGGCTCCTACGCCCCCGGCACAGGCCGCAACGGCCGCAAACTCTGCGACGCCCTCGCCGCTGCGGGCATCCCCTGCCGTGAGTTCCCCGCCTGAACGCGCCGGGCTGCCGCCCGGACCTGTCCAAAGGGCGCTGCCCTTTGGAATCCTGCCAGAGGCGCTGCCTCTGGACTCCGCCAAAGGGGGCAAGCCCCCTTTGGAAACCCATCACGCGCGGCAATTTCATTGCCGCGCACCTTTTTTATGAGTTAGCGGGTGAGGACGCCGCGGCGTGTCAGGGTTGGGCGTTTACTTCTGCTAAGGCTTTCTGCTCCGCTTCGCGCAGGGCGGTATATTCACCGCCGCCAAACAGGCTTTCGTACCGGTAGATGCCATAGCCGTTCGCCCCGTGGGCGGAGAGCGTGCGCACCATGTCGGCGAGGTTGTGGCCGGTCTGCCATTCGTCGCTCTGCGTCGAGGAGCCGTCCCCTTCGCCGACTCGGTAGGCGCCCAGGCCGAAGGCGAGCGAGACGGAGCTGTCACGCTCCATGTTCATCCATTCCTGCACGAGGTTTTCAAAGGCGTACCGGGCCGAGCCGTTCGACAGGGTATAGTTATAGCCCCAGTATACCTGCGGCATTACATAGTCGACAAATCCCGGCGTGCGCATCCACAGGGCGACGTCGGAATACTGCTGGTGATAATTGTTGTCGTTATTCCCCTGCGGACTGATGCCGAACACCACCTGGGGCCGCACCGCTTTGACGGCGGCGTATACCTTCTGTATCAGGGTATTGACGTTGCCGCGCCGCCATTCGGTGAGGGCCTGCCCCGCGCCGTAGCGCGCGAAACTGTCCTCGTCAAAGGCTTCGTCCGTCGTGGGGTAGAAATAGTCGTCAAACTCAATGCCGTCGACGTTGTAGTTCTGCACAAGCTCCATCACACCGTCTACCACCATCTGCTGCACATCTGGCAGGGCGGGGTCGTAATACAGCCCGTTGTTGGCCTCGATCGCCCAGTCCGGGTGCAGTACCGCCGGGTTTCCCCCCGCAAGCGCGCCCTGCGGCGTGTTGTCGTTCAGGCGCACGCGATAGGGGTTTACCCACGCCTCAAACACCAGCCCCCGCGCGTGCGCCTGCTCAATCAGGATGGCGAGAGGGTCAAACCCTGGGTCCTGCCCCTGCGTGCCTGTGAGGAGATGGCTCCACGGGTAGATGCTGCTCGGATAGATTGCGTCGCTGAAAGGCCGCACCTGCACAACGACAACATTCAGCCCCACCGCCGCGCAGCGGTCGAACGCCGCGCCAACGCACGCCGTGAACGCCTCGGCGCTGGATGTATCAAACAGCGGCCATTCCAGATAGCTGATCCACACCGCGCGGTATGGCAGCACCGCCGCGCCCGAAGCGGGGACGGCGCTGGAGGGAGCGTCAGAGGCGTTGTCCGGCGCGGCGCTTTGGGATGTGCCGCTTCCCGGTACGGCGGTAAAGTCCTGTTTTGGGCCTTCCGGCGCACGCGCGCCCGACCCTCGCGCGCACGCGCAGCACAGCCCCAGGCATACTGCGCACGCCGCCAGAAGAAATTTTTTCATGTCAGTTCCTTTCTATGTTTTTTCCTTTTTTGTATTCCCGGCTGAACATGGGGTTTTTGCAGATATAGTCCGCCGTCTCCGTGATGGGAGTGTCAGTCTGGGAGGTAAAAACCACCTCGCCGCTCCGTTCCATGACAAACGCATGTTCCGCCATGCTGTACCGGACCATATACTGTTCCCCGCCCCGACCCGGAATGACAAGGAAATAATCGCCGCATAGGGTCCTCCCAACGTACTCATAGGTTTCGGGGTCCCGCAAAGCACCGTTCAAATATGCCTGCGCCCCCGTGAAAAATTCCCTGGAATGTTCGCCCGCGAACCGCCTCTCCAACTCATATTTCAGCGCGCCCGTAAAGACCTCCATATTGTACCCGTTCGCGGATAAATTCTTGACAAGCAAAATATACTCCGTCCCCGGAAACATCCGGGAGAAGCGCGGGTTCATATAGGAAAACAGGCCGGGATAATGGATCAGCGTATAGCGCCAATCGCTCTGCGGTATCCCCCCAATGTGGCGGCCGATCACTTCTTTCAGCGCCTTCTCCGCGCTTTTGCTCCCGTCCAATTCGTCCAGCAGCGCCTGCGTGACAGGCTCCGCCTGGGAAAAGATTGCTTTCAAACTTATGCTCCCGCCCGCGTCGTTATGATCGGAACAGAACGTCTGATAGCCGCCCACGGGCAGCGTATAGTCCGCAATGGAGAGCAGCGCCCGGCGCAAAAGGATGCCGTGGTGCAGATGGGAGCTTGCGGCGTCGTAATCCCGGAACAGCAGCTGGAGCTTTGCCCAGCGGGCGCGGAAGGTGGGGAGGTCGTACCCATACGCCTCGTTTTCATCTTTAGCATAGTACAGCCCCGCACGTATCTGACCGCCGAAAAAGGGCAAAGCCTCCGCGCGGGCGATCTCCGTTTCAAACGCCCCGCCCGACACCGCGCCATCCGACGCGCCGCGTTCCGCCAAAATGATAGCCGCTTTGACCGTTTCTTCCTTGAGCTGCCCTTTATCAAAAATGCTGGACGTTTTCCGAAGCACCCGCCCCCCTTTGGTTTTCACATGCCGCAGGGACAAGTGCTGAATGCCCGTGAGCGGCGCTGTGAAATGGTCCTCCTCTTGGGCGAACTGGTCGATCTCCCGCACCGCTTCACGCGACGCCTTGTAATCGTCGATTACGCTGTTGCCGATAAGGTTCCTGAAAAGCCGCACCCAGTCGTACATGGCCTGTGTGCCCGCCAATTCCGGGTGTTCGCGCAGGAACACCGCCACGGCATGCAGCGCCGCATAGCCGGATGCGGTGGGGTTTTCCAGCGCACCCCACACAACGCGCCCCGCCGGTGTGGACGGGCTTTCGCACAGGTAATCCAGCAGGCGGTACGCGGCCAGATACACCTCCGCTGGTATCTCGCCGTACCGCAGCGCCCACACCCAGTTTTCGTCGCTTTCCTCAATCATCCCGCTGTTGACAAGCAGGATTTTGAAGAACAGATAATATTTTTCTTCATACCGCACGCTTTTTTCCCGCTGCCAGAAAAAGTCCGTCCAGACGCCATCGAACCGGCGTTCAAAATCCCCGGCGCTGAATGGGAGCGGGAGCGTTTGCAGGCGTCCCAACAGCTTTGCCTTGAAATTTTCAAACGGCGTGAGCGGTTTGCCGCGCGCGTTTAATTTTATGTACAGGCTGTCGCCTGAGCCGAGATTTTTAATCGACAGGAAATGGAACGACAAAAGCGGCGGCGCGCTTTGCAAAAGCCTGTCCGCCAAACCCCGCACATCGGCGAAGTCCTTTGCGATGGCGTCTAACATCACAAGCGCCGACTGCACGCTTGGATCACACTGCCAGCCGAACCCGAACGCCTCGGAATCGGTGATGCGCTCCAACGGGCTGGCATATTCCCGGCTCGGCGCGAAAATCTGCGCGCGGTGTTCGGTGATATACTGGAAAAAGCGGCGGGCGCTCTCGCGCGTCTCATAGGTGAAGCGCCGCAAAAGGGGCGTGCGGCTCTCGTCGGCGCGGAACGCGTACAGGTGCAGGAGGAACAGCGTCGTCAGGCGCTGCTGCCCGTCGATGGGGATGAACGTTTCCCCTTCCTCCCCTTCTACAATGCCGCCGTAGACAAAATTCAGGTCCAGCGGCGGCACGTCCCGGCACAGCGCCCGCTTCATATCGCGCAAAAGCGTTTCCCGCACCAACCTGGCCTGTGCGTCGGCGCGCCCCTGGGCGTAGTCGCGCTGGATGAGGGGGATTTCTACGGTATACCGTTTCAGCAGTTCCAGCAGCGTCATCCCGTTTCCCCCGGCCTTGCGGCGATCCACCTGCCCGCGAAAAAGGTTTTCAGCGTAGCTTTCATCGTTTCTATATATTCCGCTTTGTCATTTTCATCCCACTGCACGGTGCTTTGCACGCGGCGGGTAAATGATTTCAAAAACACGTTTTTGGTGCATACAGGGATAAAATTCCCCTTTGCTGACTCCTCTAAAATCACCTGGCGCTTCTGTTCAAAGGGCACGTCCCGGTATTCATAGGCGCGGTTGATGCGCAGGTTGAGCAGCGTCAAATTGCCGATGCCGTCGTCCGCCCCCGCCGACCGGTCGCCGGTCGCGTGGATATGCTCGATATCCCACTGTTCTTTTTTGTAAAGGTCAAAGGGGAAGCGCGTTTGATGGTCGCTCTCGCACACCAGCGTGGCAATGTTGAACAGCAGCAGCGTCCGGCGGACTTTTTTCCCCTGCTCATAGGTCAGGTCCTCCACCTTCCCCTGCCCGTACTCCGCGCGGACATCGGCCAGCAGGGCTTTCAGCGCCGCCCGTTTCCCCTTCCCGGCCATCCGCGCGCGCAGGGCCGAAATGCTCTTTCCCTGCGCGATGGCGTACCCGATCAGGTGGTAGCGGTTGTAGTCCTCATACCAGCTCCGCAGTTCCTCATACAGCAGTTCCACGTCCCGCCAAAGCCCCTCCACACACGCCTGTGTGCCGCCGCCCCGCTTGACCGCCTCGCTGAAAACAAGGAACGGATAATGGGGCGTGCGCGCGTCAATCTCCGGCATCTCCCGGCCATACTGCTGCGCCAAAAGGCTGAACAGCATATCGATCCGCGTACTCCCCGGCTCCTTGCCGTTGAGGAAATACCAGAACGGCTCGTGATGCAGTTCCTGTTCGATCTTATCCCACAGCACCGCAATCTCCGTCTGCCTGCGCACGCCCGCGCCGTGGAAATGGGCGGAATCCAGCAGCAGGGCCTTGATAAGTTCCGCGTCCGTCAAAGGAATCCTGCCAATATTGACCCGCTGGAACATTTCAATGGGGTCCTCGCGGGCGGGCAGCTCGTACCAGATAAAAAAGACGCTGTCCCGGAATTTCTCATAGAGGGCGTTCAGAAAGTCGGGCATGCCCTCCCGCCCCGCTTTGGCGCGCACCCAGTCGCGCATGGCCTGGCAGGCGCGGCCCATGAAGTGGAAATCAATATTTTCCTCGTACCGCCCCTGCGGCAGTGTGCGCAGAAATTCAGCGCTGCCGGGGCGCGTCTCATATTCCAGTGAAAAGAGCGGCGGCGCGTTTTTCGCCGCTTTCCCCCGCGCAAGACGCATAAACAGGAAGATGGTCGTCAAGCGCTGCTGACCGTCCACCACTTCATACTTCCCACCCGCGCGCGGCTGCACGATCAGCGGCTGGATACAGTACCGCAGCGCGCCGTTTTCCGTGTCGAAATCCCACACATCCTCTAACAGCGCCCGCACTTCGTTTTCCGTCCAGCGGTACCCGCGCTGATAGGCGGGTACAAAAAACGGGATGCCCGCAAGCTGCCCGATCACCCGCGTGTCGATCGTGCCGTTCATGGCCGCACCTCCTGTTGGGCCGCCGCCGGACGCCGCCCGGACCCGCCAGAGGCTCTGCCTCTGGACTCCGCCAAAGGGGCACAGCCCCTTTGGAAACCCATTTTGTTACATTCCGCCGCCTTTGCGCGGTCCCGCATCATTGCGGCGCACCGCCCTCTTTTTCTTTTTGATACAGAAGGAACGCAAACAGCCCCTGGGCCACGGCCACCGCGCAGATCAAGCACCCGCCGAGCATGCGCGGCACAGGCACAAAGCTACCTGCCAACAGTACGCCCCCGCACACGAACACAACAGACGCGGCCTTGCGCACAGGCGCATCGGGCGAGGCGGCCTTAAAATACGGCCACACGAACACCGGCCATGACGCCGCGCCGCACACTGCGCCGACAGCGCCCGGCACCATGCCCAAAATCGTGAGCAGCGCCCCGGCCAGGCTGGTATTGCGCCGCAGTTTCCCATCCTGCGCGCAGGTAGCCAGCAGGAGCATCATCGCGCCCGCCGCGATGGTAGCCAAGTTGAACAGCAGCGAGAGCCGCGTGCCCAGCAGAAGCGCCGCGCCGCCCAGCAGATTCAGCGCCGCTGAAACGACACCGAACATGTAATAGGTTTTCTTTGTAATGTTCATACAAACGCCCCTTCCTCCGGCCATACTTCCCCGCCTGCGGAACGGGAACGCACAGCCGCCTCTATCTTTTGTGTGTTTCCCCGCCCTACGGGCGGGGAAACACACGGAAATATTTCTTTTCCGCCTTTTCAAAGGCTTGCGGAGTCCAGAGGCGGCGCCTCTGGGGGCCTTGCGGGCGCGCTTATCAGCCCCGTCATATAGTTCCGGTCGCCGACCGCCATCGCGACGCCATACTTAATGCCGCGCCCGTCCCAATACGCGGCGGCGGCTTTCATCATGCTCTCCGCCAGCAGGGCCGATTCCGCGCAGAGCGCCTCCGGTCCTGCCCTGCGGACAGCGTGCGTATAGGGGTTTTCCCATTGTTCCGCGAACCCCTCCGACGGGCAGGGGGCGGGCGTCATGTGCGCGAGGCCCCAGTCGGCGAGAGGCACGGCGCGCGAGAATAAACGCACGAGTTTTCGCTTCCCGCCGCCGGGTGTGCAGGCCAGGCGGCGCAGGGTGTGGAAATCGTGGAAAGCATCGGCCAGCGCCTCATGGGAAATGGTTTCGCCGTATACATGGGCAATGGCGTCATGCAAAAGCTGTGTCACCTCGGCCAGCGCCTGGGGCGGCAGCGGCGGCGCGGCGGTATCAGGCGGGACGAGAGGGGTTTTGCGGTCCTTTTCATGGAACATGCTGTCCAGCGCCGATTCACACCACGCGTGCCCGTGCGGGCGGTGGAACTGCCCCTTTTCGCCGCTCTGGAACGCCACATAGGGGTGCAGGGTGGAATCGGCGGCGCAGTGCGTCAAAAATCCCAACGCGTACCCGCGCTGGGCGGGCGTGCCCGCACGGAAAATGAGCGTGCGCAGGAACCGCCCGCACTGTTCGTTGTGCATGCGCCTTGCCAGCGCGGCCAGCGGCTGACGG